>DTYH01000277.1 GCA_012961955.1 Desulfobacterales bacterium | reverse complement strand
CCAAGGCCGATACCCCCCAGGGATTAGCCCATATTTTAGAGAGGAACGGAGCACCTATCGGAAAGAAGGAGGTGTATCGGATCATGAAGGTCCACAATTTAGGGTCAAAATAAAGGTAACTGTTCACGGGCTGAAGAGATGGGTCCGAAGACGGAACTGGTTTCCTTATCTGACCTAAATTTGAAGTATTGTAGAGGTTAGCACCATTGTTTAGAGGCAGAGGCGTGTGCTATCAGCTATTATGTCGAATTGCTGAAAGAGAAGGGGAATCTCTTTATTTTCACTATTCAGGCTGTCGTCTATAACTTTACAGAGCGAAACTGATTTTTCTACGGATTCTGTAAACAGATTCTCAATATTTGTATGTGTTTCTTCTCCAGTCCTGGGATTCTTAAATCTTAGCTCTCCACTTACCATTGCCATCTTCTTCTTTAGCTGAGGATAGTAAAAGAGTGAGGTTATTTGTTTTATTTTTGCAGAAAGAATAGGATCTAAGTAATATACAAGAAAGGTTAGCAATCTTGATCTTGCAAGATTATGAAAGGTGAAGAACGTCTGATATGATTTCTTTATCGAAGCGGCAAGAACATCTGGCTTTTCAAAACCTATCAGAAGACAAAGTTGTTGAAAAAAAGAAGTTAAATCGACCTTTGAATTTAGCAAGAGACTTTTAGGATTTCCGAAAGAAGGACGGTAGTGTTCACATACAAACATGTCTAACACAGTTTCTAGCCTCCTGTGTCTTGCTATAGCCCTGCTCCTTCTTGAACGGTCTTTGTCATAATAATCGCCCGTGGAATAATATATAAAAGGATGGAAGGTAGCATCTGTAAAAATGTGTGTAATAAGACCGACAGTAAAAGCAAGTAAAGGTTCGTAATACTGAATTTTGGTTATTCCTCTTATTATTTGTCTTATAATCAGGAAAGCGTCCTGTCCGTTGGTCCCATGCAGAATTCCTGGAATCTTGATAAATCTCTGGTAATTTGGATCGGTGAAGGGCAAATAGTAGAGGACATCATGAAATACCGCCCCCAACAATAACATTTCCCTATAATCGAGCGTATTCTCAGAAAACGTAGAATTTCTCAGCCTGGTTGCCACAACTTCTGCAATGTAAAAATGTGTCAGTTCTTTTGGCATTGGCCATCTCAACTCAACCTTGTTCTCTGCTCTTCCTTTTGGAAATCGTCCAGTCTTTCCTTCAGTATTGACAAGGAATAGCAGGTCGAGTGACAAGAAGTGAAGTTTTAGTAATAAGAGGGTGATAAGAAATCCCTTTTTGGGACAGGAGTATAGGAAAAAAGGGATTGTTTGTCAACGGAAAAGGCATCGCAAGATTTGTAGCCTTTGGATTGTTCTGCACCACGACGCCTTGTGGTTGAGTTCTCGCAACTTTTTGCAAAGTTTAAAGTGTTGCCTGAACACACTTTATTTGTTATTTGGCTAAATAGTTACAGATTACATCCCAAAGGAGGAACGGAAGATTTTGGACACTAATTTTGAGCCTGTAAATACCAATTTATCTTATGATCAGGCAAGAGAACTATTTGACAAATATGTTAAAGATAAGGGAATACGTATGCATTGCAGAGCAACCGAGGAGATAATGAGAGGGTTGGCAAGGCATTTTGGTCAGGATGAGGAACAGTGGGGAATCCTGGGACTTCTCCACGATATCGATTTTGATAAAACAAAGGATGATCCAGTAAATCATTGCGTTGTTGCCAGAGACATCTTGAAGGAGGCGGGGGTATCTTTGGAGGCTATCGACATCATCTGTTCCCACGCATGGGGAACAGAATGCGGAGGAGGAAACGTAAAAGAGAAAAGGAGGACTAAGTATATCGAGCATGTTCTGGTTGCTGCAGAGACCGTTACCGGCCTAATATATGCAACAACCTTGATGAATCCTGAGAAGAGGGTTTCAAATGTAAAAGTCAAATCGATTAGGAAGAAATATAAGACTAAGGCATTTGCACGAAATTGCAATCGAGAGTTTATTGCGGAAATAGAGCATACAGCCCTGAGCCTGGATGAATTCCTTGAGATTGCACTTAAGGCTATGCAAGAAATAAGCGGTGAACTGGGATTATAGGAAGATCAGGTCTGGTTTTAAATCCCTCGAAGAAGAGTCCGAACGAAGAACTATCGAAGAGAACTTTGGTTTGAGGTCCCGTCTCAACGGGCATCTACCAATACTACATCGCACGTAGAAGAATGTTTGAAGGAGAGCGGCATCAAGGAAGGATTTGTTTTAGAGTAAATGCCATACATATAACTTGCCTCCGTCTTATCAACGATGATGAGCGTGGAGTTCACCACGACTATCATATATGGCTTGAAAAGCTCGCTCCCCACGAACCGGCCTCCCAATATCGACACAATCTTGGCGCGGACAACGGCGCTGCCCAAACCAACAACACCCTTTTCCCCTTGACCTGTCTGAAACGGTACATCCATGCTGCTGTGCTTCTCATGGTCACTTTCACCAAAGGTCGTTATCACGCCATTCTGAACGGACTCTATCCCCCCGTCATTCTGAACGGAGCAAAGGGGGGAGAGAAGAATCTCTTTATACATGCTTCGCTTACGAGAGATACTTCGTTCAGGCTCAGTATGAGGCTTTTTGGCCTTAATAGTTGCAATTCTGTAAGCCTACATGGGTGCATCCCGCTTTCTGACCGGGGTGATAAATGAGGCGGAGAGTATTGCTGCAACCGTTGCAATTATGCATATGACGAGCATACCCTCATATGAGTGGGTAACATCGAAAAAATACCCTCCGAGGTAAGGACCGATAGCTATGCCTATTCCAGCCATTATGACTGAAAAGCCTAAGATTGTACCTGTTGCTCTGAGACCGAAGTAATCAGCAGGAAAGGCTGCTATAACACCTGTCCACCCCCCAGAGCTGAGACCGAACAATATTGCAAACAGGAAGAACATCCACGCTTGTCTAGAAAACAAAAGCCAGATAGTCATTATTAACTGGAAAGAGAATGCACTTATAATAATCTTTTTCCTCCCAACCCTATCCGAAATAAAGCCAGCACCTATTCTACCGGTTATACTACCTACCCCTATAAGGCCGGCCATAATTCCCGCAGTTACGATGGGCATTCCTCGATCAGTAGCTAAAGGAACTATATGTATCATTATTGCCCACATGGCAATAGCAATAAACATCCACGAAACACCAAACGCCCAGAAAGTCCTTGTCATGAAGGCCTTGGAGAAAGAGAGCGTATTGGACGAATCAGATCCGCTTGTACCGATCTCACGAGGGGCATCCCTTATAAATCTCACTACAGGGACGAAGACAACCCAAGAGATAACACCAATAATGACGTAGGTGACCCTCCATCCAAATGAGGAGATCAGCCAGGCCACCAGAGGTGAAAAGACCAGAGACCCAGCTCCCAGCCCTGCTGCCGTCACTCCAATAGCAAGACCCCTTTTATATCTAAACCAACGGGAGACCGTGGCCATTACAGGCGTGTAGGTTGCGGCAATACCTATGGAGAACACAAGACCGTAATAAAGGTAAAGCTCCCAGAGAGAGGTGATGAAGCTCATCAGTATCATGGAGAGGCCGAGCGAGAAACCAGCGACTGTCAGGACCAGTTTAGGACTAAATCTATCGATAAGTCTTCCTGCAAGGAATGCCATGATGTTATGAACAATGGCATAGGAACTAAATGCCCCGGATGTAACTGCTCGGCTCCAGCCAAATTCGGAAGCAACTGGCTTTAAAAATACACCATACGCAAACACAAGACCGTAGCCCACTAGGTTGGCAAGGAAACCCATCCCAACCACGACCCATCCATAGTAACGGATCGCATGCTCTGTCCCATAAAAATCATCAATGATCTTATCCACCTTTTTACCCTAGTCCCCTGATTGATCATTGGAGGTCTCGTAAAAAGTTTAATCTTGCTCTCTGTGAGAGAAATTTCTGAAGAAGGCCAAGAGTGTTTGTCTTGCTCCCCATCGAGACACAATGATGGGCAAAAACAACCAACCCTCATGGCAAAAAAGTGTAGCTGTTAACGGGGTGAAGATTTTCTTTTCACTCCGTGAACACTCAATTTTTCCAAAACGCTAACTTGTTACCAAAAAAGGAATCCTCTTTTCAATTCTCCATCGTCTGTCGGCAAAGGAAAACCATTACGTCCCCGCCTTCTCTGCGTCTCCGTGGCGAAGACATTTTGCCGGAAAAAGGCACAAATTGCAGAGCGTAAGAATTATCTTTTGAGAATAGTGACCGAACTGTTAGGCCCGGCTCCCATAGCATGAGCCAGCCCAATTCTTGCTCGTTCCACCTGTCTTGGCCCGGCCTCTCCTCGCAGTTGTGAGACTATCTCACATATTTGGGCGAGACCAGTAGCTCCCAGTGGATGGCCTCTCGACATCAGTCCACCGTCTGTGTTTACTGGAAGCCTACCATTTATGTCAAATACACCTTCCTTCAATAGATGGCGTGCCTCTCCGGTCTTGCAGAACCCCATCTTTTCAATATCCCATAATTCGGCAGGTGCCATGGTATCATAGGCCTGGACGAGGTCCATATCCTCTGGCCCGTATCCGGCTATATCATACGCCTGTTTGACCGAAAGCTCTACTATTCCTAACGAGGGAGGATATTTGAGGCTTGCGGGACTACCGCCTTGAAGGAATCCTTCGCCATACACCCCGGATGCAAGAACTGATGCAGCTACCGTTATGCCCCTGCTCTTTGTCTTAAGCTTGTCACGACTGCAAAGGATGATGGCACTGGCACCGTCGGCAAGCGGGCAGCAATGGTACAACCTTAATGGAGTCGCCACCACACGAGAATTCATCACCTCTTCAATGGTGACCGGCTTTTGAAATCGAGCATTGGGATTCATGGCACCGTTTTTGCGGTTCTTTACCGTTACCCTGGCAAAATCCTCCAGTGTGGCCCCTGTATTGTGCATATACTCAACCGTTTCATTGGCATAGTTGGCCACCTGAACATTAAACCCTGATACCAGCTCCCATGGCCGAAAAGCAGTACTTGGTATAGGTCCTCGGGGCATCTTTTCCATACCAAGGGCAAGAACGATATCATAGATCTCGGAGGCTACCATTTGATATGCCAGCCTGAATGCTGAAGACCCGCTCGAGCAGGCGTTTTCCACGTTGACAATCGGGATACCGGTTAGTCCCACCTCTCTGATAGCTTGGTGGCCTGAGCCTGTTCCTTGGTAAACGCTACCGCAAAACGCTGCCTGCACATCCTTCCATTCCATCTCAGCATCTTTTAGGGCTCTGAATATGGCCTCACTCCCAAAATCGTACCATTCCTGATCCGGGTAAACGCCCCACCTGGTGAGACCGATACCCGCGACCACGACGTCTCTCATCTCGTTCATGGGTTTCATGGCCTTTATCTCCTTCTTATCTTTACGCTGGCTAACGTTAGACTGACATTTGTCGATTTATCATCATGTTGCATAAAATCGAATAAGTCACAACAGAGTACAGCTAGATTGGGGTAAACTTAAAAGTTAATACCTCATTACCCTCGTCATCCTCGTACAATTTTTCTATCCTGAGTTCAACGTCCCTGCCAACTTTAAGTTCATTGAAGTCGTCAGTTGTAAAAAGAGATTCGATTCTTATACCATCAGGCAAGTCTACACAACCATAAGCATACGGAACCGGTCCTTTGTAGAAATCCCCACCTGGCTGTTGCATCACCACACTGAAACTGACGATCTTACCCCTTCGACTTAACCTGACATCTTCGAGCGTTTCTTGCTGGCAGTGTATACACCAACCTTTTTCCTTTCTCGGAAAGAAGAGCTCCCCACAAGCCTTGCATTTGCTACCAATCAGTTGTGGCTCCTCTCCTGAAGCTGGTGTTGTCCACAGACCTTCCTTTATTGGAATCCTATTTTTTTCCATGTTCAGATCCTATCTCCTCTATCTTTTCTAGTTACCAGAAATCTGTTACGCTAAATGAGCAAGCATAAGTGAAGCATCTCAAGAGATTCTTCACTCCGCTTTGCTCTGTTCAGAATGACCATGAAAAGCAGAGCAAGAGTGAGCAAAAACTCTATCGCTGGTCAGGGTCGGTATCGGTTAACTGACCACCGACACTGAGACCGTCTCAGTAGTTCCCTAAATCCAACTATTCCCTACCGGTCATTCCAGCGGAACCGGGAATCCATCGGCTAAATCGCAGCACTCCCGCTTTCGCAGGAATGACAGGATAAGGTTTTCCAATTCATCTATGAAAGATAGGCAAAAAACTTTCCAACCTTGCCTAAATGATTGCCACCAAAGGCTTTGACAAAGTAGACCCCGTTAGAATTCCCCGCTTGAACAGTTACAAATAGGGTTCCCCCTCGGGAAATTTAACGGGATGAAAATCAGGTATAATATATCGATTTTGGCCTCGTCTTTCCTCACAGGGCTTTTCTACGGGAGCAAATGTTAAAATGCTGCTTCACTTAGCATGTTGCAGCAATATGCCGATCCTACCCATAAAGAAGAAAATATACTATACGTTGGTCTTATAGTCAAATTGCTAAACCTTAAAAGAAAAGTTTTAAGCCTCTCACCATATATGCCCTAAATGGAAGAGCTGGTGGGAACGCTTCCTAATATAAAAAACGTTTTCCCTCTTGACAGACTGATTTTTGTGATTAATTTCAGTAAAAACTGTGACAAAAGGTGGTAGTTTAATGAAAAAGTTACACATTTTGCTACTGCTTTTCAGAAATAATTTTTTTCCGTAATTACCTAATCGATAGAAGAATAGCCCTGAATTTTTTCACATCCCTTTTTCGTTTCAGCTCCTTTTAAGAAGAGGTTTTGCGTGACTTTTAACCTTACAAATAACTTAGCATAGCTGTTTACATAGTTCAGAAAAGACCAAAAAATGCAGACTGTACTAGTGATTTCCGTTTGGAAACCGGGGGATGCGGAATAGTTACTGGAAGTCCTTGCAAAAAGGCTTAAAGATCGGGTACCTTTGAACCTGTAAAACTAATGTTAGTAAGGTGATAAGGCCTGCTTGTGGTCTATTCAAAATTAGCTTCTATTTAGGAAAGGAGGAATGGATATGAAGATCAGACCACTTTATGACAGAGTCCTGGTTGCTCGTATCGACGAGGATGAAAAGACAGCTGGAGGCATTATCATACCGGATACAGCCAAAGAGAAACCTCAAAAAGGAAAGGTAATAGCTGTAGGTTCAGGCAAGATCAGCGAAGATGGAAAAAGGACTCCTCTTGAGGTGAAGGTAAATGATAAGGTCCTGTTTGGAAAGTATGCTGGCACAGAAGTCAAGATCGAGGGAGAGGAACACCTGATTCTGCGAGAGGACGACATTTTGGCTATCTTGGAATAATCCATGTTTTTTAAGAAGGAGGTGTTAAGATAGTTATGGCTGCAAAACTGATCAAATACGATACTGAGGCCCGTGAAAAGATGCTTAAGGGGGTAAATAATTTGGCTTCTGCAGTCAAGGTTACCCTGGGCCCTAAAGGTCGAAATGTAGTTCTGGAGAAGTCATGGGGGTCTCCCACTGTTACCAAGGACGGGGTTACTGTGGCCAAGGAGATCGAGCTGGAAGACAAGTTTGAAAACATGGGTGCCCAAATGGTGAAAGAAGTGGCATCAAAGACCTCCGACGTAGCTGGAGACGGAACCACCACTGCTACCATCCTGGCCCAGTCCATATATCAGGAAGGTTCCAAACTCGTGGCAGCAGGGAATAATCCCATGGCCATAAAGAGGGGCATAGAGAAGGCTGTCGAGGAAGTGGTAAGTATGCTGAATAAGATTTCAAAGCCCACCAAAGAACGTAAAGAGATCGCTCAGGTTGGAATCATATCCTCGAATAATGATACGGCTATTGGAGAGATTATTGCGGAGGCCATGGAGAAGGTGGGGAAGGAAGGCGTAATCACCGTAGAAGAAGCCAAAAGCATGGAGACCACCCTGGAAATTGTTGAGGGAATGCAATTTGATCGCGGATACCTTTCTCCATACTTTGTTACCGAACCTGAGAAGATGGTGGTCTCTCTGGAGGAGCCTTATATCTTGATACACGAGAAGAAGATCAGCAATATGAAGGACATGCTTCCGGTCCTTGAACAGATCGCCAAGATGGGTAAACCACTTTTGGTGATTGCAGAGGATGTGGAAGGCGAGGCTCTTGCCACCTTGGTGGTTAATAAGATTCGGGGCACCCTCAAGTGCGCTGCAGTAAAAGCCCCTGGGTTTGGTGACCGCAGGAAGGCCATGTTGGAAGACATCGCCATTCTCACGGGTGGTCGTGTAATATCTGAAGAACTTGGTGTAAAGCTGGAAAATGTTACACTTAATGACCTGGGTAGATGCAAGCGCGTAAACATTGATAAAGACAACACCACAATAGTGGATGGTGCTGGCACCAAGAGTGCAATCGAAGGACGGGTACGTCAGATTAGAGCACAGATAGAAGAGACCACATCCGATTATGACCGTGAGAAATTGCAGGAACGTCTGGCTAAGCTTGTGGGCGGAGTGGCAGTAATTAATGTGGGCGCTGCAACAGAAACCGAGATGAAAGAGAAAAAGGCTCGTGTAGAAGACGCCCTCAACGCTACCCGGGCGGCCGTGGAAGAAGGAATCATTCCTGGCGGCGGAGTGGCCTTCTTACGTTGCCTAAAGGCTCTGGAGAATATGAAACTCCCCGGGGATGAAAATCTCGGTGTTGCCATTGTAAAGAGGGCACTGGAAGAGCCACTTCGTCAGATCGCAGAGAATGCTGGTTATGAAGGGTCTGTGATAGTAGAAAAAGTAAAGGGTGGAAAAGACGCCTACGGATTCAATGCTGAAACAGGTGAGTTTGAAGACCTTATGGAAGCGGGTGTTATTGATCCCACCAAGGTGGCCCGCTTTGCCATCCAAAACGCTGCCTCTGTAGCTGGCCTTCTATTGACCACAGAAGCGATGGTAGCCGAGAAACCCAAGAAGAAAGAGACACCGCCTGCAGCAACCCCGTCTATGCCAGAAGAAGACATGTACTAATCCCCTCTTTTTACCCCCTGGACCAAACGTTTGAACGGTTCAGGGGGTATTTTTTTGCCAGAAGCACCCTCTCTCATAGACAATTCCTGGCTATTCAGCTGGGTGGAACTTGCTCGGCGCCAAGTGAGACCTTTTTCAACAGCAGACCAAAATGACTCGAACCCCTAATTTCTCCTTGCCTTTGGTTTGAGTTTGTGTGATTGTTATTTGTGAGATAATTTGAGCCAGTCAACACAGAATACAATATCTTCTAACCATTAACGTACCTGCGAACTTTTGAGAGAGATGGGCCGGGAAGATCGACAGGTCAAACTCAGAGATTTTTTGGAGTTAGACGTGAAAAGGCAAAGGGAAGCAGTATTGCGTAAAACCGGCAAGGAGGCCCAGGAGTTGATACTGGCTTCAAGGCATTCAACCGAATTGGTCCAATCACTTGCCGATGAGGATTTCTATTTAATGGTCCAGGAGATCGGGCCAGAGGATGCTCTGCCCATTATATCCATGGCTTCAACCCGTCAGTGGCAGTATCTGCTTGACCTTGAGATATGGCATAGGGATCGAATAACGGAAGAAAAGGCTATCTACTGGCTTTCTCTCCTTTTTTCTTCTAATCTTCGTCGTTGTCTAGACTGGCTCAGAAGCGAAGAACCGGACTGGTTTATCTTTCTATTGCTTAAGGGTGTGCGGGTAATCATTAAGGAGAAGGATCAGGACCCCTCAGAACTCCCTGATGATCTGTTTACCATGGATGGTGTCTTTTACGTACAATTCCTTAATACGGAATCAGAATCCTTCCTTCGTAAGACACTCGAATCTATGGCACAGAACGATTACGAACAATACCAGAAGACTCTCCTTGAGCTCTCTTCCTATCAGATCGCGGAGTTAGAGGAAGAGGCATACCGAACACGGAATATTCGACTAGGAGAGAAGGGCTTTTTACCTTTTGAGGAAGCAGTAGGGATTTATCAGTATCTGAGACCCGATAGTTTGGCCAAACCTAGTAATAAAAGGGTGGACCAACTTCCAGAGACGGAGGATTTGTGGACCTCCCCGTACTCCTATTCTGTTGTGGCACTCGAGGAAAGGAATGTATTCTCCCTGGCATTACAACACATACAAAGGAACGTACGGGAACGCATCCTTGTGGAACTGGCAGGACTCACAAACCATGTGATCGTAGCCGATCTACTTCTGGTAACCGATCGGGAAGTATTAAGAAAGGCAATGAGAAAGGTTTGTGGGTACGTATCAATCGGTCTGCAAAGATTAGGAGGGAAGGACAGCAGTGTGGCATCCTATCTTATAGAAAAATACTCCCTCCTCACCTTGTTTCGCTTCGGTTACAGCGGCGCCCTTGAGGTGAAATGGGACGTACAGAAATGGATTCGGAAGAGCTGGTTTTCTGAACAGAGGATACCTTTGTCATTCCTGGACTCTCCATGGGAGGAGCAGTTGAGTGGTCTATTAAGAAAACGCCCTCTATTCTATGCGGGCCCTGCAGGTTATGAAGGGGAATACCGGGAATTCGAAGACATTTCTGAAATCGAGGATTGTCGGACTGCCCTTAATCGTATAATGGCACTGGAAAAAGCGCTAAAGGCCTTGTTTGAATACGAGGCACTTTCTCGTTTTGTTGAATATGTGGAAAAATGGTATAACAAGAACCTGAATCACACAGTGACCTACAAGAACGTTCTACTTACCGCATTTGCACGTCACTTTTTGCACAAAGACGAATTGCTCGCCCCTCTCTCGCTTGGTAAATTCAGAGAGTTCTTTAGAATGTTATGGTTAAATGGGTCCGCCTATCGAGAGGTAAGGCCGCATATCAAAGAGGTGTTTTTGGAATGGCTTACCAAAAACCTTAAAGTGCCGGATATCGAAACGGCGCACCGACTACAAGAGATCACGAATCAGATCTTTGCTGACCTTAGGAATGAACTTATGTATGTCTCGCCAGAAGATTTGGATCCTCGATATATCCGCCTGTTTATTCTAAAGGCAGAAGAATAGTGGTTTGCGATGTAACTTTGGCCCTATAATCTTAACAATTCTTTTCTCAGCCTTTCAAGGCATATTATCACTCCTCTTGCCCTCAATGATTCCGGGTCTCCCCCAAACTGATAAGAGAAGACTCTCTCCTGATCGTTGATTGAAATGGCAAGAGATGTTGATACTTGAAAATCGTTATGGGCTGATCGTATCTCTCCCCAGCACGCCAGACCGATGGAGGTATTGGCCATTTCTTTTATTCTTTTTGCTGCGCGCAATGAGATTTCCTGAGAATTGTTTTTCAATACGGAATCAATATCGAATCGTAAAAACTGGCTCAATTGGGGCAATGTCGTAATCACATGACTTTGCTTAAGGCTATGGCACGCCTGGCTGTTTATCCTTGCTGCAAGCAGACCTCCGGTAAACGATTCCAAGGTGGCCAGCGTAGCCTTATGAATACGGAGCAGTTCAGATACCTTACCCTCTAACGTATCCTCATCCTCCCCATAGATCAGATCTCCTAATCTATTGTATATCTCCCGTTGCACATTGGCAATCATCCTGTCGGCCTGTCCCTTATTCTCTCCCTTTGCTGTAATCCTGATCTTTATTTCTCCGGGATAAGCCAACAATCCTATTTCCGGGTTCTCCGCCTGCATTAGATCCTTTATTTGGGCATCAACTGCACTTTCGCCTATACCGCAAATCTTCAGGACCTTGTATTTGATCATCTTTTCTTTTAGCCTGAATCTCTCTTTCAGATACGGAATTATCCTCTTATCCATCAAGTGATACAGCTCCTTTGGTACTCCAGGGAGAGAAATAATGACTATCCCATTCTTTTCCACTATAAAGCTAGGTGCAGTCCCCAAACGATTATGGATAACTAGGCTCCCTTTAGGAACGAATGCCTGTTTTCGATTTGATGAGGGCATCTTAATACCTCTACTTTCAAAGAATTCTTCAATTGCGGCCATCAATTCAGGTCTGAACTCAAGCTCCAGACCACACGCTTTTGAAACAGCCTCTCTGGTCAGATCGTCCTCAGTAGGCCCCAGCCCTCCGGCAGTGATGACAATATTTACTCTGTTTATGGCCTCCCTTATGATTAACAGGATGTCCTCTAAAGAATCTCCTACCGTGGTACAGAATCTGGTTCGGATTCCTATTCGATTCAGTCTCCCGGACAAAAATGAGGAGTTTGTATCGACAATTTGTCCTAACAGCAATTCTGTACCTATTGCTACAATTTCACAAGACGGATCGGAGACGTTCATCTTTGATTGTCCTTTTCTGATAAAGTAGAGGTTTTTGGAAGGTTATACAAACAGACGCCTTTAGCTATTTTTAGAGCAGAACGAAGGGGACATGTCAAGCTAAACCGGTAGCCAGTAAGTTTTACCTTTACAAGCTCGATCCAAATTGCTAATAGTTAGAGTTATGTGACCCAAACAATCTTGACGCTCTCGTAAAAAGTCTAATTCTGTTCACCCCGCTAGAATTTCACATGGTCCCGTGGGATTCAGTTTGGCTCTTCTCTTAACAGGAAACTCCACTTTGATCTAATATCCCGCACAAAATTTTTCTAACGGGGTGAGCAAAATGATTTTTTCCTAAGCCATCAATTTTAGGTCCTTCTCCAAAAGTTTTGGGAAACCGCGTTAGAAAAGTACGTCCTCTAATGGCCTGCGCTGGACGGTGGCCTTCTCTAACGGGGTAAAACCGAAGAGACCTAAGATGTAGCCCTTGTACAAAACGTAGTCTATGTCAACAGTCGTAAGGCCACGTGATGCTGTTTCCGTCATGATGGTGCGTGATGCCCCTCATGGCATGGAGATCTTCATGCTTAAGCGTAATTGCAATCTAAATTTCGGAAGCGGGGCCTATGTCTTCCCTGGCGGTAGCGTGGATGAAACGGATAAGGATTCGAATCTTGAATGCATATGCGAAGGGCTGAGCGACCGTGAATCGAGCAACCGTCTGGGAATCGAATCCGGCGGGCTTGCTTTTTGGGTAGCTGCCATCCGTGAATGCTTTGAAGAGGCTGGCATCCTGTTGGCCTATGACAAGGGGGGTAAAATCATCAGCTTTTCTGATCGCAAGACAGCAAAGCGGTTTGAAACATACCGGGATGATATCAACGGAAACAAAAAGTCCATCCTCCACATCTGCAGAGAGGAGGGTTTGCGTTTGGCAGTTAATCAGCTCTATTATTTCAGTCACTGGATTACGCCGCTGGATGTACCCCACCGTTTCGATACCCGATTCTTCGTGTGTGAGGCACCCCCTGAGCAGGTGCCAGTCCATGACAACGGTGAGACGGTAGAGCATCGCTGGATTCGACCACGCGATGCCTTGAAGCTACACAAGAAAGGTGAGCTCAAATTGATCTTTCCTACCATCAAACACCTGGAGGACATCGGTAAATATAAGCACAGCTCGGAATTACTCGCCGTTGCCAGGACAAAGCGATACATCCCCGCCATTCTTCCGCAAAGAACTCACGGTCCTGATGGTGTCAAGATTCTCCTGCCCGGTGATCCGGGCTATGGCGAATCGGCCCTTCGGAGTCAAGCCACCTCAGAAAAACGATAAAACTGGGATTTACTATCTCAGGGCATCCGTTTTACCACTAGAAGAATGGTTTACCCCGTTAGGGTAACCCCGCCCGGGGGCATGGGGTCAAAAGCGATATACTATACCTCTGATATTTTCACCCCGTGGACAGTTACCCCTAGTTGACGGGGTGAAATCGTAACGGGGTTTGCCGTACTTGAGTCGCCTACTACTCACCATCCTTTAACAAGCTGGTGGGGTCAGTCCTGAGACGGTCCAGCTTTTCCTCGAAAGTACTCCCGAGGTCCACCCCCATCTGCTGTGCCCGCTTCTTGGCATGGAGACCAATATTACGGGTGTCCTTATAAAAGCTTTCACTCTGGCTGGCACTTGGGTCGTATGCATCAATACGATCTTGCTCCGATACATGGTAAACTACCCTGGAGATCAGTCTTTTTAAATCGCTGCAACCGCATCCGGGACAAAGCAGATGCTTCTCATCCTCCCTGTTCATGATTAAACTCTGAAACTGGCGATTGCATCTGCTACATTCGTATTCATAGATGGGCATTCTTCTCGACCTCCTCCTTTGTTCCTATCAGATTGGTTACCACGATACGCACCAGACGTTCATGCTCTCCCTTCCTCCTTTGTTCAATCGGCCAAAAGCGGAAGGATTGCACAAATTAGTTTATCAAATTCGAATCGGTCAGGCAATATCAATACCGATTCTGAGTTCCAAGATCCCTTGTAGGTATGGTTACGAGATCGATATACTGAGTCGATTGAAGCCGGACACGGGAGGGTGTGGAGGTTAGGGTGAGTGGAGGTGAAGGAGAGAGGCCTTGGACTTGAGGTGAAAGGGGGGTGGAGCAGGGGAAAATGGTGAGCGGAGGGGGTATTCACGACATGGTAGAGGCGGAGCATCCGTTT
>DTYH01000276.1 GCA_012961955.1 Desulfobacterales bacterium | reverse complement strand
TCGCCCTCCCTCAGGTCGGTCAGAGGGGCAGAAGGGTGGCTGCTCCGTTCGCCGGACGGTCTTGACGGCTCAGGCTTAAGGGCACTTTTCCTTCCGTCTCCTGTCTTCCTCTGGCCTCAAGGATCTGAGGAGGAGACCTGCGGCTAACCAGGTCATCACGCTGGTAATTTAGGCCTTTTCGAGCCGGATCCTGGTCTCAGAGCGGGCAAGTTCCCTGAAGACGGTGGGATCACCTGCCACCTTGCCGACGACATTAACCGGGCTGGCCGGTCGGATCTCGTCTCCTCTGCTGGCAGGTGTCCTTCCGTAGAAGATGCAGAAGGCACCTCCAGGAGGCCAGTATCCAAGATCCCCTGGCTGGACAACCTCTTTTGCATCTTCAAGCTCGGCCTGGACCGGGATCGAAAAATATATCTCGTCACCCCACGTGTTAAAACTGTTTTCTATCGGCAGGGCATCCCAGATCAATCGGGCCGTCTTCGAGTCGTTGAGTTCAGCTTCGATCTCAATCCTACCGACCTTTATCTTAAACCTCTTCGGCATCTTTTTCTCTCCTGAGCAATAGTTCCTCTCCGGGGCGCTTCGGCCCGCTTCTCACTTTTTAATAGCGTACTTCTCCAAGATTCGAGGGAGATCCCCTGTTTAACTTTACCTAATACCTAAAACTGGTATACTCATAAAAGGAGACACTTTGGCGGAGAGAGAGGGATTCGAACCCTCGGTGGAGCTTTTAACCCCACACGCGATTTCCAGTCGCGCCCCTTCGGCCAGCTCGGGCATCTCTCCGAGCAATGTAGCTGACGACATCAACGATGCTGATGAACCCCAAACAGTTTCTTTATTCTGAGGAGACTCTTCTGCTGTGGCGGAGAGGGAGGGATTCGAACCCCCGGTCCCGATTCCTCGGGACAACGGTTTTCGAGACCGCCCCTTTCGTCCACTCAGGCACCTCTCCACCCGTTTACCGTA
Source organism: Desulfobacterales bacterium (assembly GCA_012961955.1). Classification (GTDB taxonomy): domain Bacteria; phylum Desulfobacterota; class Desulfobacteria; order Desulfobacterales; family DTYH01; genus DTYH01. The sequence goes on along the minus strand of DTYH01000276.1, from coordinate 5,745 downwards.
ATGTTTGGAAGAAAGATTTCAGGATACCGCTACATTCCTGGCTAAGGATACCGGAAGTTAGATCAATATGGTGGTTAAGACGTTCGTCCTGTATGATGTTCATCAAAGAGCCGCATGCCCCTGCTCTGGGGTCAAAAGCGCCGAAGACAAGGCGACTCAGCCTTGCAAGTACGATAGCCCCTGCGCACATTGCGCAGGGCTCAAGGGTTACATAAATGGTACACCCTACAAGGCGCCAGGATTTGACCTCACCTGCCGCGGCCCCGATAGCGATGATCTCTGCGTGGGCCGTGGGGTCGTTCAGGTTCTCTACCTGATTGTGTCCCCGTCCGATCACCCGCTGGTCTTTGACCACAATGGCCCCGACAGGGATCTCCCCTTCATCGAAGGCCTTCTCCGCCTCCTTTAAGGCCAGTCTCATCCAGCCTTCATCCCTGTCTATGTTGTTACCTCCCCATATTTTGATAGTATAGGGATTCCATTTTATCTCTCTGGTAACCAGAGACTTTCAAAAGCCCGCCCAAAGGGCCCTAAGTTCGTGATGCGCCCAGGAGGACTCGAACCCCCAACCTTCTGGTCCGTAGCCAGACGCTCTGTCCAATTGAGCCATGGGCGCATTTAACCTTGTATATGGTCCTTTCTAATGAGGTGCAGAAGAAAGTTTGAATCGTACAATTATAACATATTTTGGTGGTAAAAGCAAGTCCAAATTTAGTTGGGAAGATAGGAGGTCCTTTCTCAGGCAAGGGAAGTAATCAGGGAGAAAGAGGATTTCGGGGTTATGTAGGATTGGGACTGAGCTGACCCATCTGTCCGGCTAATCGTTCAAGCCCCTCCTTGAATTTTAAGGGTTTCACGCCGAGGGCTCTTTCAATCTTTCCGGTTTTGAGCCCTGATTTCAGTGGTCGGGGAGCAGTTTGATCGAGTTGCACGGTTATAACCGGTTTGATCAGACCTTTATCAAGGCCAAAAGCGTCGGCAATAAGTTGGGCCATTTGAAAACGGCTCAACAGGTCTCCGCCGGCAAGGTGAAAGAGGCCGCTCAGGTCAGAAGTGCCCAGTCTAATCAGTAAGCCAGCCAGGTCGTCAGCAAAGGTTGGGTTCCCCCACTGATCTGTCACGATCCTGACCTGCGTGCCTTGCTGTAAGGCATTTATAAGCCAGAGGACAAAGTTGGGTCGTACTCCGGGTGCATAGCCATAGAGGACCATGGTTCTCACCACTATGTTGTTATCAGGGGAGGAGCTGAGCGCTACCTTTTCGCTCTCCAGTTTCGTCCGACCGTAGTGATTGATGGGATTGGGGGGAGCATCCTCGTCATAAGGTCCATATTTGCCGTCGAAGACGTAGTCACTTGAGATCTGGATCAGTTTTGATCCGGTCCTAAGGCACGCCTCTGACACGTTTATCAGACCTTCGACGTTTATCTTCCAGGCCAGGTCAGGCCGGGTCTCGCAGAGATCCACATCAGTAAGGGCTGCGGTATTGATCACGCAGTCGGGACTGATTTGTTCAACAAAGCTCATAGTCCGGTCTTTATCAGTGATGTCGAGACGATGATAACGGAGATCAGAGATGATAGGAGACTTATGCAGATCAACCCCTATGATATTGTTATCTTTCGACCCCGACAGCACCGTTTTCTGACCTAAAAGCCCGTTGCAACCGGTAACGAGAATGGTCTTCATCTCTATAGCTACCCAGCTTACTGTTATTCAGATAGAATCTCGGAGCGGTCTTATGAGATTTCACTCCCTGCCTGGACAGGCCGCATGGCTGCAGACTTTCTCAAAAACCTCGACCAACTGTCTGGTCTTGTTCTCGCGGGTGTGCTTCATGATCTCGGACTCTATCCCATGATATTTCACTTCTCCTGTTTCGATAAATTCTCGGTACCACCTAAGAAGGACAGCCCTCATCTCCTCTTCGTTTTTGACGACGACACCGGCGTTGGTCCTTTTAAGCAAGTCGGTAACAACAGTCTTGTGGGTTGATATACACAAAATGGGCCTTCGAGCGCCCAAGTATTCAAACAGCTTGGCTGGAAGTACTCCCTTTTCTTCGGGCTGTTGCCAGTCCAACAAAAGTAAGGCAGTTGAGTCCTTTTGGACAGCGGCACACTCTTCATGAGATACGTTATCGAATATCTTCACCGATTTGCCAACTAAAGATTTTTTCCACAGGTGATTAACAGCCTCGACTTTCGAACCATAAAATCTTATTTCCACCTTTCTCACGTCTACATGGCCTTTCTCACAGAGTTGGTTAAGAACTTTGAAAAGCAACGTAAGGTCCTGGTTTGGTAGATAGAGTGTTCCAACATACGTTATGATGAATTTTCCGTTGCTTCTGCTTGTTCTCTGGGAAAAATCGTCAGGATCAAAGCCATTGGTTATTGTAAAGACATTCCCATTAAATACTTTACTAACTGTAGACCTTAATCGTCTCGCCCAGGGATCGGAAACAGTAATGAGAGCATTGGCATTGCTGAGAACTTTTTTCTCAAGCACTTTTTCCAAACGTAATCTAAGCCTGGTTCTTTGATAACCATGATGCTGTGTCCACAGATCCCTCAGATCCGCAACCCAGGGAATCCCTGTCCTTTGCTTCAAGGAGTAGGCAATCAGATGCGCTGTCTCGGGGGCTGACGTGCTGAATATAATTGACATATCGCCGCGGCCTATCCTTTCTATCCCTCTTCTCATCGCATAAGGATACCAACCAATCCTTGAATCGGGAAAGGCAACCCACTCATTTAGAGATTTTTGGAGAAAGGCAGAGAGCTTCCTTTTAAGTCCTTTGCTTTCAAGAGCACCAAAGTTTTCTCTGGCTACACTTGCTTCTCCCTTTTGAAACCGTCTAAGGAAACTAAAAATATCAAAATACCCTGTCCTGACAATCTCCACCCCGTCTATGTCGCCTTCACCTTTATCGCAGGTGATCGAGCAGACACCGGTTTCTGGAGTTAATATAATAGGGTGCCAGCCGAATTTGGGTAGATATTTTGCAAACTTTATGGTTCGCAGTGTTCCAACTCCACCAAGAGGAGGGTAGTAGTAAGCGATCATTAGGACCTTTTTCATGAGTAATCTATTCTCTCTCATTGGCAGTCTTCCTGAATAATATCTAAGAGTCGCGTCATCCTTTTCATTAAAGTATGATTTTCATAAGTTTTTTTGGCTTTTTCTTCCGATTTCTTTCCTTTTATTATTTTCTAACAGATAGTAAACAACCTTCTCTCTCAATTCCTTCCTGGTCTCATAAGTAACAATCTCTTCATCTATCTTGAAAAGCTTTGCAATATCTTTCTTATTATCAACAAGCTGAAACGCTCCACAGCCACTAATCTCGTAGGTTCTGACATTAGCTCCTTCTCCTGTATATTTATAATGAATGTTAAGGGCAATCTTACAAGAATTGTATAGCTTTGTCATTTCTATATCATTTGATATCAGCCCCTTATAATGTGCTTTTAATTTCGACTTTTTCCAGCGTTTGTATCCCCAAATACTCAGGTCAAAATCTCTAAGCTCGGAAAGGACTTCTTCCCTTTCCGGGGAATAGTCACCAACAAAGCAAACATCGCATTTGTATCTCTCAAAATCTTCCTGACTTACCTCGATAATTTTGTGGAGTTCCGGGTCACAACCAAAAGGAAGATAATAGACATTATCAAAACCATCTTTTTTTAATAACGAAACTACATAAGGGTCAAAATGAAAGAAATACTTATATGTCCTAGCAGCTCGTTTCATCCAATTCAAATGATCCAAGTTATCAGGAAACCAGTTTGCAGTAACTATGCCTATCTCATTTATGCGCCGTATGGTTTCCATTAAAATATTTATTCCTTTGTCCACTAAAAGCAAGTCCGGCTTTTTGGATTTCACTGCTTCAATGAGCTCCCTATTTATCAAATAAGTGTCGGTTCTAACATAATAATCAATCCCCGAGTAATGACTAATTTTGGGGAATCTATTTAATACTCTGTTAAAAATAAAATTAGGATTAAATAAGCGAGGCCTCCTGTTGTCAAAAGTTTCTACACCATGACCAAGCTCTTTAAGAGCCCTCAATTTCGATATCCCAACACTTGAATTGTTACAAAAAGGGAAAACATAAAGTATTTTCATTTTTGCTAGACCCTGATTTATAAGGGGTTCACCCCCATTTTTTCAATTCTCATATCTTGCAAATACCTTTATTAATACTTTTTCTATTGCATCCCAGCTATAATTTTTAATACACTTCTCTCTAGCAAGCTTACCTTTTTCTATGGCTTCCTCTTTATTATCAAGGACATAATTTATTTTTTCTACCAAACCTTTTACATCACCGGGTTCAAATAAGTAACCACATCCTTTAAGCACATTAGGAATATCAGAAATCTTTGAAGCAATTATTGGTTTAGCCATAGCCATAGCGTCATAAAGTTTAGCTGGCATTTGTCCTCTACAAGCAGGATTATTACTCTGAGGAATTACAATCACATCGGCCATCGAAATAAACTTAGGGATCTCTTGGAAAGGCTGCTGACCGATGAAAGTCACGTGGGAGCCGGCAATTTTCATTAGCCTTTTTACATACTTATAATTGAAATCCATGCCAACGATAAATAACCTTATGTTATCCCTATTCAATATGTTTACTGCATTAACTAAGTCTTCTAAACCTTTGTAAACAACCGGTGACCCTAAGAACATCAAAACATCTTCATCGTCACCAATCTTCCATTGGTATCGTATCTTAAAGCGATCAAATCGTTTTGGGTCAAACGAACTGGTGTCACGCCCATGGGGAACTATTACCCCTCCAAATTTCCTTTGCAAAAAAGTTGAGGAGGTAGTAACCTGATCAGCAAACGGAATTAATTTTTCCATCACTTTTAAATACCAGAAGGAGTTGATATCCCAAACATTAACCAAATATTGTACTTTTATCTTCGTGTTCGTTAATGTAAATCCGACTTCCCAATCATCGTTATCTAAAACTAAGGGGAGGTTATTAGATAATTTTTTAAGTAGCGCAATTCCAAAACTAGACATTCTTGGTTTCATTGCATAGAGAACATCTCCAGTAATACGACCTTCAATATTTTTAATGGCCGATAAATATGTCCCCAATCCGGAAGATCCCCTTAAAGCCTTTACATCAAACTCATTCGTGTCACAAGGGCCCCAAATCTCTCTTCCCTGTCGGAAAAGGCTAAACCCTACGATTTCTATCTCATATCGTCTTTTCAGAATGCTTGCTAGCAGATAGGCTCTGCCAAATGAGTTTCCGGATAGGTCACTACATAAAATTGAAATTTTCATAAGACTACGAAATTAGTCAACCTATCTTATATGTCTTCAAAACTCCGATTTACTTAGTCTCTTAATTTCAATGTCCTAAGAAGAAATTTCATATCTTCATCCGCTATCCCCCTCAAAATAAACATAAAAAAAGTATAGGAAATCATTCCCAAGACAACTAAAACAAATAAGTTCAGCTTTATGAAGACAACCAAAATTAAGGCCATTAGCAGAGAAGATAAAGCTGGTTTGAACATAAATTTTTTAAACGTAATATGAATTGTCTTTGTAGACTTAAAGTAACAAAAGGCAGCCATGGCTACTGTAGAAATAACCGTTGCAGCAGCAGCACCACCTAAACTAAAAGAGGGGACTAATGCAAGGTTTAATATTGTGTTACTCAAGGCCCCCACCGCAAATCCATACATATAATTTTTTTGTTGACCACTGG
>DTYH01000275.1 GCA_012961955.1 Desulfobacterales bacterium | reverse complement strand
TCGCCTCCGTCTTCTTCTGGGCCTCCGCAAGCTCTTCTACCCTCACAGCCAGGGAATCAAGTCTCGCCTCCGTCTTCTTCTGGGCCTCCGCAAGCTCTTTAACTACCCACTTCAATTCGTCAAAGTCCTGTCGCGTGGCCTTGATTTCCCTGAGGCGATCATCAACAATAGTCACAATAGCCTTATAAAGCTCGCTATTTATGCCGTGTCCTGAAGTTTCTGCCATAAAGCCTTTTCCATATACTGACTATTGATTAGCAGTAATATTTTACTATTTTGAAACAAGTCGGTTGAATCGAACTCAAGCCGAGGTTACGAAACAGAATACAGGATACAAGATGCAGGATACATGATCCACTGGGCGGGAACACATTGCAGACAAGTATAGTTTCCGCACAATCCTTTTACAAGCAAAGTACTATATAGTCTCGTATATTGCATCCTGTATCGTATATTCAGTATTCGGGTTGTCTTTTGATCCGGCCGGGCTTGTTTCAACAGGGTAAATTGTCACGACTAGCAAAATCATGCCAAACTCTCAGAAAGTTCCTTTGGTTATTCACTCTAGCAAAGATATCAGATATGTCAATAAATTAATGCCATTGCAGTAATGTCAAAACCGTTCGTCAGCGATAATGTGAACATCCCGGAAGCGAACACCTATGAAATTTTTGGTAAGACCTCCCATCGCCCTTCTGGAGCTTCCCGGCGATTTTCTATCCTCTCCTCATTTAGCCAGCAAGGATTATTTCAGACCGGCCTTCCTACAATTTAACAGCAGATCAGGAAGAAAATCTGATCTTAGTCAAATTTTAATCCACGTGTAATAATATTGTAACAAAACTCTGATATATGGGATTCTAGGCTAGTTACATTGAATGCAATTCATGTTGCTTCTAAGTTAACAACGATTAAAAGTGATCGATAAGAACAAGGGAGGAGGTGAAATGAGGTGAAATAAGGAGATGTGTTCTTTTAGCACGGTATGATTATAGACCTTATCATGAATGAATCCAAATCAGCCACCAAAGGAAGGAAATGAAGCACATGAAAAGAATAAACCATGTTTTTTTTATTATGATGTTGATCCTCACGATCTGCTTCGCTGCAAGCAGTGAAGTCAGGGCAGACCAAGACCTTCTAATGGATATTCTTCTAAGAAAAGGGATAATAACCGAACGAGAGGCTCGTGAAATAAGGGATGAAGTACTCAGGAAAGAAGAGGAGAGGAATAAAAAACAGAAGGAAGAATTAGTAAAAGAGATTAAAGACAAGGGCCTGGCAGTTCCCAAGCCATTGAAAGGTTTAAAGTTCGAAGTGCTAGGTTTTATTGATTATTCAAACGGTAAGTTACCTGGTCTTGGTGATAATGAATACAGCTACAATCGCTTCACGATAACACGAGGTTACTTCACCGTGAAAAAAGTGATAACCCCTTGGCTCCGTACCCGTATGACCATTGATACCCATCAAGATAGTACCGGAGACTGGAAGGAACGACTTAAATACTTATATGCCGAGTTTACACCACCTGACTTCGGTTTTTTTACCAATATGAAGTGCGAGATTGGTCTAGGTCATATACCGTGGCTCGACTTCGAGGAGCGTATAAATCCATACCGATGTCAGGGGACCATGGCAATAGAAAGGGCAGGAGTATTTAATTCCGCTGATCTGGGTATTAGCCTCAGGGGATACTTTGGTCAAGAACTAGAGGGCGCTAAGCAAAAGACAGGAAATCGTCATTATTCAGGCCGATATGGAAGCTGGCATATAGGCATCTACAATGGACCTGGATACCATTCCAGTGAAGACAACAACAACAAGGTAATTGAGGGCCGCCTTACCTTAAGACCATTGCCTGATTTTATTCCAGGTCTCCAGTTAAGCTATTTCGGTATCTGTGGTGATGGAAATAAAAAGGCTTCAAATGGAGAATATCCTGATTACAATGTAAACATGTTCATGTTGAGCTATGAGCACCCAATATTCATATTTACAGGCCAGTATTTCCAAACAGAGGGAAATGCGAAGGGTTCATGGCTTTATGCAAACGGCGACGCCTTGCATACCGCAGGCTATTCCATCTTTGCAGACTACAAACTTCCTATTGTGCTGTTCTCAAAAAGGAGACTCCATGTGTTTGCACGATATGATCACTTCGATCAGGATGACGATGATAATATAGCCAGTGATACCGAATATGATATGTTTTTAGCTGGCCTCGCCTATGATATCTACAATGGCAATAAATTTCTCATTGCCTTTGAGACCACGGACTATGGAGATGATGCCAATGAAAAACACAAGGTGCCCATACCGGGCAATACGTTAGGTGATGATTATAAGTTACAGGCGGTCTTGCAGATAAAATTTTAGGCTTTCGCCGACGAAAGTTTCTTCTTCCTGAATTATCCGTGCAGCATTCCCGATGGGGTGCCCCCGGATATCCACTTTGCTTAGGCGTGCGAAACTTGAGTTAATTAGTTTTTTTTCCTTATTTTACGAATTTCGGGAAAGGTTGCTACAGAAAGGGAAAGAGGTGAATTCGGTGAGCCTGTAGCCAGATTTTAACACAATCGTAACATAACTGTAACATTTTTCTGGTATAAATGAATAGAATTTCTGATCTTTGAAGAAATCAAGGAGGCAAAATTTATGTTAAGGTCAAAATTCCAGTTATTAGTTGATTCTGTAAGTATGTTTTTCTTAATCACGATTGGAATATTCTTTTTTCCTGTCCGTGCCACTGCGGAATCCCTCACAATAAGGGGCTCTACCACGGTACTTCCCATTGCCCAGAAGGCAGCAGAAAGGTATATGAATTTACACCCCGCGGCCAATATCTCGATCTCAGGTGGAGGTTCAGGCACCGGAATCAAGGCGCTGCTGGATGGTAGCGTAGATATTGCCAATACCTCCCGGCCGATGAAGGCTAAGGAGGTAAAGATTGCCCAAAAGAGGGGAATTACCCCTTGGGAGTATATCATTGCCAAAGATGGGATCGCAGTAATAGTGCATCCCAAAAATCCGGTTTCTGCCTTGACCAAGGCCCAGCTCAAGAGAATCTATACCGGTAGGATAAAGAATTGGGCTGAATTGGGTGGCTTCAATAAAGAGATCGTAGTGGTCAGCCGGGAGACCACCTCTGGAACCTTTGAATGCTTCAACAAGATCGTCTTAAAAAAGGCAAAGGTTACTCCCAGGGCTCTTTTGCAAGCGGCCAATGCCACGCTTGTACAGACTGTTTCGCAAACTAAAGGGGCTATTGGTTATGTAGGGATAGGCTATCTGGATAGAAGGGTAAAGGCCTTGAAGATAGAAGGCGTATATCCCACGGTGGAGACTCTGGCAGATGGTACCTATCCCATCTCTCGGCCGCTATTCATGTATACCAACGGAAAACCCAAAGGACTGGCAGCCAGGTTCATCGATTTTATCTTAGGCCCAGAAGGGCAAAGGATAGTGAGAGAGGAAGGGTTTATACCCATAAAGTGAAAGGAAGGTATTTCTGATGTTTTCACGTAAAACGAGAGAGATTTGCATCGAGAAGTTGTTTCTCCTCTTTGCATCTACCTCAATTGTGATCCTCTTACTCATCGCGGCATTCCTATTCAAAGAGGGACTCCCCATCATCGAGGTGGTAAGCCCCCTCAGGTTCCTCTTTGGTAAGTCGTGGTATCCTACCTATGAGCCACCGGAATTTGGCATTCTACCCTTGATTACGGGTTCACTGGTAGTTACCCTGGGAGCAGTTCTGATAGCCATTCCCCTGGGAGTAGCCACGGCTATCTATCTCTCTGAGGTTGCTCATCCCAGAGTGAGAGAGGTTTTAAAGCCGGCTGTTGAGCTTTTGGCCGGGGTCCCTTCGGTAGTCTATGGCTTCTTTGGTCTGGTAATAGTTGCCCCCTGGATTCAGGATCTATTCGAGTTACCCACAGGGCTTACGGCCCTCACAGCCTCTATCATGCTGGGGATCATGGCCTCCCCCACAGTGATTAGCATTAGCGAAGATGCCCTGAGTTCAGTGCCTCTTTCTTATAGAGAAGCCTCTTTGGCCCTTGGTACAACAAGGTGGCATACTGCTATCAGGGTCACGGTTCCCGCTGCCCTATCGGGGATCTGCACCGCTTGTATCCTGGGGATGGCCAGGGCCATTGAAGAGACGATGACGGTGTTGATGGTAGCGGGTGGTGCTGCTGTAATCCCCAGAACCTTCCTCCAACCAGTTAGGCCCATGACTGCCAACATCATCGCTGAGATGGGGGAGGCAGTCCACGGGAGTGATCATTATCATGCTCTGTTTGCTATTGGAGTGGTCCTCTTCTTTGTTACCTTAGCCATCAATCTTGTGGCCGATTTTATCAGTCATAGATTTAAAGAGACGGGATCAGGAACCCTGTAAGTTGGGAGCTACGGGTTGAGAATTATGAGCTCGCGATTATGAAAAGGCAACAGGTTTATCAGCAGATTGCTTTTGTGGGATTAAGGTTGTCCACCCTGGTGATTATCTCGAGTCTGGGGTTCATCCTCTGGTTCTTAGCCAAGGAGGGCATTTTTGTCCTCTCCTGGGAATTCTTCACCCAAGCTCCCACAAATGGTATGACCAAAGGGGGGATATTCCCGGCACTGGTGGGGACAGCTTGCCTCACCATGGGGGCTATTGTCTTCGCCCTACCATTAGGAGTATTTGCGGCTATCTACCTTGTTGAGTATGCCCGTCAGGGTAGGTTGGTAAGGATAGTCAGGGTGTGCATAAATAATCTGGCCGGGGTTCCTTCGGTAGTCTTTGGCCTCTTTGGTCTGGCCATGTTTGTGGAATATCTCGGCTTTGGTCCTTCTATCCTTGCCGGTTCTTTGACCCTGGGAATCCTGATTCTCCCTACCATTATCAGGGCATCAGAAGAGGCTCTCCTTTCCGTTCCCCAGACCGTTCGGGAGGCCTCGTTGGCCCTGGGGGCCGGCAAGTGGTATACCATTTACAAGGCGGTTTTACCCCCGGCCATCCCAGGGATACTGACTGGCTCCATCCTTGGAATCGGGAGGGCAGCTGGAGAGACCGCTCCCATCATCTTCACTGCTGCTTGCTTTTATACCCGAGGGCTACCCCACTCCATATTCGATCAGGTGATGGCCCTCCCCTTCCACCTCTATGTCCTGGCAACAGAAGGGACACATTTTGAGCTAACCCTCCCCGTTCAGTATGGAACTGCTCTGGTCTTGCTAGGCATGGTGCTGGGAGTTAATCTGATTGGAGTGATCATCAGAATAAGGTTGAGGAGAAGGATGAAATGGTAAGAAAGCTCAGAATACACAGAGTTTCGAGTAGTGATGGAAAAGATGCTCAATAGGGCAAAAATCGTAGTAGAGAACTTAAGCTTCTATTACGGAAAGGAAAAGGCCTTAGATGACGTGAGTATGTTCATCCAGGAGAATAAGGTCACTGCCCTGATTGGACCTTCTGGGTGCGGAAAATCTACTTTTTTGAGGGTCTTGAACCGGATGAACGAGCTCATCCCCGGAACGAAACTTGAAGGAAAGGTCTTAATTGATGGACATGACATCTACTCCAATACCACTGATGTAGTAGAACTGAGAAAAAAGGTGGGGATGGTTTTCCAGAAATCCAACCCCTTTCCCAAATCTATCTTCGATA
>DTYH01000274.1 GCA_012961955.1 Desulfobacterales bacterium | reverse complement strand
TGTAAATACTGATCCTGGTCCGTCAGGTATAAAAGTGGGTTTCTTTGTTGGATGCCTCATTGACAAGATGTTTCCCAGTATAGGGGAGGCTGTACTCGACGTTCTGAAATATCACGGTGTTGGAGTACTTCTTCCAGAAGGGGAGGGTTGTTGTGGTATACCCGCAATCTCCTTAGGAGACATGAGTACATTCAAGAGGTTAGTAATTCACAACCTGGAGAGGTTTGAGGCCAATACCTTTGACTACTTGGTCACGGCATGTGCTACCTGTACAAGTACTATTAAGAAGGTATGGCCCACGATGGCTCATGAATTCTCTGATGATGTAAGACAAAGGATAAAGAAGATATCAGAGAAGGCCATGGACATAAACCAGTTTCTGGTATCAAAGGTGGGTTTTGAAAAGGGCGAATCTGGTGAGACTGACAATCCTACTCTTGTTACGTATCATGATCCCTGCCATCTGAAAAAATCCCTGGGTGTGGCAGGTGCACCGCGAGCCATTATTCGAGCGAATCCCAGGTATCGCTTTAAAGAAATGGCGGAATCAGACTGGTGTTGCGGATCAGGAGGAAGCTTTAATATTGAATATTACGAAATTTCTGCTTCCATCGGGAGACGAAAACGCGACAATATTTTAGCATCCGGTTGTTCAGTACTGGCTACGGGGTGTCCTGCATGCATGATTCAGATCTGTGACATGCTCTCCCAGGCGGGGGCGAGTATTGAGGTAAAACACCCGGTGGAGATCTATGCGGAAGGATTATCCAAGGGCCCGAGCCTCCGTCCGAGCGCGTCGTAGCCCCAATATTCTCTCCAGTCTCCGACAAAAATTCGTTAATCTTAACAAGTATTATTCTAAATGCCTGGAAGGCACGAGAAGAACCTGGGGAGAATATACCTTGGGAAAAACTCAGAGAGGAACTTGGTCTTTGATATACAGAGCTGAGTTCAAGAGATCTGGAGCCAAGGCGCTGAGAAAACATTCCGAGACCTGATCGAAGACGAATTAGAGATAAGATAGATAGCCTAAGAGAAAACCTGCCAGACCCGGATACAACAAAAACGAAGGGTGATAGCCCCTTCCCCAGGAGTCGTGTAGGTGATTATCGCATTATTTACGAAATATGCGAGGATACGCTCGTAATCCTGATGCTAAAGATGGGCCATCGAAAAGAGATTTACAAACGTTTGAACTAAACTCCTGCCCGCTTTTTCTCTTAAAGTCTTTCTGAATTTCAAGTCTTATGATCACCAGCTCGCCTGCGTCAGGGAAGATTACCACCAGTCCGATGGCAATCCAAGACCTTTCCGTTAGCACTTTTCACTCTTTCATATGAGCTCTTTTACCCATCCATGGGCCTGCTCAGGAAATCCTGAAAACTCGGTCTAATGGCATCGAATAGTTCGGGATTTGCCCACTCCCTCGGGCCGTTTACCGGTTAGATTTCCCGAGCGGGAACCCCTATTTAGACGGGAGGACACGCGGTTTAATCCCCCCTGTGAAGTTCTAACTGGGGTTTACGTAACCACAAAACGTGAGAGACATTGAACCGTTTACTCGGTAGCCTTATTCGGCGAAGATTGAGTCGACTTTACCGGACAACATCTCCGATACCACCCCATGGCTTCGAATCTCAGGGAGATCCGACTGGTTAAGGCCGTGCCCTTCCATCACCGCCTTTAGTATAATCCTTTGAATAGACCCGTGGCCCCTTCGACAGGCCCTCTTCGAGCCACCGGCTATCCAGGTGGCTGGTGACTATACAAGGAATCTTCCCACCTTTTTGATTAATTCGAGCGGGCTAAGATGTTTCACAAGATAGTCGTCTGCGCCAGCTTCAGTTCCCTCTTTCTTGTCAATCTCCTGCCTTTTGCCAGTTAACAGGATTATGGGAAGTCCCTTGGTTTCTGGATCATCTTTCAAAAACGGGACTGTCTCAATCCCGTCTATCCTTCCTGGCATCGTCACCTCCGTGATGATCAGATCCGGTTTTTTCTCTTCCGGCAACCTCAATGGCCTCTTCCCCGTTTTCAGCCTGAAGAATCTGATACGCCCCCACCCTGAGTGTCGCTCCAATCAGCTCTCTAATCACCTGCTGACCATCTACTATATGAATCCTTTTCATGTCGCTGCTTCTCATTTAAAATTACTTTCTCGGAATGGTAAATCTCACCGTGGTACCCTTTCCGAGCTCACTCTCTACCCAGATCCTTCCTCCATGGGCATCCACAATATTCTTGACAATGCTCATGCCCAACCCAATCCCAGGAAGGGAGCTGTTGGACGTATCAACCCGATAAAATTTGTCAAATATTTTCTCCATCTGGTCGGGAGTCATCCCGATCCCCTGATCTTTGATCGAGACCTGATAATAATCTCCTGATAACTGGCCTATTACCTGGATAAGGCTGTCTTCAGGAGAATACTTTATTGCATTACTGAGAATATTTTCGAACACCTGCCTCATCCTTTCCTTATCCACCATCAGTTCCATGGATCCTCCAGGCAAGATGACATCAAATCGATGTTTGGGGGAGAATGTCTTAAAATAACCTACTGTCTCCCTGATAATATCGTTAATGTTACAAGGAGCTCTATTCAAGGTTAATCCCTTACCTGACTCGATACGGGAGATATCGAGGAGGGTATCGATGATATTTGCCAGGTGGAGGGATTGTTTGTTGATATAGGAAAGAAACCTCTTTTCCTCCTCCTTCTTCAGGTCATCCCGGGTCAAGAGAAGCTCTGAAAATCCTTGGATGGAAGTGAGAGGTGTCCTCAGCTCATGGGCTGCTATGGAGATGAATTCTGTCTTGAGCCGGTCCATCTCGCGCTCGTGAGTGATATCATATATGATGGTGACAGTACCGGTCTGGTTGCCGGCCTTATCCTGAATCACCGATGTCCTGGCACGCATGATCCGGGAATATGTTCTATCCTCAACTGGTAATTCAAAATCAAACTGAGTCCCCGTCACTTTTTTATCCAAGGCTTCTTTAAATTTCTCCCTTAGGGTCTTGTCCCTGATGGCAAAATCGATGGGTCGATTAATCACCTCACTCAAGCGGACACCTAAGAGATCCTCAGCATTCGGGTTCATTAGAAGGATACGATTATACGTGTCGGTTACGACCAGACCGTCCCCAATAGATTTAAGGATAGCATCGATTCTATCCCTTGCTTCCTCAGTGTCATATAGCGCTCGCTTGAGCTCCCGAGTTCTGCTTTCTACCATTCGTTTCAGGTCGTTAGAATATTCCCTTATCTTCTTTTCTGACTGAACCCGCTCCGTGATGTCAATAGCACTCAACACGATGCCATGATAGTCGCCATGAGCACCCGTCACTCTATTGTATGCGAGCTCGATATACTTTCCTTTTCTTTCTAGAACTTTATTAGAGAATTTCCTTCCTTTCCTAAAATCGTTAATGAGTGCCTTTACTTTTTCTCTTTTTTCAGGGGGATGGAACTCAAAGATATTCTTTCTGAAAGCGTCTTCATATTTTATTCCGAGCAAGTTGGCGAATTGGCGGTTAAGATATAGTACGTTGTTGTTTTCATCCAGGTAAGCTATTCCCTGTTTCATAGAGGTAAGTATGGTGTCAAGTTCTGCTTTCCTCTTCTTCAATTCAGTTTCGATCTTTTTTTGATGGCTTATCTCCGTGAGGGAGATCACGCACCCTCTCACCTTTTTATCATCATCCAACAAGGGGCTTGCGTTGATCAGCAGATAGATCTTCTCACCATCTTTTCTGGCAAAATATCTCTCGACATTTTCAATGGCTTCCCCTTTAAGGGGTTTGCTCAGTAAGAGCCTATCATTATAATCCCTTAATTCATCGGAAATGGGTGTCGACTCTGACGAGAAGAAAAGAGGAAAAACTTGATCAAATGGCTTTTGGAGCGGATTGGTTCCGATGAGACTAAATGCCTTACGGTTGGCTTTGATAACGAGGCCGTTCTCGTTGCAGACTACAATAGCATCACCTGTTTGCTCTAAGATTGCCCGGTTCAGCCTTTCGGAAGATATGACCTCCTCATGAAGTTTTTTTTCAGTCAGATCCGTGACCACCCCTGATATAATCGCGGTATCCTCCAGCTGCAAGGGATTCAGGGAGAGATTTACTGGAATTTCAGTGCCATCTTCCGCTACGAGCCTTAGCTCACCTTTGCTTGTCTCTTTGCGTGCACGTTTTACAAGGTCGTTATAGATGGATTGATAGGATGGGGGTATAAATTTACGGAAATGTGTCCCTATTACTTTTTCAAGCGGTTTTTTTAGGAAATCAGCAAGACGCTTGTTGCAATAGAGGATGGTTCCCTTGGTGTCAATGGTGAATGCACCTTCTGACATCTGTTCCATCAGGATGCGGTAGGTATAATCAGCACCCTTCAGGGTGTAGACCTGCTCACTCCCGAGGCTCCCGATAACAATAGCGTCCACCTGGCCATTACGGATGGCATTCAGTGTCTCTTGGGCTTCCTTTAACTGCAACTGGAGGTCTTTGATCTCACGAAGGAGTTGCTCGCGGGTCTTTTTCTCCATGCTCACAAGCCCCCAATAGATTATTGACCTATATCAAGTGCACACAGGACCTTTTCAGTATCGGACATATCCCCCACAATCCGACGCAAAGGAGGAGGAACCTCCTTTACAAGCGTTGGCAGGGCAATGATCTTGTTTTCGACAAGGCTTTGCGGGTTCTGGTAAGTGTCAATCACCTCGAGCTCGTGGCGGCTATCAAGATACTGATGGCATATTTGTCTGATTCTGCTTACCGCTCGAATGGACCTGGGAGTAGTCCCGGCAATGTATAAACGGAGCACGTATTTTTCTTTACCTTTTCCTTGTTCCGCGGTTTTCATCACTTCGGTGATCTTTTTCGTTTTCTTGTCCTTTCCTTTCATCTACTTTTCCTCCATTAGAGCTGCGCATGTATCGGGGGGGTAGCTCAAGCCCTACCAGCACTTTTTCAGTGTTGGAAAGGTTGCCGATGATCTTTTTTGTTGGCGGGGGGAGCTTACGTACTAAGGTGGGAATGGCCAAGATCTGGTCTGCGCTAGCACGGCCTGGATCCTCAAAAAGATCGATCACTTCAACCTCATACTCACATCTCAAGTGCTCCTCACAGATCCTCCTCAGATTGACCATGGCTTTGACTGAGTTAGGGCTTTGGCCGTTTATATAAAGCCGTAGTTTAATGATATCATCATCTTGATATATTGCTTGGTCTTCCTTGTAGTCCATTTCCTTTTCGGTTTGCACTCTACTTCGTCCCTGTGCTATCTTGTAATTCGACCCTCCCAGGGTCCGTGGAATCTTTATCTGCCTTGCGAAGGCGGGCCATGGCTTTACGATCCTCGATAATGGCTTCATCCTGTTGCTTTGCTTCGCTGATTAGCCTTTTTAGTTCTTCCTCTTCAGCCTCAAACTCAGTACGAAGGGAAGCGATGCGCACCTCCATCAACTTTCGCTTAAGTTCGAGCTCCCGTTTTTTGCGTTCGATCTCCTGCTTTCGCGCTAATACCTCTGCCTTCTCTTTGGCCTCCTGGGCATACCGAGCCGAACCGGTAAGCACTCCTCCCGTGCCAAGGTAGACATCTACCAGGTTTATGCCGCTGTCGGTAAGCAAGAACTCCCGGATCTGGTTGGAATGGGCCATGCCGCGGGATTTCAGGACATAAAGACATCGATTTCGCTCCCCGTTTTCTTCGATGTCGCGCAGGAGGATCCAGGTATCTACGAGCGAAGAGACGCCTATTTCCGTTTGCTCGGAGGAACCGCCACCATGGCTCAGGTTTGTAAGCAGGGTTGTGATCTTTCTCGTTTTCAAGAAATCTAAGAGACGAGCCAGCAAAAATTTGACTTCGGTTTCTGACCCCACGGCCACCAGGTTTGAGATCGGATCCACCACCACAACTTGTGGTTCAAAGCTTTCTACCATCCTATGCATGGTATCGAGCTGCATTTCCAGACCGTAGAGGGTAGGACGCGTTGCCCGGAGTCTCAAGATTCCACTCTCGACCCAGCGCCCTAGGTCTATACCGATGGACCGCATGTTTCGAATGATCTGATTGGCTGATTCTTCGAAAGCAAAATAAAGGGAACGCTCTCCTCTACGACAGGCTGCATCAACAAAATGGGCTGCAACACTGGTCTTGCCAGTTCCGCCAGTGCCGGAGACCAGTATGCTGCTTCCCCGGTAATATCCTTTACCCCCCAGCATGGTATCGAGCCGGGGGATTCCGGTAGAGATCCGGTCTGAAGTCGCTTCGTGCTCAAGTTCCAGGGATGTGATCGGCCTTACGGAGAGGCCGTCGCTACTGATCAGAAACGGATATTTGTTAGTTCCATGGGTTGAGCCCCGGTATTTAACCACCTGCAAGTACCGGGTCGAAATCTGATCTTTTAGTTCATGATCGAGCAGGATCACACAATCGGAGACATACTCTTCGAGGCCGTGACGGGTCATGGTCTTATCACCGCGTTCCCCGGTGATCACTGTTGTGAGACCCCTTTCTTTTAACCAGCGAAACAGTCGTCGAATTTCTGCCCGAAGAATAGACTCGTTAGTAAAACCACCAAAAAGGGCTTCAAGAGTATCAAGGGCAACACGCTTGGCCCCTATAGCATCAATAGCAGATTGAAGACGGATGAACAGGCCTTCCAGGTCATATTCACCTGTCTCCTCGATTTCGCTGGGTTCAATGTGAATGTGGTCAAGGATCAACTTTTTCTGGTCCATGAGTGCCGTAAGATCCCATCCCAGGGAGGCCATATTCTGGGTGAGTTCTTCACTGCTTTCCTCAAAGGAGATAAAGACCCCTGGCTCATCGTAATTAAGAGCACCGTTTACCAGGAAACTCATGACCAACAGAGTCTTACCGCAGCCAGCACCGCCACATACTAAGGTTGGACGTCCCTTTGGAAGTCCTCCAAAGGTGATTTCATCCAGGCCTTGGATGCCGGTTGGAGATTTCGTGAGCGTAGCTCTTGAACGATTTTGGATTGGTTTTGCCATGAACACCTTCCTTTGCTTTTCCTAAATTGAGCGTTTCAAATTCGACGGTTTCGGAAAGGTCTGATCTTGTTCTCTCCGTGCGAAATCTTGGGATTCAGAACTCCTCGATGCCGTTTGCAAAATGACTCTTTACGGTACCGTCAAATTTTGGAAAAATCTTTTGACCCTGTTAGAAAGCGCCGTGGGGAAGCACCGGGTCAAAATCGACATATCCCTCATAGTCGCTTGGCATATCAAGAATTTTCCGAGATGATACTCCAAACCTGTGGGAACTGGAGAACATGAAAAAGAGAGACTTGAATCGGTCGACTGTGGAGGAAGCAAACAAGGTTTTTGAGCACGAATTTCTTCAGATAAACCTGCTTTCTTTTTGAATTTTAACCCTAATAGCATCTGGTAAAAGAATAGTCAAGCATCTTGGAGTCTTACATTAACGAAAACTTTTGGGGATCAATGATAATCCTTAGCAGTCGCAGGGGCTTAGCCGCCTTTAGAGGGCGACGAGATTGAATCAAAAAAACGTTCGAAATTACGACTACAGCATCACTTTCTGACCTCATGCCCGCGAAGCCTGTTCGTGACACGGTCAGGAAGCCGGCATCGAAGATCCCAGCCAGACTAAAAACACAGGGTAGATTCCTCCCCCTGATCCGGGTCGAGGAGAAGCTTTAGCGGGAATGACATTAGAAATAAGGATCTCATACAATTTAGGAAGAAGTTAAGATACTCGGCCATAAGATGCCGCTTTAGTGTTATGCACCTTAAATTAACCACGCCGCAAGAGTTTGGCTCTGTGCAACTCCGGACGAGCCAGGTGGAATCGTAACAATTTAGCCCTTTGCAAAGAGGCTATTCGGTCATGGCTGGAAGCCGGTCCTACCACTTTCCATTTTTCACTCTTAGCGCTTTACTATTCGGGAGCGGCATCCTGCTGCGAGAATTTTTTTCAAAAGGCTAGATTCTCACACCCCTCCAAATTTACCGAGAGGAAACCGTGTTTAAGGGAGTGGAATCGTAATAGGGTTTATTGTTGAGTGAACATGAACATCACATTAGATTACTGACGTAACGTTAGGCGAAACGGCCAAAGGGGATGCCGGTCGGAGTACTCGCCACACAATCATAAGCCCAATGTCTTCAGTATCGTATCCCGGTCTATTATCAATCGGTTGTCTAAATCATATTTGGGACCGATAACAGCCGTTTCTATTCCCAGTCCTGGGATCATACGGAATGTACGTGTTGGCCACCAGACCTTCATTCTCATTGAAGATCTGGGAATAGGGGTATTTTTCTATCAAATGGTTCAGCATTAGCCTTAATGGAAGGCAAGTAGTGTCATGGTTTGGTATGGAGCCATTTTGCTCACGCAGAGCACGAAAAAGACCTTTTACAGGACCATCAATTGTGAACATAGACACCTTCTGGGGACCGTTTGTCATGTTTTAGGTATATTGTCTGGATCCTCTGTTGTAGAAGAATAGCGTCGTCACACAGAGGTTGGGATAGCGCTGAATCAAGAAGGTCATCGAAACCCTTGTTGACGATCAAATTCCTAAGAAAGGACGCGAACTTTGCGTCCTGGCAAAGATCCTCAATTGGTTCGATACCGAGGATGACGTCAGTGTGTTCAGGGGCTTTGCA
Organism: Desulfobacterales bacterium; assembly: GCA_012961955.1. GTDB lineage: Bacteria > Desulfobacterota > Desulfobacteria > Desulfobacterales > DTYH01 > DTYH01. The sequence continues at coordinate 7,452 of DTYH01000274.1, read as the reverse complement.
TTCGATGAGGTGTGTAAGGGGAAGAGGAGTCGAGTCGAACCGTATCATCAAGATATTGGTGGCAGCAGCAGAGTTGAGCGGGGGTTGCTGGCCCCTAGGGTGAAAGGAAAAAAACAGGGTTTTTCAAGGTTGAGTATATCTGGCACGACAAGTACTGTCTGGGATTATACGATTTAATGTAATGAATGAGGAAAAGAAGATCACTCTCACTGACATCTATTTTAGCCAAACCACGATTCACGGATTCGTAGCCTTTTTCCCCGCGTGGGGTTACCCGGATTTGCGATGAGTTTAGGAACAGCCTTTATGTTTCCATAAGAGGTGGAGACAGAACCTCCCTTTCTGATCATGTGCCTGATCGAGCCCTTGCCGGCAGGTGACCTGCGATCCTTTTCGTACCGTCCCCTTTGACCCTTTCGATGGTATATTGCCGTGACGTCCTGAGATCTTTCTTAGGCTGTGTAGCTCCAGGTGAAGGACGGATGTCAGTGGTGCAAATAAGGCTCGGAATCGCAAAATCATGCTTCTTCATGATGCTTTCAGGGCCTTGCAAAAGGACTTTATATTTGATGGGTACTCAGATATTTGAGGAACTTGTTCCTTATTCACCCTTGATTTCAGTCCGATAGCTGCCCCTTTCCCCACTTTCAACTTACAGGAGAACTAAGGGTCTCCACGAGGTCGTTTTAAGAAAAGAGCTTCAGCCCGTGAACAGATATTACAGAACACTGCGGGTGAGGCGTCCCATAATTGTTGATCGATGCAGACGGGATGAGAATTTTTTCTTTACTTTTTGTTCAGAAATACTTACACTAAACCTAGAAATAACAAGAACTAGGAGGGGGAATCTACAACATAGATCCGTCTGGTGAAACCCTCGCGACTGGCTATCGAGCATCTGTATAGTCTGCCCAGTTACTCTTTCTAGTTTCCTCCTGAAGTCGCAAGAGTTTCTTTAATTGCTCCCTTGTCAGGACACCAGATTCACTACTAAGCTCCTGTTGCTCCGGTGATAGTTAATCAACAGGCTGTGCTCAAATTCCATCTCGCCTTTTCAAAAACCTTTTTGATAAACCTCATTGGAAGTCCGACCCCTAACAGATAAGATTTGAGGCTCGCTCTACCGGTTTCAACACTCTCTCTTCGGGCCGAGACAGTTTCAATCGCTCATCTTCTGCACCGCCCGGATTTATTCGCAAAAAACGTTCTGATCACCCCTCACAGGAGTCCTGCTTGCGACACCCCGTCAAGACTTTGTCAAGTTTCTATCCGGTTCTTGGGAAAAACGATAGCCAAGCATATTGTTGGACTTTATACGGGCCGAAGAGAGCGCTTGCGAACAAATATTGCGCCGAATGTATCCTTTTAACTTGACCCTCACTGGACAACTAAGAGGAGAAAAAGGGAGGAGGAATGGTGTCAAAGAAGAATCTTTCTCAGAAAAAGATCACACCTTTTTTCCTTACCGATCCAGCTCAACGCCATCTCAACAAAATTCTTGGCATAACCGAACTTCCCGGGAGCAAACAAAACAAGATATTTTCTATGTTGTACAACTTGGGATGCGGAATCATAATCGGTGATCAAGACAGGAATCTACTGTTTTTCAACAAAGCTATGGGAAGCTTATCAGGATGGAAGCCCGAGGAAGCGATCGGCCGGAAGTGTTTTGAGACCTTTCACAGCTGTAACCTGGCCGGGGATTACATGTGTGATTCCGAATGTTTCATGCAAAGGATATTAAACGGGGAAGCAAGAAGTCTCAGGGGTGAGAGGAGCATTGGTGAACAAAAAGGGAAATATGGGAAAAGACGGTTACTTTCCTGCAATTATTCCTGTATCGAGGAGCCGGCCGGTAAGAAAAGACATGTCATTGTTACCTCTTGTGAATTTTGCAGCAGGGATGTTTTGGCAAGGAATAAGAATATGATTCGGGGGGAGCCCCTTAACATCATTCTCGACTTCTGTCGGGAAATAGATATTATTCCCGAATCACCGACCTTTCACCACGACCTCAGAATGGGAATCATAGGGGAAAGCGAGGCTGTTAAACTCATGAGGGATTTTGTGAGAAGAGTTTCTTCAGCAAAAGATGTCACTGTCCTTATTGAAGGGGAAAGTGGTACTGGAAAAGAGATGGTGGCCCGGGCTATCCACAGACAAAGTACCCGGGGAAAGAAACCTTTGGTTGCTCTTAACTGCGGAGCAATTCCCAGGGAATTGGTGGAAGCAGAATTGTTCGGTTACGAAAGTGGAAGCTTTACTGGGGCTCTGGCCGGAGGAAAGAAAGGCAAATTTGAGCTGGCAGACGGAGGAACCTTGCTCTTGGATGAAATTTCCACCCTCTCTATGCCAGCCCAGGCTACGTTATTACGTGTGCTCGAGGCCAGGGAATTCTATTCCATCGGGGGATCAGAGAAGAAAAGGGTGAACCTGAGAGTTATTGCCACTTCGAATCAGGATTTGAAGGAACTTGTATCAAAGGGATCTTTTAGAAAAGATCTCTATTATCGACTCAGTGTGGCCTGTATCAAGATTCCTCCCCTAAGAGAAAGGAAAGAGGATATCCTGCCTTTGGCCTATCATTTTATTAAGGAGTCAAACAGGAAATTCGGAAGGTCCATCGAACGTATCTGCCCCAGCGCCCAGGAACTGCTTTTGGCTCATCCATGGGAAGGGAATGTTCGGGAGCTAAAAAATGTCATACAAAGAGCCTTCGTACTTGAAATACAAAGTGAGGAGGACACCCTTCTTCCGAGGCACCTGTCAACGCACTTGACCTTCCCACCTTTGAAAAGAATTGACGAACCCGTTCCATCGTGCAACGCGATTGTCAAGGCCCTTTTGGGCAGACAGAATTTTGTTCTGGAAGAGTTTCTCGTTAGTTTGTTTAAGGAGGCCTTGAGAATTAGTGGGGGTAACCTGACAAGAGCGGCAAGAATGTTGGGAGTTTCACGGCCTACGATGAGATATCGCTTGAAAAAATACCGGATCCAGTCCCGGTCAGATGTTTTTTGAGGCTGTTGCCCAGGCAAAAAGTCCTTTGAGCGTCATTAAAAGGTTTTTTTGCTAATAAATCTTGGTGAAGCCCAGGATTAGCGGTTTCAACTGTTTGGGCCGGAAGGGCGAGTTTTGAAATCGCCTAAAGCGAGGTATAGATTCTTCAAAAAGGTTTTGGACAAAGCGAAAAAGGATCTTTTTGTTTGAGGAAGAGCCGGTTTTTCAACTAACCGGTCAATCGTTATTAAAACCTTGGACGATAGTGGTAAGGAAATGGGAGCATCATATGCCATCAATTTTTTCGGTTTACCCTTGGATGTAGATGAAAATGCTTCCTCGATAGAAGAAAAGAGAGAGACGATTTTATCCCCCTGTGGTTCGGTTCCAAAGGATCCATGGGAAGGCGTCATGGATTTTCTTCGCCCGCAACTTCCCCACGGAGCTTTCCATGAATGGGGCAGGCTCCCAGTGGAATCGTGGCTCCTCCCTTTTCCTGATCCAGAAGACCTCCCCCGGCTGACGGTGGAAAATTTTGTCCGCTTTATTGATTCTGATGGCTGTCGGACTTACGCACGCATGGTTGAAGGGTTCTTAAGAGAAAGGTTAACGAATGGTGTTCCGTGCCTTCTGGGGGTAGACCATTCCAGCACCGGGGGTGTAGTTCGGGTCCTGACGGAAAAATACGGTCCAGAGAATATATCTGTAATCTTCCTGGATAGTCATGTTGATGCCCTCCCCATGGAGATCTCCTGCAGGATGATCGAATATGATTTGGAACAGAATAGGAACTCTTTTTATGATTCTTTGGATCCTTATATCAAGGGGCGAGTTAACAGCTATAACTCTGGGTCATTCATCAAATATATGATTGATGAGGATGTTATTCTCCCTTCTCAGACCATGATCGTAGGAATCTCTGACTATCCCACCCGAAAAATGGCCAGGATATTGGATGATAGAGTTAAAGGTTATGTCTCAGTCTATAGCGATCTTATTCGTCGGGGTATACGCTTAGTGAGGAAGAACGAACTCAGGACCAAGCCAGGAAGACTTAGATCTATCCTCCAGAGGATAGATTCTCCCCTTATCTATGTCTCAATCGATATGGACATTGGAGCCAGGAATGGAGCCCCTGCAGTGCGATTCCAGAATTACTCAGGATTGAGCGAGAATGAAATCATCCGCATTATCAGGACTATTAAGGCTGAACTCCTGGTCAAGAAAAAGAAGAAGCTTGTGGGCCTTGATATTCAGGAAATAAATTGCCGCCAGGCCCACCGTGACAATGGTCAAACTTACCGTTTAGCGGCAACCCTCATCCTTGAGTTGTTTAGCTAACGCGCCTTAAAGACATTGCCAACCCGTTTTATCCCTCGACCAATCGGACTAGATGAATAGGTTCTTCTCCAGGATTCCGTCCGTCTGGTTTGTTTGGCCTGTTTGGTCAACCAGATTGACGAAATAGACCAGAATATTTTACCAAGCCATTTGGAGAAGGCCCGATGAATCCAACCGGACTACTTCCTCAATAGTGGCTCATTTGGTCCCCGCCTGTCACCCTCAGGTCACCTGTATTTAGGCATTTCTCATCCAATGTTGCCATACTTAGAAACTGAATTTATTAATGAATTATAGGTAGTTCAATTTATACTTCTGCGAACTTACCTACGCCGAAGTATTCGGCATATCTTTTGCGAGACTTCGAGCTTGGACGTTAGACGATACGGGATTCAAGAGAGAAGGCAACTCCTGGTGTACGGAAGAAGACTATCCCTCGGGGAGGAAGCTTCAAACAACAATTTCCAAGGAACTCTTAAAAGGGAGGAGGATGAATTATGCAAGAAGCGGCAAGAGTAACGGAAATAACCACGGAGTTCCAGAGGATCTACGATCTTCTGGCATCCATTGTCGGAGAAGGGTACGTATCGACCCGCAAGGCGGAGAGATTTCTGTACTCACGGGACTGGACGGGTACGACCTCTCTTCTGTCACCAGTGGAACCCGACTTTGTAGTTATGCCTAAGACAACAGAGGAGGTTCAGCGTATTGTCCGTCTTGCCAACCGCTACAACATTCCGCTGGTGCCTCAGTGCACGAACTTGACCTCCTTAGGGGTGGCCCATTCGTGGGAAGGAGGGATCAGGATCGATCTCCGTCGGATGAACCGAATTCTGGAGGTGAATGAAGGCGACATGTATGCTGTATTAGAGCCAGGGGTTACCTGGGGGGATTTTGCCAAATACATTGATGAGCATCATCCCGAATTTGCCCATCCCGGCTGTCACGGCCCGGCCGGAGCGGGAGTCGTACCAATGTACCTCTCCTGGGGAATGCCGAATGATGGCTTCCTAACAGGTAGTGCTGAAAATATCCAAGGCTTGGAGGTAATACTACCCACTGGGGAGTTAATCAGGACCGGATCTGCTATCGCCTCTCCTTACTGGTTTGGGCGCCTCCCCCTGCTCGATATTACCGGACTTTTCGTAGGTGCCATGGGCTCTACCGGAATTATTACCAAAGCGGCCATTGGCATTTGGCCCAAACATTTAAAGTCCGATATCTATATTGCTGCTCCTAATTACCGTGAGGGATTATATCAGATCAGCAAGAAACTGGTCCGCGCCAATTTGGGTATCACCTGGTTCATGACAGTGAATCATGCCTGCCTTGCTAGCTTTGGTGGTCAGCCCAACAGCAATATTCCTCTTGATCCCGAAGCAGCCGGTCAACCGGATTACCATGCCATTATTACCGTCAAGGCTTACAGCGAGAAAGAGATGGATGCTAAACTGGAATCATTAACAGAGATAGCCCAAGCCGGTGGGGCCGCCCATATCTCCACCATGGAGGATCTCTTGACCAGCTTTCCCACGGAAAACAGGTCTATCCTGCCTAATGTCCTGAATGAGCCTTCACAGACCTATACCATCGTTCAGGACGGGGGTCTCGAATACAGTGGGACTTATGGGCCTATGGATACACATGCGGATTTCTATTACGCCTGCCGAAGACTCTGCGCAGAAAAATACAATTGGCCTATCCACTGGTTTAGTAGATTTATGAAGGGGGGTCATTACAGCTGTATTCGCCCATGCTTTTTCTCGTATGACCGGAACGATCCCGAGGAGGTAAAGAGAGTACACCAAATGGCCAAAGACTGCGGCCGGATTGCATTAGAACACGGTGCCATCCCTTACAAGGCCAATCCCTGGAAGATGAGACTTATTGCGGAGAAGGCCGATGCCGGGAGTGTGGAATTTATCCGCAGGCTACAAAAGTTTCTTGATCCGAAGGGGATAATGAACCCGGGTTCAGGCAGGGTGTAAACTTTGGAATGGAAAGAGGAATCTTTTAGTTAAAAGAGGAGGCTTATCATGTTTAACGTAAAGAAGAAGGAATATCTCTACAAGAAGGACTACGAAGCACCTGTAAGAGATTTGCTTCCTAAAGAATTTGAGCCAGACTATGGGATTACCAAAGTGAATTACTGGACCCCCCCTGAGGTGAGTCGTTATGAAGACCTGGAATATTACCGGTTCTGCGTGGACCAGTGTATCAAATGCGCTTGCTGCAGACTGGTTGCCAGGGAGTGGGATCGTATCTGCCCGAGTGGGGAGTTAGGAGCATTTGAAAGTTACTATGCCTCAGGGAAGAATCTCTTGATCTGGGGTCTTCTGAGGGATGAAATAGAACTTACGGAGGAGATTGCGAAGATCTTTTACCACTGTACCCTTTGTGGGAACTGCACACAGCAATGTGCTGTTCCTCATATCCATGGAAACATGGTTTACTGGTTCGAGGCGTTTCGGGAAAAGGCAGTAGCGATGGGGATAGGTCCCCTGCCAGAGCACAAGGAACAGGCCGTAAATATCGATGCCGAGCATAATCCTTACGGGGAGCCCCACACCAGGAGACTGGACTGGTTGCCTTTTTCAGTTGAGGATCTACCCGACAAAGCCGAGATAGTATTCTTTGCCGGTTGTACCGACAGCTATCTCGAAAAGCGGGCAGCACAAAGTATGGTAGAGATCCTCAAAAAGGCCGGGGTGGACTTTACTATTAGTAAGGACGAACGTTGCTGCGGTATGCCCCTCCAGCGCACCGGCCAGACGGCAGAAGCAAAAGAACGCGCCACTTACGTGGTGGAGGATCTCCACCGTCTTCAACCCAAAATAGTGGTAACGAACTGTGCAGGATGCTACCGGATGCTAAAAGAAGACTACCCGAACAGGTATGGCATGAAACTCAACTTCGAAGTGGTTCCCTCGGCCAGCCTGGTTCTGGACCTGATAGAGAAAGGGAATATCAAACTTAAGAAGAACGGAATAAACAAGATTACATACCATGATCCTTGCGAACTGGGGCGCCTGAAGGGGGTTTATGAATCGCCCAGGGAGGTTCTCGCCAAAATACCCGGTGTAGAACTGATAGAGATGAAGAGGAACAGAGAGA
>DTYH01000273.1 GCA_012961955.1 Desulfobacterales bacterium | reverse complement strand
GAAGCCTGGCCTATCGACGGTCCGGGCCGATACAGGAAACCTTGAGCTGGTGATCATGAACCTTTCGGTGAATACTAGAGATCCCCTGCTCAGAGGCGGCAAACTTACGATGAGGGCCCAAGACGTGATCCTTGACGAAGAGGACTCAAAGGTTATTTGAGACGCTCGGTCTGGCAAGTTTGTTTATCGGTTGAGGACACAGGGGCTGGCATGGACACGGGAAGGATCCAGCGCATATTCGAGCTATTTTTCGCCCCCAAGGAGGCTGGAAAGGGACCGGGCTTGGTCTATCTGTTGTCTATGGTATTGTAAAGCAGCACGAAGGTTGGATGAATGTCTACAGTGAGGTTGGAGTGTGCTCAAGGTTCAAGGTCTACCTGCTGGCTTTTTTCGTGGGGCTGGAAACTGAAACAAAGGGACGATCTCGCTAAGGGGGCTTCAGGAGGTGGCGAACCGATCCTGCTGGTAAATGATAGTGAAGGGCTCTCTGAATTGGCCATGATGTCACTTCACGAAAACCGCTATGTTGTATTTGGGGCCGTAAATACAAGTGAGGCGCTAGAGACCTTTGACAGAGAAGACGGAAGGTTACGCTGGTCTTTTCCGATGGGGGTCTTGCCCAATAAGGACGGGCTTGAATTGGTCGGTCAACTCCTTTCTCACAAACGAGAGCTCCAGGTCCTGCTGAGCAGTGGTTACATGGATCAGAAATGGCAATGGCTCCTTATACGCGAAAGAGGATTTTGATTTCTCGAAAGGCCTTACACGCATTGCCCGATCTGCTTCGAGGTATCACAGATGTTATTGAGCCAGGCTGAATGAAACAGAAAGGCGGCAAACGGAAGGGATTTCGGAATGAAGGAACAATCAATAAGAGAATTTATTAAGCTGTGGTTATACTCAGGAATTTCAGAATTTGGTTCTCCTTTATCCCCCTGTCTACTGGATCGAAAAGAGAGGAAGAATCAATATCCTTATCTCAAATCCTTGCTCACGAGATGATAGAGTGATTCATATGGTTAAAGGAACAGCCAGAGTCGATCCGGATTTCGAGCCTCCTTATTAGAGACTACACAGAAGTCGCGAGTTGAGAGATAGAGGGGAAGAAGTATGGAATATGACGAAGAGCCGTAGTCTGTGTCCCAGAGAGTGTGGAGTCAACCGGCTCGATGGGGATGAGGGGGTTCTGTCAAGCTTCGTTCCAGATCGAGATTTCGTCATATCACCCGCACGTTGGAGAGGAAAAAGCCATCGTTGGGAAAGGAGGTTCCGGAACCGTATCCTTGAGCAATTGCTGCTTTAGATCTGTCTTCTGTATAAACTCGGAGATCAGCCAGGAAGGGATAGGAAAGCCAAGAAGCATTGAAGATATAGCAGAGATGATGCTGCACCTTCTAGAAATGGGGTGTCACAACATCAATCTTCTCACACAGACCCACTACTTTCCGCATATTGTTCTCGCAGTTAATGTGGCAGCAGGCAAACGCTTCTGGCTTCCCCTTGTATACAATACCTGCGGATGGGAGCGCCTGGAGATAGTGAAAAGGCTTGATCGCAGAATCGATACTTAGCTTCCCGACTTCAAGTATTCGGATGGTAAAATGGCGGCAAAATAGTCGGGTTCAGAGACCTATACGGGGATCAAGAAAGCAGCTTTGCTCGAAAGGCATCATCAGGTGGGTGTGGCATAACCTGCCAATGATGGTCTCATGTACAGCGGGCTGATGATACGTTACTCGATGATGCCAGATGGAGTCAGTGGAACAAAAAAGGTAACTGAATGGATAGCCGAAAACCTCCGTAAAGACACTTATCTTAAATATCATGTCGCAGTACAGTCTCATGTATAAAGAATTTGGGTATCCTGAGATCCCGCGGAGAATAACGCGCAAAGGATATAGTGACGCCATAAGTTGTTCAAAGGAAACAGGACTTGCAAGCCTGGATATTCAGGGGCATCAGCCTTAGAGAGATTTATTCCTTGCTATAAGATCGAGTGAAAACTGGTTATGCAAAGGTCTCGAATCTTCGGTTCTCTTTCACCACTTATATTCTCACATCCTCGCATATTTTGGAAAGATTCTCTCCCATATTCAGTCGCATAGTTATGGAATATAGAGGAAAGCTCTATGCTGAGAAACGATTCTGTTTGACATTTTTGTTGCCTTGAATTAATAGGTTGTCCATATGGAACAAGAAAAAGATTTGAGTCAACAAATCGGTAACGAAGCCGAGATAAGAGATTATCTGGAGAATCATATAAAGGACCCACTGAAATTATTGACAAAGTAAGCTATCTTACTGTTCCCGAAAATATTCGGCACGTACTCGGGCTTGATGCGGGTGCCAACCTCGTATCTCCATATGCTGTGTATAATGACGTTCCTATTTACGTCCCGGATAAGAGACAGTATCAGCTGGTTCGTAGAAAAACTGAGGTTAAGAGATGCCAAGGAAGGCGCCAATTTGATGTTTCTGGTGCCTTATTACAAACATTCGGGCCTGCATGATAAGCAAAGGGTCAAGATGTGTTCCACGCGTGAAAAGCATCGAGGGGCTGAAGAAGATGTAAGTCGCTCCTGGATGCGCTCGAATGGCAATGGTTCAAGGGAGACAGTAGTGTATTAAGCTTTATCAGGAGGATCTGTGAAAATCCTTGATGCTTTGATTTCGACTCTCGATTTCAACACCACAGTGAGAGATATACGCCAAGGGGTCTTTCACACGGGGGTCTTGACTCGAAACTGCGGGTTGGCAGCAACCCTGCCGCGAGATGCCTTGCGCCAGGAACCACCGCTGGTCAAGGAACCCGGGTCCATGTTGGAAAGAAGTGCGTATGAGCTAGCTCAACTAGCCTATTCACAAAGCATACTCGAAGCAGCTATCGGCATGGCCACTATCAATTCACTTGTTGAGACCGATGAGGACTCCTTGATTGAGCTTAATGCCGCTGACCTTATTTTGGAAAAGGGTAGGGGCAAGAGAATAGCAATCGTAGGTCATTTCCCGTTTATACCTAAAATCCGCGAGATTGCAAAAGAACTCTGGGTCATTGAGAAGAATCCAAGTGAAGGGGATTTCGTTGAGGCTGATGCTGACGACCTGATCCCTCGGGCTGATGTTGTTGGTATTACAGGGTCTGCCTTTACCAATCATACCATAGAACACCTCCTCGAACTTTGTGATCCCGAGGCCTACGTGGTGGTATTAGGAGCTTCAGCTCCTTTATCGCCGATATTATTTGATTTTGGTGTGGATGCGGTATCAGGCACAAGGGTAGTTAATCCTGCTCTTGCTTTACGATGTATAAGTGAGGGGGCGAATCTCAGGCAGATAAAGGGTACAAGTCGTTTGACAATGATGAGATAAACTGGACATCAAAAAAAATGGAAACGCATATCGCGGAGATCATTCCTTTACCCCGCTAGAAAAGCCCCGTGCGGAACCACGGGGTATCCAGGGTTGTCTTTTTATGGTCCTCCATTGCCTACATAATTTATCACCCCTTGCCATAATAATCGTGCCATTATAAAAAAATAGCAGAAAAATCCCTTATAATTAACCGACCCAGAGTTCAACAGGCGAGCTCAGGAATTTTTCTAATGAAAGTTCTTCTGGTCCTATAAGTATTTTCTTTCTTACGGGAAATTCGCTCAACAAGGCGGCAATTCCAGGAAGAGTGGGTCTTTTCGGACTCCTTTTTACTTCTGTTGCAACCATGGTGTCTCCCTTTGAAAGGAGGCCAGTGAACAGGTACTGAGTTTCCTATCCTTCTGTAAGAATGTTCAACGAGGGATTAAGCCCACTCTTCTCTTTGGTTCCAAATTCGTCATCTACGCAAGACTCTCCGAGCTAAATCAACAGGGTATCAAGTTTATCACGTTCAGGTGCCCGGGGAAAAACTTATTGGATAAACATAGATAAGCTGGGACCGCGAATGCGCTCTATCGGATGTTGGCCAAAATACCTTGAGCGTTTGAAAGCTGCGATGCCCCATAAATCTTTCGCTTATTCATCAAAGGAAGAGCAAAAATAAGGGGCAGTGGAAGGCAAATTATTCTCACCTACCCCAAAGAGCTTGCAGTCCGATTCCGAGATCCATAGCATGGCACAGGCTCCGGCATTCAGTTTCACGGAGAAATGGGGGCAAACTTGTCATCAAATTCAGATAAGCCTTATGCATAAAAATCTTATATCTCTTTGACGGTTAAACCCCATGCCTTGTGTCACCAAGAATTCTCATTTCCCCTTATCCTTTTGCTTTTAAGAATCCTCTATTGTTTTAAAACCGGACTTGTCAAAGTTGTATGGTAAAATTTTAAAGAGATCTCCTGCGATTTCCTGCCAAGCTGTCCGATAGAAAGGTAAAAATCCTTGACTAAGTAGTTGGTTTTAGATAATTTTCGTGACATATCCAAAATGATTCGGCTCATTTCTCTGTTAAGGATTTCTACTCCTCTAGTGATTAGGCTCAACCCGTTTATCTAAAAGATAAGGATATTTTCCAATAGGTTCTTGGAATTCCGAAACTGAGTACTTTTGACAGCAAATGAGAATTTCCTGTCTCCGGGTTAGGGGTCGGTCCGCGGGAATGGAGTGTCATTCATGAATAAATGTTATTGCACATGCGATACAAGGGCTTAAACTGACATTTTTAGGCCCAGGACCACTTGTTCAGGAATACTGTGGTTCGTATGGCACGGTCGAAACGACACTATATCCCCCTGGACATGTGTGGCAGATTACACACCGATGTCATAAAAGGAAGGAATCCTTGCTTGAGTTCTCCAAGGACCGACGACGCTGGTGGCAATGGCCATTTCAGGCCTAGAAGCGCTTCGGGTTGATCATGCTGAACTACACGGTCACCTCAAATGACATACATCTTCTTGTATTCGATGCTGGGGGCCGGGAGGTAATGGACAAGTCCATGCACCTTGTAGCGGGCAGAACTGCTCAGGAATATAGTCAAAGGAAAACCGGAAGGGTGCACTTTGGGAAGATCGCTACCATACCATCTCTTTCAATGTGTGGTGTATATTGATCTGATGGCCAACTGAAACATACCCCAAAAGATGTACATAAAAGCGAAGGGAGAAAAGATCTTAGAAACAGACAGTGCCTATCAGCCTCAGAAAGCAGGGCGGTGTTTATTGACAACTTAACGTAAATGACGGTACAGCTCAAGCATGGCCAGAAGTTTAAGGATTCAATTTGCAAATGCTATTTACCGTGTCACCTGGCGTGGTAATGAGAAGGAGGATATTTTCCTGGACAATCATGGCCAGAAGAAAGAGATTCCTCGAACTGGTTAGGAAGGCCCTTGGTATCTACCAGGTTGTCCCCTATGTTTATGTTTTAATGAGGGATCACTTTTGGAGGCTCCATTGGGTAAGTTAAGTGAGCTTATGCGTCATTTCTATATATCCTATACTTCTTGGTTTAACAGATACCACAACGGTTCAGGGCACTTGTACTAGGGTGGATACAGGAGTATCTTAGCGGAGCGTGGCTGCTATCTTACTGTGCTTTCTCGTTATATTGATCTCGATCGTATCCGGATCTCAGAATGTGATCCATGGGGATTGATGGAGAACGAGAGATATCTCAAAGCATACACGTGGAGCAGCCTTCCCGGGTACATTCGGAAGAGGACAAGCAGGAGTGGGTCGATTATGACCTGATTTTATCAGACTGTGGTGGTGAGACGGAGGAGGGGATGAGGAATTACTGCAATGCAATTCGATCGGAGGTAGTCTACCCCAATACCTCTCTTAAAGGAGAAATTATAGGGGAGAGTCTGTTGGGAAGCCGAACATTTATTGAGTGGGAATTTTCTTGGGGAGAGACTTCAGATCGAGAGTCGCCTCACGTAAGACGTATACAGCGATATCTTGCGGTTGATGATATCTTGGGTGTGATATCAAAGTGGACTGGTAAGACAAGGGAAGATATCCTTTCTAAAAGAGATGGGGTACGGCAGATGGCCATGGAGTTTCTTTATCGTTTTGGAAGGTTGAAGGGGATCAGAGATTGAAAGATTAATGGGGGTGGGTTATTCAATAGGGAGCTAGAGCCGAAAGAGGTTTCGGCGTTACCTTGAAAAGACGGAACAGATCAGATAAGGATAGAAGAGAAATTGTCAACAAAAAAAGATTTGACCCCATTTTACCTCAAAAAAATTGCACTTGGACTTCGTGCCTCCTTACAGTTTGGAACTGAATCATGTTGAACGAGGGTGGAAGCTTACCCGTCGGCTCTGCACGCACAACCACTATTTCGAAGAGGTTGAGGAATTGATCGACACGGGCGGGGGTCGATTCCAGATATGGAAAAGAACCAAACAAGACAGTGTGCCGATTATGCGTAATTATTTAAGTGCGTATGTACAGAATTACAAAAATAGTGTTGACATGAAATTTGGGTTTTGATAATAGTATTTGCTGAAAAAAGTAGCACCTCGAAGGTGCTAGAGATTTTTTAATTCAAATCAAATAACGTCGGGATCTGAGGGCCACGAAGGCCTTGGCGCTGGAAGCGCTGGGTTCGTGGCCTTTTTGTTTGGATAGCACGAGTAGTTCAGCAGATGAGTCTTTCAAGATGGCTTGTAACACTTTCTGCCCGGGGATTTTTCCCCTTCATGATCTGTTTGGCGCTGAGCTGCATGAACATTTCAGTGGTAGGGGCTCGGGCAGGGGATCGTTTAGAGAGGTGGGATACGAACGCAGAAGGAAACGCGGACCGGGTGGCTCACTTGGACTCAAAAGGAAGGTTGAGGCTTCTTGAGGTGGACACTAACGGGGATGGCAGGATGGACACCTTCCAATACTACAGGGATGGTGTGGTGGTGCGAGTGGAGCGTGACACGGATTATGACGGTCACATTGATGAAAGAGATATCCTCAAGAATGGGAAAGTCATTGAGCAGGAAAAATTTAGCCCCGATGGAAAGAGAGTCTCTTTGCTGATCCTGGATCAGGAGGGCAATCCAATCAAGTGGGAGCGGGATACCACTGGAGACGGCCATTTTGATACCATCTATAAATACGAGCATGGAAAGCTCTCTCTTATAAAATATGATTCCACGGGTGATGGGAGAACCGATGTGTGGCAATACCTTAAGGAAGGG
>DTYH01000272.1 GCA_012961955.1 Desulfobacterales bacterium | reverse complement strand
CAACCAGGGCCGAATAATCAAGAGGTTTAATCCCCAAAAGATTAGGAGAGTGGTATCGGAAAATACTGCAACCACGGTGACACAAATCCTGAAACAGGTTGTCATGAGGGGTGGGACAGGTGTGAAGGCGAACCTCACCTCTTATACCGTAGCTGGAAAGACAGGCACGGCCCAAAAGGTCTCTCCAAAAGGTGGTTATGAGAAGGATAAGAATATCGTCTCATTTGTCGGTTTCGTCCCTGCAGACGATCCCAAACTCGTTATCCTGGTTTTAATTGATGAACCAAGGAAGTGCGGGTATGGTGGTGTCGTGGCCGCCCCAGTATTTAAAAGGATTGCTCAAGAGACCCTTCACTATCTAAGCATTCCTCCTGAAAGGAATGTAAGTCCGCTAATGGTTAAGATAGGGGTAAGGGAGTCAGGATGAAACTGGAAAGCCTACTTGAAGGTATTAATGTAGAATCCCTTACAGGCTCACTGGAGACAGATATCAATTCAATCCATTATTATTCTGGAAAGGTAGAACCGGGAGGACTCTTTGTAGCCATTAGGGGGTATCGTGTTGACGGGCATGACTATATAGAAGACGCGATCAAGAGAGGTGCCCAGGTAGTGGTATCGGAAAAGGATCTGGATGTTCCACCATATGTGACTCTGATCCGGGTACCTGATACGCGCCTTACCCTGTCCAGACTTGCAGCGAATTTCTATGGTCAACCTTCCAAGGGTATCTGTCTAATAGGGGTTACCGGTACCAATGGAAAGACCACTACCGCATACCTTGCGGAGGCTATCCTGAACGCTAGGGGATACAGCACTGGGGTCATAGGGACTATCAATTATCGGTTCCTTGGCAACACCTACACCAGCCTCGTAACTACACCCGAGTCGGTGGACCTCCAAAGGATCTTACGAGAGATGGCAGACGGCGGGGTAACCCATGTGGTGCTGGAAGTATCATCTCATGCCCTGGCCCTTCATCGGGTGGCAGATTGCTATTTTGATATAGGTGTTTTTACCAATCTTTCACGGGATCACCTTGATTACCATAAGGATATGGATTCATATTATCAATGCAAGAAGAGTCTCTTTTTGACGCTCCTGAATCGTGGACCCAAAAAGGACCGTGCTGTGGCAGTTATCAACTGCGATGATCCAAAGGGAAGATCGATCTATGATGAGATGGATGTGACTGGGCTGAGCGTAGGTCTTTCAGATGGATGCATGATACGAGCACACGATCTAAAGGTGACTCAGGAAGGCATACATGGGATCATAAGCACGCCGGAGGGAGAATTCAGTTTTCGGTCCCCCCTTACAGGACTACACAACGCACATAACATCCTGAACGCGGTCGGCATTGGAATTTCCCTTGGAATCCCTTTGAAACAAATCAAGGCTGGAGTAGAAGGGCTCAAGGGAGTACCGGGCCGTATGGAGCGTATCGGAAATCGGCTGGGGCTTCACATCTTTGTAGATTACGCACATACCCCGGATGCCTTGGAGCGTGTCCTCACTACCCTAAAGTCGATCGCTTCAAATAGAATTATTACTGTCTTTGGGTGCGGCGGTGAGCGGGATCGTGAAAAACGTCCCCTGATGGGTTCTGCGGCCGGTCGCCTGAGCGATCTTGTAATTGTCACAGCCGATAATCCCCGTAACGAACCAGTTGATCAGATTCTTAGTGACATCGTTCAGGGAACAAAATCAGTACAACCGTATAGATACGAACCCGAAATCCTGCTCAAAGGTGTTGAAAGACCGGGATATGTGGTGGAAGCGGACAGGCGGTCCGCAATAAGGATCGGGATCCATGCAGCACGAAGAGGTGATATCGTCCTCATTGCAGGAAAGGGACACGAGACGTATCAGATCTGCGGTGAGCACAAAATACCCTTTGACGACCGTGAGGAGGCAAGAAGGGTGTTGAAGGAGATTGAGGCCAACCAAAGTTGGATAGACTTAAAAGGGAGCAACAGTTCACCTCTTTGAAAAGAACGTGTCGTAACTGTTCACGGGGCGAAGCCTCTTCTTTACCCTTTGAACAGTTTCTGCGTATCCGCTCTCTATATAGTTTCTCCGTAACTTATAACGCAAGCCTGATTCTTTGTAACACTTTAGCCTCTTGAAGAGAAACCCGGGCGCCTCAAGAGACAACCCGATTACTAAACATACGATCCAGGATGCAGGATACAAGATCACGTAGTATCAGGCAAGAGTCGTTATAATAATTATATCGGCTACGTGGAAAACTTGGTATAGAGTAAACGGACACAACCTTCGTGAGTTGAAAATATTTGCAGGGTGGGGTCTTACCCCCACCGCAATTTCGGAGGCATATAAATCCCCTCCCCATATTCGGTTTTGGGTATAAAAGGGCTGCGCGGATAACTATATTTGTTGTGTGTAAGTGTCTTTCCGGCTAGTGGATGATGTATCCTGTATCTCAACTTCCGCTCGAGTCTGGTGCAACCGGCTTGTTTCAGGATGCTAAAATGTTACGATTTTTTTTTCAAAGAGCAAATTTCCCGTGTCACCAGAAGAGAGAAGAGTATACTTCGAATGGATGAGCAACTGACATCCTGGAATGTAGCGGACGTACTGGCAGCCACTGGTGGCCGTCTGGTTCAGGGGGGCGAACCACTTAGCTTTTCTGGTATTTCTATTGACTCGAGAGCTATACATCCAAAAGAGCTGTTTGTTGCCATTACGGGGGATGTCCACGACGGGCATGATTTCATAGAAGATGCTTTAGATAAAGGAGCCCTAGGAGTACTGGTATCAGACGATTTTGTTACCAGGGGTATGCCTTCCCGAAAGAAGAGAGGGATCTGGATCGCTGTACCCGATACACGAAAGGCTCTGGGAGACCTGGCCACCTTTCGCCGTCGCAAGCTCGATGTATCCGTAGTGGCAATAACGGGAACAAATGGGAAGACCACCACCAAAGAGATGGTCTCTTCAGTACTGGAAGGACGATATAGTATCCTGAAGACAAAAGGGAATCTTAATAACCTGATCGGACTTCCACTTACCCTCCTAGGATTAAATGAGAATCACGAATGGGCAGTCCTGGAGTTGGGGATGAATCGTCCAGGGGAGATAAGACGACTTGCTCAAATAAGCATCCCAGATATAGGAATAATCACCAATATTGGACATGGACACCTGGAGGGGGTCAAAGATATAGACGGCGTAATGCAAGCAAAGGGGGAGCTCTTTCAAGAAATGGCTAGAGGAAACGGCGGGTTCGCCATAGTTAACGGGGATGATCAAAGGGCGGTCCGGGTTGCGAAGGGCTTTACAGGTCAAGTGGTTACATTTGGTATCACGTCATCCGGACTCGATGTAAGGGGGGTTCCCAGAGGCTTGGCCAAGAGGACAAACTCATTTGAGCTATTCATAGAAAATGAGAAGGTTATGATCCAGCTTCCCATTCCCGGTATCCACAACATATATAACGCCCTAGCCGCGGCCGCAGTAGGACAACAGCTTGGATTATCGTTAGAAGTGATAAAGAACGGATTGGAAAAAGTAGCTCCTATCAAGGGAAGGATGGAAATAATTCCACTCCGAAATGGCGTTCATCTGATCGATGACACATATAATGCCAATCCCGACTCAATGGCTGCTGCTTTAAAATCTCTCCATTCCTTGAAAGGAAAAGGGAGGGCAGTTTTGGTTGCTGGTGACATGCGCGAGCTCGGAGAACATGCCCGCCAAGCGCACCGGGATATCGGTATTATGGCCGCCCGCATGAAGACCTCACTCCTATTCCTGACCGGCAAGTTTGCAAAGGATCTGGCGGAAGGGGCTATTAGTGCAGGTATGGAATCGAAGGATATATTCCTGGGATCCCATGAGGCTATCCTGGACGATCTCAGGGGAAGGCTTACTCCTGGAGATTGGATCCTTGTAAAGGGCTCCCGGGCCATGGCCATGGAAAGGGTAGTTGAAGGAATCCTTGAGTTGAACAAAGAAGAAAGATAAAAGAATGCTTTATCATCTATTATATCCGTTACATGAGACTATCTCGGTATTAAATGTCTTTCGGTATATCACCTTTCGAGCCATTTATGCCAGTGTGACTGGATTCTTAGTCTGCTTTTTCCTGGGGCCCTGGGTAATCCGTAAGTTAACCGAGCACCAGATAGGGGAATTTGTCCGGGAAGACGGCCCACCCACACATATTCATAAGGCTGGAACACCAACCATGGGGGGGATCCTGATTATCTTTGCGATTGTGATCTCTACTCTTTTGTGGGCAGACCTTCGTAATTTTTATATATGGATCGCTCTTATGATTACATTGAGTTATGGCCTGATCGGCTTTGTGGATGACTACTTGATGCAGATCAAGAAAAAGAGCAAGGGATTGAAGGGATGCATCAAATTCGTCCTTCAGGCGGCTATTGCTCTCACCATCTCCGGATTACTTTACGTGCGCTCGGATTTTAACACCGCTGTTACTATCCCTTTCTTTAAACAGATCAATCCGGATCTGGGATGGGGGTATATCTTGTTTTCCATGCTTATCATTGTCGGCACCTCCAACGCCGTAAATCTTACCGACGGCCTGGACGGGCTTGCCATTGGCCCTGCGACTGTTGCAGCAGCCACATATCTCGTCTTTGCCTATGTGGCCGGTCATGTAAAGATTGCACAATACCTCCATATTCATTACGTTCCGGGGAGTGGGGAGCTGGCTGTGTTCTGTGGTGCGATGATCGGAGCTGGAATGGGATTCCTCTGGTACAACGCCTATCCTGCCAGTATCTTCATGGGTAACGTAGGATCGCTCTCCTTGGGAGGGGCACTGGGTATAGTCGCCGTCATTATCAAGCAGGAGATTCTTCTCGTTATAGTAGGAGGTATATTCGTTATTGAAACCCTGTCGGTCATCTTCCAGGTGGGATATTTCAAGATGACTAAGGGACGTCGGATATTTAGAATGGCCCCTCTTCACCACCACTTTGAGCTTAGGGGCTGGCCAGAACCAAAGGTCATCATCAGGTTCTGGATTATTGCCATCATCCTGGGGCTTCTTTCGCTCAGCACCCTGAAGCTCAGATGAAGGAATCAAAGGGTGTAGGCTTAATGATCAACCTGAAAAATAGAAAAGCCGTAGTTGTGGGACTGGCCCGCACAGGAACAGCAGTCGCCCGTTTCCTGTCCAAGAGGGGTGCGGTGGTTACTGGTTGTGATCTCAAGAAGGATAGAGTCGAATCTGCGAGTGAGTTGGAAGCCGTGGGAATTTCATTGGAGCTCGGGGAACACCGTTTGGAGACCTTCATCAATGCGGAATTGATCGTAGTCAGTCCTGGAGTTCCTGATAATATTGAACCTTTGGTTGCAGCACGTTCGAAAGGCGTGTCGGTAATCGGAGAAGTGGAACTGGCCGCCCAATTCATAGATGAGCCGATCATTGCAGTAACAGGGACGAATGGTAAGACCACCACTACTACCATGCTTGGGGAGATGCTAAAAGGTTCGGGGTTGCGGGTCTGGGTAGGAGGAAATATTGGTGATCCTCTTATCGGTTACGTTGAAAAAGGGGATAAGGCAGATATTGTGGTGGTAGAAATCAGCAGTTTCCAACTGGACACTATCGAGGAATTCAAACCCAGGGTAGGTACGCTCTTGAACATAACCGAGGATCATCTGGACCGCTATCCGAGCTTTCAGGCCTATGTTGACTCCAAGCTCAGGCTCTTTTTAAACCATAGTGAGGACGATCTTGCCATCCTTAACGCAGCCGATCCTGTGGTAAAGGGCCTGTCCCGTTCAATCAAATCCCAGAAGTTATTCTTCAACCTGGATACCCTGAATCGATATGGGAGTAGGGTTCACGACAGTCAATTGGAGTGTTGCATTCCTGAGAGAGGAAGTTTTTGTTTTAGTCTAAGAGGATTCAAGCTAAGGGGCGTCCACAATATTGAAAATGGATCAGCAGCTGCTCTGGCTGCGCTTGCGAGTGGTGGATCGGCAGACGCTATACAGGATGTGTTGGAGACTTTTTCTGGTCTACCACATCGATTGGAATATGTGAATACTGTAGATGGCGTAAGGTACTACAATGATTCAAAGGGAACCAACGTTGCCGCTGTGATAAAATCTCTAGAGAGTTTTGATGAGCCGATTATTCTTATCATGGGTGGCCGGGATAAAGGAGGGGACTACAACCTACTCAAAGAACACGTTAAGAAAAGAGTAAAACACCTGATCGTCATCGGAGAAACAAAGACGAAGATCATAAAATCCCTGGGTAGATGTGCGCCACTTGCATCAGTGGCCGATGATATGGATGAAGCTGTCAATATGGCACATGATTGTGCCGTCCCTGGTGATGTGGTACTACTTTCGCCAGCATGTTCCAGCTTTGATATGTTTTCAGATTATACGGAACGGGGCCGGGCCTTTTGTGAATCAGTGAAGAGGCTGAGCAACCAGGGTTCGTCAAGTAGTTGAATCGTTGACTGTAAATTAGATTCACGTATTATCAAGAAATTATGAAGTCTAAGGGAATAACCGAACAGTCTAACCATGATTGGTTACTCCTTATGGGCACACTCGCCCTTGCTGGAATCGGTATAGTTATGGTTTATAGCGCAAGTTCGGCAGTTGCCCTGAAACACTTCGGTGATTCCTATTACTTTCTTAAAAAGCATCTGCTTCACGTACTGATAGGACTCGGGATGCTAATAACCTGCAGGTATGTTCCGTATCAGGTATATCAGCGTCTGGTCTATCCCGGACTCACTTTGAGTCTCTTCCTCTTGATCCTCCTGTTTATACCCGGGGCAGGTGTGTCCGCAGGTGGGGCAAGGCGGTGGCTTAATCTGTTTGGGTTTTCCTTTCAACCTGCAGAACTGGCAAAGATTACCCTGATTATATACCTTGCCTATTCCTTGAACAAGAAAAGAGAGAAGGTGAAGTCATTCACCATAGGTCTTCTTCCTCATACTATGGTCATGGTCTTGTTTATCTCTCTGATTGTTTTGCAACCAGATTTTGGAATGGCTATAATCATTACCCTGATCGTGTGGGCGATGCTTTTTGTAGGGGGGGTGCGACTCTTCCACTTATTTACCGGGTTGATCGTAATGATTCCTCCTGCTTACCTCGCACTGATTCAAGCAGGATACAGGATAAAAAGGATTGCTGCTTTTCTATATCCATGGCAATACCAAAAGGACGCAGGCTACCAGATCGTACATTCACTTATGGCATTCGGGTCTGGAGGTCTCCTGGGGACGGGCCTGGGAAACGGCTATCAAAAATTATTCTATCTGCCGGAGGCACACACTGATTTTATTTTCTCTGTGATAGGTGAAGAACTAGGGTTGATAGGAGTCTCCTCTATTCTTGCCGTATATCTCCTCCTTGTGTTGAAAGGGACGTCTGTCTCCTTGAGGGCCCCCGATCTTTTTGGGACATATCTGGCTGCAGGACTCACTTTTGCTCTGGGTATTCAGGTTGTGGTTAACGTAGGCGTAACGCTCGGCCTCTTGCCAACTAAGGGATTAACACTCCCTCTCATCAGCTATGGTGGGACCTCATTACTGATGAATATGATGGCAATAGGGATATTGATGAATATATCCGCGAGCATACGGAAGGCACGACCGTGAGGATCATTATTGCGGGAGGCGGAACAGGGGGTCACCTATTTGTCGGGATTGCTCTGGCTGAGACCTTACGGGCAAAAGAGCCGGAAAATAGAATCCTGTTCGTTGTAACAAAAAGGGAACTGGAGGCCTCTCTCCTTCAGAAGAGGGGTTTTGGCTCAAAAGGGATTACCATAGAGGGCCTGAAAGGTCGAAGCCTCTCGCATCAAGTACGTGCTCTTTTTAAGATCCCTTTTAGCCTGGCCCAGGCAATCCGTATAATAAGAGATTTTAGAGCAGACCTGGTTATCGGTGTGGGAGGATATTCTTCAGGACCTGTAGTGCTCGCTGCCCATTTTCTGGGTATCAGGACGGCAGTACATGAACAGAACTTCGTTCCAGGTCTGACGAATCGAATACTTGCCCATTTTGTGGATCAGGTATTTGTCTCTTTTGGCGAGAGTATCCCTTTTTTTCCAGAAGAAAAGACAAAGGTTACGGGGAATCCTGTCCGTCGGGAACTCTTTACGGAATATAGAATAGAAAAAACGGGTAATCGTTTCACCATATTGATCTTGGGAGGAAGCCAGGGAGCCCACAGTATTAACATGGCAGTTATAGGTGCCCTTGATCATCTTAAAGAGGAGGTTTCACGCCTTTTCTTTATCCATCAGACCGGAGCAAAGGATTTTGAATGGGTAATGCGGGCCTATAAGGAACGGAATGTAAGTGCCGAAGTAAACCCGTTCATAGAAGATATGGCACGGGCTTATCGAGTATCCGATCTGGTTATATCCCGTGCAGGAGCTACAACAATAGCAGAGTTAACGGCCCTTGGCAAGGCTGCTATACTGATCCCTTTTCCATTTGCTACTAATAATCACCAGGAACGAAACGCCCGTTTCTTGTCGGAAGGAGGGGCAGCGGACTTGATCCTGGAGACTGAGTTAGATGGTCATCTCTTAGCAAAGCGTATAATCTACTACGTGAACCACCCGGATATTCTTCAAAGCGTGGAAGAAAAAGCAAGATCAAAAGGAAAAACGGATGCAGCAGATCTTATTGTTGATGACCTGTTGGGAGAGGAGAAGAGAAGTAAACCCCGTGGGAGAACTACTTACTCTAACGGCCTTCGCTAAGACTGGCTTTCTCTGGCGGGGTAAATGTTCGGTTACCCCCTTCCGTGTCTAAGGGAATGATAAGGTCCGAGGATGCGCCAATACATTTTTTCATGAGGTCAAAAACCTCGTATAGCCACCATGAACGGCACAGAGATAATGACACTACCGTGTTGCCGCAACTCCAAGAATCTTGGGTGCTGTAGCCAAAGGCTTAGGCGTGTCTCGGAAAGATTTTCGTTACGCCTTGGTGTTAAGAGGCCGTGTTTTCGGGTTTGCCATCATGAAGAAAAACATATTGGCGCCTCCCCTTTACACGCGGTAATCTACAACCCTTATGGGATGACCGAATATTTGAAAAGTACGCGGAGTAAATAATGTATCAAAAGACTTACCACATACATTTTATCGGCATTGGAGGAATCGGGATGAGCGGGATTGCGGAACTCCTCCTGAACCTCGGGTATCGAGTAAGCGGTTCCGACATCAGGACGTCTGAGATCACAGAGCGTTTACAAAGGCTAGGGGCAACAATCTATAAGGGGCATAGCGACGAGCATGTCAAAGGAGCCAACGTGGTTGTTGTCTCCTCAGCAATACGTCCTGAAAACCCCGAGCTCGTGGCCGCCAGGGCTGCGCTCATACCGATTATTCCAAGGGCTGAAATGCTTGCTGAGCTGATGCGGATCAAGTACGGCATAGCAGTAGCTGGAGCTCATGGCAAGACCACTACCACTTCCATTATTGGTGCGATCCTGGAGGAGGCTGGATTCGATCCCACGATGGTGGTAGGCGGTAGGCTAAACAGCCTTGGAACAAATGCTCGTCTGGGGGAAGGTGACTTTATTGTAGCAGAGGCAGACGAAAGTGATGGTTCCTTCCTAAAGCTGTCACCTACCGTTGCAGTAGTAACTAATATAGATCTGGAACACCTCGACTTTTACCAGGACATAGACCAGATAAAGGGAGTATTCCTTGATTTTATCAATAAGGTCCCTTTCTACGGTGTGTCTATACTGTGCTTAGATGATGAACACATCCAGGACCTGATACCCAAGATCGAAAAGAGATATGTAACATATGGACTAACCCCCCAGGCGGATCTTCAGGTCACAAAGATTGTCTTTCAAGGTTTTAAGAGCAGATACTCGGTCTCGTGGCGCGGGAATGAGATTGGGAGAATCGAATTGAACCTTCCTGGGATGCACAGTATTTATAACTCCCTGGCTGGCATAGCCGTGGCTAAAGAGCTGGAGATCCCATTTCACGTTATCAAGAAGGCCCTAAAGAACCTGGAGGGGGTTGAACGTCGACTGCAAATAAAGGGCGTGCTAAACGGAGTTACCGTAATAGACGATTATGGTCACCATCCTACTGAGATAAAGGCCACCCTAAAGACGCTACGCACGTGCTGGCCAAACCATCGCCTCGTGGTTGTTTTTCAGCCCCATCGATATACCAGAACAGCGGCACTATTCAAGGATTTCACACGTGCCTTCTATCAGGCAGATAAACTAATAGTTCTCCCTATATATCCGGCCGGCGAATCTCCCATAGACGGGATCAGCGGTCAACTCCTTTATGAAGGTATCATGAAGCACGGGCATAAACACGTAGTCTTTATAGAAAGGATTGAGGATGTAGTCCCTTTTTTGCATGCCTCCTTGCAGCCCGGAGATATTCTCCTCACCCTCGGAGCCGGGAATATATGGCGGGTGGGAGACGAATTTCTGAACGGGGTATCGTGATCGGGCCTGATGAAAGAGGGTGGCTCATACATAGATTCGAGAACAAGGTTCTCTTTAATGAGCCCATGAGCCGACATACGACTTTCAGGATCGGTGGTCCTGCTGATGTCTTGGTCTATCCATCAAACATTCAGGGATTGATGGAGCTTGTTACCTGGGCAAGGATGAAGCAAATCCCCCTGATCGTTATCGGTGCGGGAAGCAACTTGATTGTGCGCGACGGTGGTATACGGGGTATTGTGGTGAAGTTGAGCCACGGATTTGATGCAATCCATCATGAAAACGGGCCGGAGAATAGTATCCTATTAACCGCAGGCGCCGGTACCCTGCTTGGGCGTCTGAACAGTTATGCCATCAGGAACGGCATTTCAGGTCTTAACTTTACTATCGGTATCCCAGGGACGGTAGGAGGGGCGGTTTTAATGAATGCAGGCGCGGAAAAAAGGAGCATCGGTGATGTCATCGAATCGGTCAACACCATCACCCGTGATCTCAGGCTGGAAAGTCTATGTCGGGAGAAACTGCACTTCTCATACCGCCAGCTTAACCTGGATAGGGACACAATTATTCTTGATGCCTGCTTCAGGCTGTTTCCAGGCGAAACCGAGGCGCTCCGCAGGGAAGCCATCTCCTTGGTTAAAGCCCGTCAGGCCCGACAGCCGCTCGCCCTTCCGAGTGCGGGGTCTATATTCAAGAATCCCGCCTCAGGAGAGGCGGCAGGGTTTCTTATTGAGAAGGCAGGATTGAAGGGGACACGCTCAGGAGACGCAGAGGTCTCCACAAAACATGCCAACTTTATTGTCAACAGAGGCGATGCAAGGGCTGCCGATGTGTTGAGCCTTATCCGACATGTGCAAAAGACCGTATCCAAACTGTATGGCATAGATCTGGAGCTGGAGGTGAAGATCGTTGGCCAGGAAACGCGTTCGGAAGAACTTCTACAAGAATAGCCGGGCCAAAAGATGGAAAAAGGTAAAGGAAAGGTTTGTTTTGATCTTTAAAACCTTCTTAATCACAGCCGCGGTTTGCCTGCTGAGTCTACTCTACATCCTGGTCTACGACACCTTAACCCAGAGTTCGTATTTTAATGCCCGACTCATCCTGGTGGAGGGTAACAAGAGACTCTCACAGGATGAGGTCTTAAGACAGGGCCGTCTGTCACTGGGTGAGAACATACTTGCGATCAATCTCTCAGAGGTGCGTAAGAGGTTACTTGCTCATCCACTGATTTTTTCAGCAAATGTGCGGAGGAAGCTCCCTGATACTATCTATATCCGGATCAGAGAACGGGTTCCAGTGGCGAGATTCGATTTTGGTCAAACATACTTTCTGGATAGCCGCGGCGAAGTATTCGGGTATTGCGACCAACTAAGGAAGGTGGAGGTGCCTTTGATAACGGGCCTTGAAATATCGGATATTACCAGTGCTGAAAACCGTTCCACCGGGTTTAAATCTGTAATGAAAGTACTTCGCCTAAGTCGGCTTGACGGCAGCATACTTCCCCTAAGCTCGATTGGGCGTATCCACGTGGACCAAGACCTGGGATTAACCATATTCATGCGGAATAGTGATACCAAGATAAGGCTTGGTCTTGGACACTATCAAGCCAAATTTAATCGGTTACGTGACGTACTTTGCTATCTGAAGCGGGGAGACAAGGTTATATATCCTCGATCTATCGACGTCGAGGATGTGGATCGGGTAGTGGTCAAGCCGATTAACCCTACCATGATATCAACAGGTGTAAAGAGAAAGGAGGTGTAGGTCAAAACATGCAGGGATATGAAGAGCTTATCGTGGGGCTTGACATCGGAACCACCAAGATATGTGCGGTAGTTGGGGAAGTAACGGCCAACGGGATCGATATCGTGGGGGTTGGAAGCCATCCCTCCATTGGCCTCCGGAAAGGAGTCGTGGTAAACATAGAATCGACCGTGAATTCGATTAAGAAGGCAATTGAAGAAGCGGAAATAATGGCTGGTTGCGAAA
The DNA here is from genome assembly GCA_012961955.1 of Desulfobacterales bacterium. GTDB lineage: Bacteria > Desulfobacterota > Desulfobacteria > Desulfobacterales > DTYH01 > DTYH01. The sequence goes on along the minus strand of DTYH01000272.1, from coordinate 5,595 downwards.
TCACATCGGTCTATGCCGGGATCGCTGGTGGTCATATAAAGGGATTTAACAGCCAGGGAATCATTGCTGTTAAGGGAGGGGAAGTTACTCAACATGATATCAAGCGTGTGATCGATGCGGCACAGGCGATAGCCATTCCTACCGATCGTGAGGTTATTCATACTATTCCCCAAGAGTTCATAGTTGATGATCAAGAGGGGATTCAAGACCCTCTTGGGATGCATGGTGTACGTTTAGAAGTCAAGGTACACATTGTAACGGGTGCAGTAACGTCTGCTCACAATATCATCAAATGTGCAAACAGGGCCGGACTCGACGTATGTGACATTGTTCTGGAATCGCTTGCATCCGGTGAGGCAGTCCTAACACAGGAGGAAAAAGACCTGGGTGTCGCTCTTATCGATTTTGGTGGAGGGACTACAGACCTTGCTATCTTCAATGACAAAGGGATTAAACACACCTCGGTCCTGGCACTAGGTGGAAACAACCTGACCAACGATATTGCTGTTGGTCTGAGAACCCCTAGAGGCGAGGCAGAAAAGATCAAGATAAAGTATGGAACCTGCTTAAGCCGAACCATCAAAAAAGAAGAAACCATCGAGATCCCAGGTGTGGGAGGTCGCAGGCCACGGACACTTCCACGTCAAATACTAGGTGAAATCTTGGAACCCCGGGTGGAAGAGATATTCACTCTGGTAAATCGAGAGATATATCGGGCCGATATGGAAGATATGATCAATTCCGGGGTAGTGATTACTGGTGGTTCATCCCTACTGGAAGGGGTGATAGATATTGCAGAATCGATCTTTAACCTTCCTACGCGGATGGGAAAGCCGAGTGGGATCGGCGGCCTAGTCGACATAGTGAACAGCCCCATGTATGCGACCGGGGTGGGACTCGTTCTCTACGGTGCTCATGCAAAACCGAAGAGGAAGTTCAGGATTCGGGACAGCAACATCTTTGATCGGGTCATGGCCCGAATGCAAAAATGGTTTAAGGAGATAATTTAGGACACTAAAATGAGGAGGGCAAAAAGATGATGTTTGAATTTGCAGACAACGAAGCCAGAGCCAAAATCAAGGTGCTTGGTGTTGGAGGGGCAGGAGGAAATGCGATCAATAATATGATAAACTCCAATCTTAAAGGGGTTGAGTTCATTTCGGCCAATACCGACATGCAGGCGCTCGGGACCTCTCTTGCCCCAACAAAGATTCAGCTGGGGATTCGGCTGACTGAAGGACTCGGGGCAGGCGCCAATCCGGAGGTGGGACGTGAAGCCGCTTTAGAAAACATTGATGCCATACGGGAAGCAGTGAAGGACAGTCATATGGTATTCATTACCGCTGGGCTCGGCGGCGGAACAGGTACAGGAGCAGGACCCGTAATCGCCGAGGTCTGCAAGGAGATGGGTGCCCTGACCGTGGCTGTAGTTACCAAACCCTTTGGATTTGAGGGGAAGAAACGGATGCTTCACGCTGAATATGGGATCGAAAGCCTCAGAGAAGTGGTCGATACTCTGATCACCATCCCCAATGATCGACTTCGGGGTTTGGCCTCAAGGAACGCTACCATGCTGGAAATGTTCAAGATGGCGGATGACGTGCTCCTCTATGCGGTAAAGGGAATTACTGACCTGATAATGATGCCCGGCCTGGTCAATCTTGATTTTGCCGACGTAAAGACTACCATGTCCAAGGCGGGCCTGGCACTGATGGGAACCGGGATTGCAAAGGGCGAAAATCGTGCTATTGAGGCGGCTGAAAGGGCTATATCTCATCCATTACTGGAAGATATATCCATTTCTGGCGCTCGCGGACTCCTAATGAATATAACCAGCGCCAGTAATCTTACAATGGCGGAAATGACTGAGGCCTCTGACAGAATATATAAGGAGGCAGGTGATGAGGCTGAAATCATCTGGGGTGCTGTACTGGATGACAGCGTGGGAGAAGAACTACGTGTTACGGTTATTGCTACAGGGATCGATGGCGACCTCGACACCCGTTACAAACCTATTGGCAAGGTACGCAATATTACTGAGGCCGATTTGAAGCGGACCATCAATTATGACGAACCTACTTTTATCCGTGAAGAAAAAGGAGTCGCCAAGCCAGAAACTAGGCGTTACCGTGGGCATAAGGGGATTGTTCTCGACAAGGAAGACCTGGATATCCCCACGTTTATGAGGCGAAAGGCTGATTGATCAGGACAGGCATGGACCAGCGGATGAAGGGTGGATACCTCAAAGAAGAGTCTGGTGTTGTCCGCAAGGACTGGCGCGGAAGAATTCGTGTGGGTCTGATATATCCTAACATATACCATGTGGGTATGTCTAACCTCGGATTTCAAAGTCTGTATGGACTCTTGAACCGGTTTGAGGATGTGGTATGTGAACGGATATTCCTTCCGGCAAGAGATGATCCCGAGGAGGATACGATCCGGTCTTTAGAATCACAAAGGGCACTACACGAGTTTGATATCCTTGCCTTTTCCATCTCATTCGAAAACGACTATCTCAACGTACTTGAGATACTGGCTAGGTCTGGTATACCCTTCAGATCTGAAGAAAGAAACGAAGATCATCCCCTTATCATTTCCGGCGGGATCACATGTTTCCTAAATCCTGAGCCACTGGCTCAGTTTATGGATTGTTTTGTAATAGGGGAGGCAGAGTCTGTACTTATGCCGTTCTTCGAAACCTATCGTACTTATACCAATAAAAAGGCCCGTCTTGAAGCCCTGGCCACCAATGTCGTTGGGGTTTATGTACCAGCTTTTTATCACGTTGTTTACGAAAGAAACGGTCTTATCTCTTCTTTTGAACCTAGGGGTAATTATCCGAAAACGATTCGTCGTGTCCTGGCAAAACACCTTGACGAACTTGAAATGTCGAGCATCGTCCTTTCTCCACATACCATCTTTAGTAACACGTTTCTAATCGAGGTTAGTCGCGGTTGCAAGTATGGGTGTCGATTTTGTGCTGCTGGATTTGTCTACAGGCCTCCCCGGCAGTGGGGACCTGCAACCCTAAGTAGAAAAATACACGAAGGGTCAAGAAAGGCTCATCGGATCGGTTTAATAGGTGCGTCAATTTCCGATATCGGCTGTATAGGAGAGCTGTGCCGCCCCGCACTAAGGATGGGGGCTCGTATATCATTTAGCTCGCTTAGAGCAGATAGCCTGACCACAGACATCCTGGAGCTGCTCAGACAAAGCGGAACAAAGACAGTGACTCTCGCCCCGGATGCCGGATCTGAACGGATGCGACGTGTGATAAACAAAGGAATAAGCGAGGAGGACATTCTCAATGCAGCAAGCCTGTTGGTAGAAAACGGCATACCAAACGTGAGGCTCTATTTCATGGTCGGTCTTCCCTCGGAAGAGTGGTCAGACGTGGAGGAGATAGTGGCCCTATGCAAGCGAGTCAAGCACCAATTCCTCAAGACCAGTCGAGCAAAGAAAAGGATTGGTGAGATCACCGTAAGCCTGAACTGCTTTGTCCCCAAGCCTTTTACCCCTTTCCAATGGCAGCCTTTCGAGGACATAAGAGAACTGAAGGCAAAGATAAGAAAGGTAACGAATGAGTTAAGGCAAGTGGCAAACATCCGTGTACATGCTGATCTTCCTCAATGGGCTTATATCCAGGCGCTCCTTTCTCGGGGAGACCGGCGAACAGGTGATCTACTGATTAATGCACACAAAAACAATGGTAATTGGGTTAAGACCTTGAAGGAATCGGTTATCAATCCGGACTTCTATACATACCGTGAACGTTCTTTTACTGAGATCCTACCATGGGATTTTATAGATCACGGAATAAATAAATCCTTTCTCATCGAGGAGTTTCGAAAATCGCTTCGTGCCGAAACCACCCCGGCATGTGATCCTGATCGCTGCACCCTTTGTGGAGTCTGCTAAAATGGGCTAACCCTTCTTCCGTCGCCTCCTCCTTGCTTCCCGCTTCCAGGCAATATCTTTCCTGACCCCCTTTCTCTTCAACTCCTGCTTCTTAAGTGTGGCGTTCTTATCAAGGTCTAAAAGAAAACTTCCTGGCATGAACTCATCCCTGGATGGAGGCTCTTTTTTCACGGTCTCTCCCCTTACCTCCTTGGGGAGTTGAGGGCCCGTAAAGTATTCAGGCGGTATATGATCTGTGGTATAGATAAGTTCGCCCTGAAGACCAAAGCTTATCCCTGAGTCGTATGCAGCTCTGGCATGGATAATGAGCAACACCGGCTTCTGGTCCCGGCGCTTACCGATCCGGAGGGCAAGCCCCTCGGTCTTGGAGAGAACTACATAAGACTGATTCCCCCGTGGGTATATCCCCCTTTCAAGAACTGTTGGATAGGCTCTTCTACGCACACAAAAATAAAGCACCTTTGGAGGGACCACCCCTTCTTGCATAAACGAAAGATCATTCTTTGACGAGAGCCCTATCCTCTCTTCTCTTACTATAAGATCGTTTCCAGCATCGCGGAATACTACTTCATCGATATGCGAACGCCTGACATAACCCCAACCAGACTCCTCATTAACCGCTTGCAAAAGGTCTTTTATCCTGACAAATCCGTCACGATCAAGGGCAAGACCAAACTCATCCGGTCTGTAACCGAGTATATATAAAAGGAATTTTTTCAGTCGGTTCGGGTTCTTATCTCTCGCCATTTCGATTTTGCCCTTTTGCAACCACTCATGGCGTTAGTGAGATCTACACCTTTTTGCGTGTTGACTGGACCACTTGGCCTTGAATAACTCATTACCCCTTTTTATACTGCAATATGTCGTAAGTTGACAAGTGAGTTTCTCTACTAACCTGACACCTTCAGAAATTGAGTGAATTGCTGTTCTTTAAAAATTCCGCTCACACATAATCTCAACTCCGTGTTCACCAAAATCCTTGTCAAATCAAAGACCTTTTCAATCTCATAACGCCTCATTGTTACAAGACTAACGCAATCCAGAAAGCTCAACTTCGTGCGCCCAAGACCGAGCCGAAATTCGTGGGTCAGGCTCGGCATTAACCCATCGATCCGGAGAGGATCTGCCACCCCTGGCACGTCCCGGTACGATAAGCTAGCTGTCTCAAAGCCCAACCGGCTTTGTGGTAAGCCCGGCGTCCCCACAAAAACTCTTTCACTTTCCGTCGCGAGCCCCCCGAGACCAGCCCATCTCACTGAAGACTGTGGATCATATCCCTGCTGGATTGCACGACAGCCAATATCTGTCCTCTTTCGTGCACCCTCATTGATTGGCAGCCTTCTTTATTGCCAAAATAAAATCCTGTGCTTTCAATCCGGGAGAGTCTAGGACATACTCCTCGTAAAATCTTTCCAAATCTCTCTCCCAGATACTTGTACGCACATCTTTTCCTATTAACAATCCTTCCATCCTGTTCAATGAATCGATAGGAGATATGGTGAAATCTCCGGATAAGGTGAGATCTTCTATATAGCCTTTTTTAGTGGTGAGGGTAGCCCGGATCAGTCCACCAGGGGTCTTCAACATCGACTCGGCTATTTCTATCCCCGTGGTGATCTTGAGCGCGTTTCGATGCCGGACCCTTTTTTGAGCTATCCACTCAGGTTTCTGAAATTT
>DTYH01000271.1 GCA_012961955.1 Desulfobacterales bacterium | reverse complement strand
CATGACGCCAGGCGGTATGAACTTGGCCTTGTCAAAACCCCCTTTGAGAAGCAGGTTGAGGCCCATGAATGTATAGAATATCTTAGTATCCATCCCCTCCCTAGCGGCATTGATACCGAGTAGGAGGGCCGGGTAGGCCCCATCCAAGGTGTCCCGGCTGCAGATGAAAGCTGCCTTCTCCAACTTATTCTGATTCATCCTCCTTCCTCCTTGGTTTTCAGATTCCCGTACTGTCAAACTAGAAGTCCGCCTACCCTTCACATATTGCTATATCGTAACCGTTCCCGGGGTGAACTTTTCTTGAAACCACTTGGCCAGTCAGGATCTTCCTCGCGGAATTCTGCCATCCTGGTTCTCATACGGCAGACTTTTCTCGTTTAAGAGTTTCCCCACGTGCGCTTATGACCACCTCTTCCATCGGAATCGTCTTGCCTGCTAATCCCATTCCCCTTTCTACTATCATGGGAAGGCCTGAACAGCAGGGGACTTCCATATGCGCAACTGTAATTCTCTCTATGCCGGCTGTCTTAAAGATCTCACCAAACTTCCGGATATACTCGTCAACGTCATCAAATTTCGGACATCCCATCATCACCACTCTGCCCGGCAGAAAATCACGATGTAGCATAGGATACGCCACCGAAACACAGTCAGCAAGTACCAACAAATCGGCCCCTTTGAGAAACCGAGCTCCTGAGGGTACCAGTCTGATCTGGATCGGCCAGTGAGAAAGACGGGAGATGCACCCGGCCTGTGCATCCATATCCATTGCATCTTCTTGAGAGGCCCTCGGAATAAAGGTCTGGACCTGAGTGGACGGACACCCGCATGCAAGGGTCGCCTCGGTTCTTCTTTGGTATTCTTCCCTTTCCCTCAGGTACTCCGCTACCGCTTCCTCATCAAAGTCGTCCGCCTCCCGTTCTACGATCGTGATGGCCCCGTTTGGACATTCGCCCAGGCAAGCCCCCAAGCCATCACAGTACTTTTCCGCCACCAGTCTTGCCTTTCCATCAATAACCTGGATAGCTCCCTCTGCGCATGCAGGCACACATTCACCGCACCCGTCGCAAAGTTCATCATCAATTTCAATGATCTTTCTTTTAACTTTCATATCTCCTCCTCATGACCAAAATTGAAGGATCTTGTCCCCTCCCACCCTACGAGCCAAGAGTTCAGCCCTTTTTCAAAAGGGCACACTTAGCAAGATTCCTGCCGGACTCTGTGAGAAAGGATCTTTCAACAATATTGAGTATCTTTTCATGCTCCATCGATCTTTCCTTTTGCCTTTCTTCCAGGTTAACAATCGTGTCCGCATCGTAGACGCTCTTGAAGTTTATGGTCTCTTCAGACCTTGGGTGGTGGTGATGGCCAACTATGTCGCATACCTCTTCTATCAACTCGTCCCTGGCTCCCAGCATTGTCAATATCTTTCTGGCAATGGGTGGGCCCTCCCTTTCCTGATACCGGGCTCCTGTGCTCCCATATTTGCGCTCTGCCTCGTGGATGCCGATATCGTGCAGATAAGCAGCTGCGAGAACCACTGCCAGGTTGCCTCCTTCACTCCTGCCAATCTGCTCCGCGTATCTGGCCACCCGAATAGCATGCCCAATCCGTTTGAAATCACGTTTGAAATAACGCTTCATCTCAATTGCAACCCGGTCCTTTAAGAGATCCTCCTTTTGAGCTATCAACTCTGGTGGCAGGTTACCGATGCACTGTTCCGCATACTGACAGTAAGAAGCACAGCCGAAATCCATGCCAGGGTTTAGAAATCTGTGGCCACATTTTTTGCAAGTACGGATCGTGTCGTCCTTGAAAAATTCTACCTCATTACCGCACTTTGGGCACTCGGCCTCAAATATAGCCCCTGGTCTCCAGTAACGGCTATCCTGTCCCGGACACTTCACTGTTTCCCTCCTTATCTATCTCATCCTCTTCATGACGTAAGAATTTAGCCTTTTGAAAATATTGACCGATACTCTTGTAATCGGTTAACCTTGCTCACTACTGTGAGCCCCATTAGAGTCTCACACAGGCATCTGGAACTTGGCTTTTGGCTAAATTTCAAAAACTCGGGCTATCGCCCTCAAACAGTTTGAAATTTTTAACGCCATCCGAATCTTGAACCTTTTTCCAAATTTGTTCAGAGCCGATCGTGAGATTAACCGATTACAACCCTTTTTAACGGGCTAAACTTCACAGGGGTCTCAGAGATTGGATACCTTGTCTAACTTTTGGAGAGGTTCGAATCTCCGAGCCTCTGTGATTTCTTTGACAGATAAAATAAGCGTTTTTATCCAAGAATCGCCTTCAGATCCTCCTCTGGCGTGCTGATCGGCATGATGTTAAAATTCTTGACCAGAACCTCCAGCACATTCGGTGTAATAAAGGCGGGCAGGCTGGGTCCCAGTCGGATATTCTTAATCCCAAGGTGTAGAAGGGTAAGCAGAATAGCTACTGCCTTCTGTTCATACCAGGATAGGATCATCGAAAGGGGAAGGTCGTTCACCTCCATATCGAATGCCTTGGCCAAGGCTACGGCGATCTGGATGGCCGAGTAGGCATCGTTACACTGTCCGATGTCCAGAAGCCTTGGGATTCCACCAATGTCTCCCAGGTCCTTGTCAAAAAAACGAAACTTGCCACAGCCTAGGGTCAGGACCACACAGTCTTCGGGAACCTTCTCCACAAACTGGGTATAGTAATCGCGTACGGGTTTTGCACCGTCACACCCGGCCACAAGGAAGAAGTGCCTGATTGACCCGCCTTTTACCCCTTCGATTACCTTGTCCGCCACGCTCATAACTGCCTTATGCCCAAACCCACACATAACGTATCGCCCATTGGTATCCTCTGGAAATCCTGGCATCTCCAGGGCCTTTTCGATGACGGGAGCAAAATTCTTGTCTGCGATATGAGTAACGCCCGGCCAGCCCACAAGACCTGTTGTGAAGATATTATCCCTATAAGTATCCTTTGGTTTCTGAATGCAATTGGTAGTCATAAGAATGGCACCTGGGAAATCCGCGAATTCCCTGGTCTGGTTCTGCCAGGCCGTACCATAGTGGCCATAAAAATGGGGATACTTTTTCAATCCCGGGTAGCCGTGGCAGGGTAGCATCTCGCCGTGGGTGTAGACATAAATCCCCTTCCCATCGCTCTGCTTGAGTATCTCTTCCATATCCTTGAGATCATGGCCTGAGACCAGGATGGCTTTTCCTTTTTTGGCTCCCAGAGGTACTTTCGTGGGCACCGGATCCCCGTATGTCCCGGTATTCGCTGCATCAAGCAGCTCCATAACCCTCAAATTTACTTCCCCGGATTTTAGAACCAGCTTCACCCACTCATCCAGGCTAAGGTCGTTGTTGAGCGTAGCGGCCAGGCCTTCGTGGATAAACGCGTAGACCTTATCGTCCTCCTGGCCCAGGATTTGGGCGTGATCCGCATAGGCAGCAATCCCCTTGATTCCGTAAGTAAGCGTCTGCTTAAGAGAGTGTATGTCAGGGTCAATGCCAGGATCGCATTTTACACCCACGGCCTCACCCTCTTTAACCAGTCCATCCAGAGTGGTCTCCAGCTTAAAGGTGGCCGGACCATCAGGAAAATCGGCCTTACCACTGGCTGCTTTCACTTTCTCTTTGAGGCTGTCCCTCAGTTCCACACAACGCCTGATAAGCGACACAAACCGATCTGGGTCGAAATTTACGTTTGTCAGCGTGGAAAAGGTAGCTTCACAGGTGAAGACGTTCACCTTACGGTCGTTCACGCCTACCTTTCGTCCCTCCACTGCATAGAGGGACAGGCCTTTCAGGGCATAAAGCAACAAATCCTGAAGTGCTGCCACCTCAGGTTGCTTTCCGCACACACCTATCTTGGTACATCCCTCACCTTTTGCTGTTTGTTCACACTGGTAGCAAAACATTATTCTCCTCCTTTTCATTTATGCTTGAAATTTCTCCGAAAAAAATCCGCATTCGTTTTCTTGAATCTATATTCTTGATTCCGTAAGTCAAAAAAAGGATTTACTTATATACCCATACGATGGTCAAGGACACATTTATTGTAAGATTTTAGCATTTTCGAACAAGCCTGTCGCATTGGACTCAAGCTGGAGTTACGATACAGCACGCAAGATAGAGGCCTCATGCTGCACTCGGCGGAGACACATTGCACGTAAACCCCGTTACAATTTCACACGGGCCCCATAAGCCCTTGGGTCTCTTACGTGGCCCGTGTGAAAACAAGGTATAACATTTTGATTGCTTCCGCACGGGGCTTTTCTAAGGGGGTAAATACAGTTATCCGCCAACACCTTTTACAAGCAAAACCAAACGTAGGGTGGCGTGTTATATGATGCCACCAAAATTACAGTGGGCTGTAAAACACCCTACAAATATCGTCAACTCACAGAGCTTATAGCTGTTTCCTCTATACTGGGATCGGGTTTTGCACGTAGCCGATAATTATAACGACCTTTGGGTGATACTATGATCTTCTATCTTGTATCCTGCATCCTGTATCGTGTATTCAGTAATCGAGTTGTCTTTTGATGCGGCCGGGTTTGTTTCAAGAGGCTAAAGTGTTGCCGTTTATTTAACCACCAGGGCATTAATCTACACGATCAAGATCCGTGCCAACATCAAAACAGAACAAAAGATAAAAAAATCATTCAATAGCGGTAGGTTAGAACTGAGACTCTCTCTGACAGAAGCCCCTCACCTCAATAGCTCTCGTATAATTCGAGACATATATGAGACAGTTTTCGGTAACTGCTCACGAGGTCAAGCCTTTCTTGAAACGACTTGGCGGAAACCTTTAGTTTTTCCGTGAGTTAATAATCGGGAAAACTGCAGCCACCGGACCGAATCGAAGGTTGAATGCCGAGAGGCAGGTCACCCCGCGCTGCCAACTCACTGGAAAAACAAAGGGTGGAAGCCGTCAGGGTGTAAGCCCCGTTAGAAAAATTTTGTACTGGATATTAGATCAAAGTGGAATCTCCTATTTAGAGAAGAGCCAAATTCAATTCCACAAGACTATGTAATATTCTGACCGGGTCCACGGAGAGAGCAAAATTAGACTTTTTGCGAAACCACGAATCTTTGAACCACGTGATGCCCAGTTCATACTATGTAAAAGGTGCATGTTTGAAGATTGATCATGATTTTCTAACGGGATAAAGAAAAAGTTTCAGCCTGTGAACAGTTACAAGATACCTTGTAATACAGGTTACTCAAGTTTCGCACCCCAATAAGGAATGAATCGCATGTAGACAAATGACAAGGAGTTGCAGCCTTTTTCACTCCTGCGAAGAGCCTCCCCCTGCCCTGAACAGGCCTGCAAATCCATGGGGGTACGGAACCTGACGAGGTTCGTCACGGGGTAACATCTTAGCATTTAGAAACGAGCCGGTTGTATCGGACCCAAGGTGAACTTACCATACAGATGCAGGACACAGGATCCAAGATACAAGATTGTAGTTGTCCGCGTAATGCCGTAAAATTGGACGGCGGCATTTATGTGCCGCCGTAGGGAACGGCCGGGTGTACAGGATACCGCGAGAGTCGTTATAATTATGACTACGTGCAAAACTCCGTACAACGCAAACGGCCATAGCGTTTATGATTTGATAATATTCGTATGGTGGGGGGTGTTTATAGGCGCCGCATCTCGGTGGCATATAAAATGCCAGCGTAGGTTTGGTTTTGCTTATAAAAGGTTACGCGGATAACTACAAAAACTGCGCCCTACAATATTTGTGGAAAAACCATTCTCACAGATTTTGCGGAAGACTTTATTTACGGGCAGTATACTCCCGCCCGCCACATCGTGTATCCTGCATCATGTATCCTGTATCCCATATTCGGTATCCGGCCTGTCTTTTGATGTGGTCGGGTGTGTCTTAAGAGGCTAAAGTGTTACGTTACGGATGAGTTACGGCGAGCCATCTGCCCCTTGAATACCAAAAGTGGGTCCATGGAGGGAAGGCGTGATGTCTCAAATTCAACTTTGAAACATAAGTGTCTCGTGAGACATCCGGGAAGTAGGCAAGGACTCGGCTTATCTTCCCATTCCTAGGACAACCCCGCTGCAACCATGATGTCCGGCACCCGATCCTCTTTACCGATGGCCATGATGTGGACACCGTCACAAATCTTCTCCTCCCGAATACGCCTGATCATACGGCCAGCAATCTCTATACCCTTTTCCAGTACCCTTCCTTTGGGCGCAGAGGCCATCTCATCAATCAACTCTTGCGGCACATTGACACCCGCTATATTCTTGTTCATGAACCTTGCCATGGGAGCGGAGGTCAGTAAAATGATGCCCGCGAGGATCTTCACGGGAAACTGTCTTGCGTAGTCCATAAATTGCTTGAAATTGTCCAGGTCATATACCGCCTGAGTCTGGATGAACTCGGCACCTGCCTCGACCTTCTTTTCAAACTTGATAAGCTGGGGCTCGAGCGGATTGGCCTCTGGCGTCACAATAGCACCAACGCAAAAAGAAGCGCTCCCACCCAGGTCGTTCCCCCCAAGGTCCTTCCCCTTTTCCAACCTTCTGATCGCCGCCACCAATTGACTCGAGTCAAGGTCAAAAACCCCTTTGGCCTCCTTATGATCACCCAGAACGACTGAATCACCCGTAAGACAAAGGACATTATTGATCCCCCTGCTGGCAGCAAAGAGGAGATCGGCTTGAAGCGCCAACCTGTTGCGATCTCTGCAGGTCATCTGCAAGATGGGTTCCCCACCCATTTCCCTTATAATGAGTGCTCCTCCCAAGGAAGGAAACCGCATGACTGAACTCTGATGATCGGTCACATTTAAGGCGTCTACTCTATCTTTCAAGATCTCAACATGATGGACCATCTTTTCAAGGTCTGTCCCCTTGGGGGGCCCGACCTCAGAGGTGACAACAAATTTGCCCGACTCCAGGGCCATTTTAAATGAAGAACGCATATTCTTAAACCCCTCTCCTTCCAGTAAACCCCGTTAGAGAACTACGTCCTGTAACGGCCTGGGCCGAGGGTGGGTCTAAACCACCGTCAGCTCTAATCGGTAATAACCACTGATTGAAATCGGTGGTCTCCTCTAACGGGCTAAATGCGAAACCACAAAGCTCAAAGTTTAAATCCACATAACAGGTTAGCTCTTTGAAAAAAGTTGTAACCGGTTAATCTTGCGAACGGTCTTGAACAATTTTGGAGAAAGATCCAAGACTT
>DTYH01000270.1 GCA_012961955.1 Desulfobacterales bacterium | reverse complement strand
GGGTTCCATAAACAAAAAAAATAGGCAATTAACCGTTACGGTCTAATTGCCTATCGATAAAAATAAAGTCCTTTATCTCAACAATCCAAAGTAGTAAGAATAGGAAGATTTATTATTCTGATCTTACTCTATTGTCATAAGGACATCATTGGCCTCTACCGCTTGCCCTTCTGATACCTTGACCTCCTTTACCGTTCCCCCACAAGGAGCTACGATTGGCATCTCCATCTTCATGGCCTCCATAATTGCCACCTCGTCATCTTCGTTTACGGAATCACCTGCCTTAACCAGCAGTTTGATGATCTTACCTACCATGGGCGCAAAAACGTCACTCACCGTAATTTACCTCCTTTTCTATTTATTTAATAACTACATAAGACAAACGGAGATTAAGCAATCTATCTCATAAGATATTTTATTTTTCTTGTCAAGGATAAACGAAACAAGACATGAAATCTTCCCGAGTTGGAGACGCGACCTTTCTCTAGGATAAAGGCTTAGATTTTGCTGTACTCGGTATTATGCACTACATTTTTGCATATACAATATGAATCGTCTAAAAAATTTATACATAATTTGCTATAATGTTCTTGACATAAAATGGAAGTGAAGATATAAAATATCTAGTATTTTTAATTTCTTGGCTTTACAATTTACTTGTTGCTGGCGAGATTTATGAAATTGGGTGCTGTCTAATCACTGGGAGATGAGGTGGCAGACGAGTTAGAATGGGGAAGGAGAATCCTTTTTTAAAGGCAGGCCTGAACTCGCCAAAAAGGCAGCGGTTTCCCCTATTACCATTGACAACATCGAAAAGGGAAAACGCTGACGGATGGACACCAAACGTAACATTCTTCCTGCTTTAGGCTTGAACCTCAGTACTACAGCGTCACTTTTTGACGTCATCCCGCGGAAGGGGGCATCCAAAATCCCAGCCATACCGAAAACAGGCTGGATTCTCGCCCCCGTCGGGGTCGAGGACAAGCTTTCCGGGAATGACATTAGAAATAACCATCTCACATAATTTGGGATGAAGTTCAGATAGTTAGCGATAAGATAAAATGTCGCTGTAGTGTTAGTGATAGGGATAAAATCTTTAATGAATAAGTTCAAAGAGATAGAGTATGTTTGGAAAGAAAGATAATCTGATTGGCCTTGATATTGGTTCAAGAACTATCAAGGTCGCAGAAGTGCAACATACAAAAAGGGGGTACTTCCTTAAGAATTTTGGAATGGTAGACCTTCCATTTGATGCTATCTCAGAAGGATCAATTAAGGAACCCGAAGTAGTGTCTGAAACCATTAAGGGTCTTATACGCGATCTAAACATTAGGGAACAAAACGTAGCGGTTTCCGTAGCGGGTTTTTCTGTAATCATAAAAAAGATATCGATTAATAAGATGTCTGATGAGGAGTTGAGTGAGAGTATTCAGTGGGAGGCAGAACAGTATATCCCTTTTGATATAGAAGACGTAAACATAGACTTTGAGATACTTGGGGAAAATGAGCAGAACCCGAATATGATGAATGTAATGCTAGTTGCTGCAAAAAAGAGTATTATTGATGAATACATTGATATACTTCAAATGAGCAATTTGAATCCATGCGTTATCGATCTCGATGTTTTTGCCATGCAGAATATATATGAACTCAACTATACATCAGAAGATGAGAGTGTGGCTCTGATAGATATCGGGGCCAACAAGATGAATATCAATATAATAAAAGGGAACATCTCGGATTTTACACGGGATGTCTCTATCGGTGGAGACCAAATAACCCGTGAGATTGCATCTCGTCTGGAATGTACACTTGAAGAAGCTGAAGATGTAAAACTCGGTAAAAACGAGGGCAAATTATCGAATGATGAGATAAGAGATATTACAACCCCTATTATTTCAGGCTGGTGTTCTGAAATACGTCAAGCGATCGATTTTTTTTATTCCACTTTTACTGATGAAACTATTTCAAGGATTGTATTGAGCGGAGGAGGGGCTCAAACTCCAGGTTTCCTAGAGCTTCTGGCCCACGAAACCTCCCTTGATGTAGAGGTCTGCAACCCGTTCAATGCCATAGAGATTAATCAAAAACGGCTCGATAGCAATTATTTGACACGTATTGGTCCTCAGGCTACAATCTGCATGGGTCTTGCCTTAAGAAAGGTAGACGACAAATGATACGAATAAACCTGCTCCCTGTCCGAGCTGTTCGAAGGAAGGAGAATATTCGTCGTCAGGTATCTGCTTTTTTGCTCTCCGTATTTTTACTAATTATCTCTATGTATTATCTAAACAGTAAACTGGAGAACAGGATATCTGAGCTTGACGATCAAATACGAGCAGCCCGAAAAGAGCTTGCCAGTTACAGGAAACTGGAAAGGGAAATGAATAGACTAAAAAAAGATGTTGAAACGTATAAGAAAAAGTTGAAGGTTATTAAATCACTGCAGACTAATCGCGGTACTGCGGTTCGAATAATGGATGCCATCACTCAGGTAATTGTTGCCCACAAGATGTGGTTAACGAGCTTTTCACAAAAAGGGAAAGCCATAAAATTTACAGGAATCGCCATGGATAATGAGACTATTGCCAATTTTATGAAGCGCCTGGAGAAGTCTGAATATTTTACTAAGATTGAACTGATCTCTTCCAGACAGAAGTTAGTAGGAAAGAACTTTAAATTTAAGGATTTTACTATTACGTGTAGTTTAAAAGGCTAAGATTGATGATCTTGGAAAAGTCGATTTTCTTCATTGGGTGAGGAGAAAAGAGTTTTTACGAGACCATCAAGACTAACGCTGCCATGTAATTTATTCGATTGGGCCAATATGATGTGGTTTTCTTGAAGCAAGGTCTCCAAAGAACTATTATCCTAAATGAACCAATATGCGAACATTTGACCCGTTAGAAAATCCTCGTGCGGAAGCACGGGGTTGAAACCGAAATATTACACCTTGTTTTCACACGGTGTTTAGGGCCACTCCCTGTGGAATCTCGTATATGGGGTCAGCAAAGCTGCATTCCGTATGGCCCCGACTGAAATTCTAACGGGGGGTTTACTTTGATCGAAACCTTTCAGACGGTGTCGGTGGTGAGTAGTCGGTTAACCCATCACTGACCACCCACGAGGGCTTCTCTTCTCTGTTGCTGAGCTTCTCATGGTGATTCTCAACCAAAGCTTGTTTCCACATCATTCTGAACGGAGCAAAGCAGAGTGAAAGATCCCTTGAGGTGCTTCACTTGCGAAATACTTTTTTACGCTCAGTATGAGGCTTTTGATCTGAATAGTTACGAATCGAGCAGTGCTCTTCGCTCGTTTAGGGTATTAGATTTGGAGACAGAATTGAGAACCCATGTTGCAACGTGAATAGCAGGATTCCTACAATTGCCTGAAGACTCAAGAGCGTCTTATTATTCAGTTGATATTTGAAACGGAATAAGAGGATACAATGAAGAACATCCCTCTGCCATCGATTCCTTGGGAGAAACTCTCAGGTCTAACCCGTGTCCACAAGATTATGATCTGTGTGGGCACATTTATCCTTTTAGGTGCGGGATACTATTTTCTACTTTATACCCCTAAGGCAGATACCATCGCAAGGTTGGAGGAAGACTATGAGAACGTACAAAGACAACTTCGCACCGTAAAGAACAAGGCGCGAAACATCAATAAGTTTCGGGAGGAACATAAAAGATTTAAGACACAGTTCAGGATGGCTCTATTAATTCTCCCTGATAAAAAAGAGATTCCAAGTCTTTTAGAGAACGTCTCTGGGTCGGGCAAGGAAGCAGGCCTGGAATTCATCCTTTTTAAGCCCGAGGCTGAAATAGCCAGAGATTTTTATGTTGAGATTCCAGTGGCTATCAAGGTTGTGGGAAGCTATCATAATACTGCCATCTTTTTCGATAAAGTAAGTAAACTTTCTCGACTGGTAAATATTGCTGATATTGAGATAAAGGCTGAAACCGGAAAGGGGAGTCCCGGCTTGTTACATACTACATGTACCGCAATTACCTATCAATTTAGAGAAACCCCAAAACCTGTCTCTCAGAAAGGGAAAAAGAGATAAACATGTTGAGTAAATCCTTCAATTCTTCCTGCATCCTGGGCCTGGCATTTACCCTTCTTTTCCAGTGTAGTTGCGAGAAACCGTCCGAACCTCCTAGAAGGCCGATGAGCGTCAGAAAGCCGATTGTAGCCGTAAGAACAAAGAAGGATGTGAGACCACAAAAGAGTAAACCGGCTATAGATACGGTGTTAAAAAAGGGGAAAGACAAAACCAGATTGCCTTCACAAGTAACTGAAGGAAAAGGTAAAGGAGGGGAGGATCAAGTAGAGCCTTACATTCCCAAAAACGAGTTTCTACTTCAAGCACGTCTGAGAGAAAGGCCTGGTTATGTATACAATCCAAAGGGGAAGGTTGATCCCTTTAGGCCTCTCTTTGATACAGGGGCCGGAACGGTTGCCCCTGTGAAGAAGCGTCGGAAGAGGGATATCCCCCTTACTCCGCTTCAAAAGGTGGAATTAAGCCAGCTCAGACTGGTTGGTATTGTATTTTCAGGGAAGGAGAAACGTGCCCTTGTGGAAGACGCTTCGGGAAAGGGGTACATCGTCACCAGGGGTACCTATATTGGAACGCATTTTGGGAAGGTAATAAAAATATTGAAAGATCGGATAATAATAGAGGAAGAAATCGAAGATTTTTTGGGTCGCACAAGACCAGAGAAAACCGAGATGAAGCTTCAAAAGAAGATCGGAGAAGGATAAATGGATTGTAAATTTTATAGATCCTGGAAAGGCAGAAGGTCACTCTTTATTATCGTCTTTGTTGTGTCTCTCGTTCTGGGAGGTTGTGCAACCAGTGGCACAACCAAGAGGGGTGAGTTAGGAGAGAAGATCGTAGACGGCAAGGCCTTCATCAGTGAGATAAGTACTACTGCTCAGCAAAACACAGTCCAAGTCCTTATTAAAGCAAGTGAGCCTCTTGCCTATACGGCGGTCAAGCATCTTTTTCCTCCTGGAGTCGTTTTATACTTTCCTGGAACAGATATAAAGGGAATGAAAGGATCATACCGACCGCGAGTCGATCTTATCAAGGAGATAAAGGTTGTAAATATAAAAGGAAAGAAGGAACCCTCCTCCCGGATCGAAATCATCGCCAAAGAAGATCTACCTTATGAGGTGATAAAGGAGAATAACAATATCCTGGTCCGTTTTCAAAAGCCCTTTCCCTCGGAAAAGTCGAGTGTCGAAACCAAAACCTATAGTATGGAGAATCGAGGAAAAGGAGCACGATCCTTTGCTTCCCGTGGATCACAACGAGAACGTCTTCCCGTAACTGAAAGAGCCAAAGCAGAGTTAGTTCCCGCGACTATACTTCTCGATGTTGCACACGCTACATTTGAAAAAAGCACGAGAATCCATGTAAAGGGTAATGGAACGATTTCTAATTACAAGACGTTTAAGCTGTATAATCCTCCCAGGATCGTTTTTGATATATTTGACATAAGATCATCTCTCGGGTCAAAGAGCGTCCAGGTAAATGATTCATATGTTGACAAGATACGTCTTGCCACTTATCCGAATAGAGTCCGTATGGTATTAGATACAAAAGAGGCTTATCTATCGTCTTTTGTTGATGAACCGGTTGCAGACGGGCTGATCGTTCACGTGGGGAATGAACTTCCTCCCGTAAAGGATAGAACAGCTGAATTTAGGCCGAAAAGGCCAGCATGGGTGAACAAGATCGATTTTGAGATGCTAAAGGACGGTAGGTCACGTATACTGGTTAGAACCACAAGGGAGGTTAGGTATCAGATATTGAAATCATCGGATAAAAAGATAATGTTGCAGCTTTTTAATACTAAGATGCCCTCGTATTACCAGCGACCACTTATTACTATGCGATTCAGGAGTGCAGTTGATAAGATAGTACCTATGCAGGCAAAAGATAGAGATACGGCTTTAATCGCCGTAGAACTGAGAGAGGCTGTTCCCTTCAGGTTAGGGCAAGAGGGTAACATGTATCTTCTCACGTTTGAGGCCTCATCCGTTCCACCAAAGCCTATCCCAGGGGTTGGACCGAATGAGATACGGCCGTTTAAGAAAGAGGTGGGCGTTGAACCAGGTAAGGAAAGGATAGAAGCTCCGAAAGGTACTGAAAGAGTATCGCGTCTATCCGAAAAAAGGTATACCGGTCAGAAGATATCCCTCGATTTTCACGATGCTGACATTCGTAATGTAATACGGATACTTACCGATATCAGTGGACAGAACATCGTTATTGACCCTGACGTTAGTGGACGTATCACCCTGAGACTTAAAGAGGTGCCGTGGGATCAGGTACTCGATTTTATCCTGAAGACGAATAAGCTGGATAAAGTCGTAGAAGGGAATATAATCCGTATCGCCAGACTATCCACACTGAGGGAGGAACAGGAGGCCATAAAGGCAAAGGAACAGGCAAAGGATAGTGCCGATCCACTTTACACTGAATACATTCCGGTCAATTATGCCAAGGCATCAGATATTAAGAATCGTTTAGAAAACATCAAGAGCGAGCGAGGCACTGTGAGCGTTGATGATCGGACCAATATGATCATCATGAAAGATATCAAGAAGGCGCTGAATGAAGCAAAAGAGCTGATTAAGAAGCTCGACATTCCAACTCCGCAAGTACTAATAGAAGCTCGTATAGTGGAGGTAACCACCAGCTTTTCAAGGGAACTGGGAATTCAGTGGGGTGGACAGTTTGGCGAGATTAGTCAACCCAGTTATCCTCACGGCCACTATGAAGGGATATTCGGAGATGCAGGCGGGAACAATTATGTGGTTAACCTTCCCATTTCAGCAACTTATGGTGGCCTTGGGTTCACATTTGGAAGAATAGCAGGCGCTGGAGGCACCACCCTGATGCTCGACGCCCGTCTCCTGGCCATGCAATCTCGTGGAGAAGCAAAAATAATTTCTTCCCCCAGGATTCTTACCCTGGACAATAAGGAGGCGTATATCGAACAGGGGACGTCTATTCCGTATCAAAAGGAGGAGGAAGGAACAATATCTGTATCATTTGTTGAAGCCGTGTTGAAATTGACTGTAACGCCGCATATCACACCAGATAATCGTGTCAGTCTAAAGATTAATGCCAAAAAGGACTCTCCGGATTGGGCAAATGCGGTATCAGGTACGCCAGCCATTGACAAAAAAGAGGCGGATACAGAACTTCTGGTTAATGATGGCGATACGATTGTTATAGGTGGGATCATAAAGAAGAATAAAGAATGGACCGAGGCAGGACTTCCGTGGTTGTCACGAATACCCATTCTGGGCTGGCTATTTAAATCAAAACTAAGCCATCATGGTAGCTCGGAACTCTTGATCTTTATTACACCAAAGATTATAAGACTCGGACAGGTGTAAAATCAAATATAGGTTTCCTGTCATAAACATTCATGAGGACTATATGTTCTTACAGGCTATCTTTAAGAAGGTTCTTGTTTTATTGTTTATCATAACGATTTGTGGGTTTTTGTCTGCGAGAGAGGTCTCTGAAGCGGGACGGCCTCCAATGGTTCCTGACAAGCTTGAGGAAGGAATTTACTACACCGTTCACAAGGGTGATACCCTGTGGGATATTTCGAAACGCTTTTATAATAACCCATGGGCATGGCCATACCTCTGGGAAAGGAACAGCTTTATTCACAATCCTCACTGGATATATCCGGGAAACCGTATTACCATCTTTAAGGAGATCTTTCGACCTGTCAATGATACTTCATCACCCGGGGACTTTGAGAAGTCCGAAGAAACAGAAAGGTATATAATTTATCCCTCTATAGATTCCATCGGTTTCATAAAAGAAGAGGCCGTCCGCCCATTGGGTAAAATCATCCGGGCGAAAGAAGAGAAAAGATTAATCGTTACAGGAGATGTGATCTATATCCGACCACTCCTCAAGGGTGCATTCAAGGTTGGAGATCGGTTTACAGTTTTTAGGACCGGAAAACTGGTAACCCACCCGGAGACGGGTAAGCCCCTTGGGGTTTACCATTTTATCCTGGGAGTAGTTAGAATAGAGGAATTGAGACCTAAACTGGTCATAGGAATCATAGTTAAGGCTTTTCGGGCCATCCATGCCGATGATTTACTGATTCCGTACAAGGAGCGATCTCCTAAGATCGTGCTCACTGAGACAGTACCCTCTTTAAAAGGCGAGATCATATTAGGTGAAGAAGAGCAAACCATCTTTGGGGACAATCAGATTGTGTATATTGACATTGGTAAGGAGGACGGGGTAAAGGTGGGACAGAGATATTCTGTCTATAAAGAAGAAAAAGGCTTTATCGGTCCCGGGAAACAAGTGGCTGAGTTTCCGCCTGTGAATCTTGGTGAGATTCTTGTCCTTGCCACAGAAGCTAAAACATCTGGTGTGCTCATTACCAAGTCTCAAAAAACCATAAGTGTCGGTTTAAAGGTACGCCCTATTTGCAGAGAGTAGGCGACGAGTCTAGATTCTTGGAAAAACAGACTCAGAAAAGTTCGACTTTTCATCCTTCCTGATAGAAAATTCGATTGACAAATCGAAAATTTAGTTTAAACTATAATAATACTGATGCAATTCACGCATTAATGCGGGCATAGCTCAGCTGGTAGAGTACAAGCTTCCCAAGCTTGGTGTCGCGGGTTCGAATCCCGTTGCCCGCTCTAATTATATATTTTTGCCCCTTTCCCTTTTTGAGGTGATGCCCTTGTTATCTATTGAGGTGGGCATTTACTTCGATCAGTGGAGTTTTAAGAATTTTACTCTTGATTTTTTAAAGATCAATAGGCAATTATTGATTAAGACGTGACGGAAGGAAAGCGGGCGAAGGCCCGTTTTTTTATTTTTGTACTTGGTTTCATCGCGATTAATGGTTGATTAGTCTCCGACCATAAAGAACACGTGAAAGGATGGGGGGAGCAATGAACTTTTTGACCCGTACGTGGGCTCGGAAATTTGTTCCTGAAAACTGGTTTTGTGGCCTCAAACAGTGGCAGGATTTGCCCACCATCGTGGGCCGTTTACCCTGTTAAATTTCTCGAAGGGAACCCTATTTAGCGGAGTAGACTTTGCCCCGATGTGTACCCTAAAAAGTTCATATAGGCTGTTCAGAGTGGTTATGGAAAGGTCTGGAAGTTGGCGTTTACATGCTTGAATGAGTTCTTAATAACGAAATGGATTCAATGAGTTAGCTAAATTGATGCCAATAAGTATCATGAATTTTAGAGCTCAGCAGATTATCAGAGAGGTTGAGGCTTTTGTAGAACCTCTTTTGCAAGCCGAGGGGATGGAACTGGTAGACGTAGAGTATCGACGGGAGGGCAGGGGCTGGACCCTGCGCATATACATTGATAAAGATGGAGGTGTAACCCTAGACGACTGCGTTGCGGTCACTCGACAGCTAGAATATATATTAGATGTAAAATTGGATATTGAGGAACCTTATCTTTTAGAGGTATCTTCACCAGGTCTGGACCGCAAATTAAAGAAAGAGAAGGATTTTACGCGCTTTCGTGGACGAAAGGCTATTGTCCACACCGATTCCCCTGTGGAGGGGAGGAGATATTTCAAGGGAATAATAGGCGGTTATGCAAAGGGTATGGTAACCCTTATAGTAGATGGTCGTCCGATAGCTATACCTCATAAGATAATTAAGAAAGCGCATCTGGATTATGTGTCAGATCTGGATATTTAGTACGACCTAAATTGATGGTTTCGTAGGAAGTCATTTTGCGAACGATATTGAGCAATCCTGAAACCCAAAATTACTCACGGAGAGAGCAAAATTAGACTTTTTACGAGACCGTGAAATATGGTAAGGAGATATATATGGTTTTGCCGAGTATAAAACGTGTAATCGAACAGGTAAGTCGTGAAAAGGGGATCGATCGCGAGATACTTGTCGCCACGCTGGAAGAGGCGTTAAGGTCGGCAGCAAGAAAGAAGATTGGCAGTAAGGCCGATGTAGAGGTGCGCTATAACGAGGAACTGGGTGAACTTGAAGCCTTCCTGTTTAAGGAGGTGGTGGAAAAGGTCAATGATCCGGAACTGGAGATCAGCTTAGAAGAAGCCAAGGAGCTGGACCCCGAATGCGAAATCGGTGACAGCCTGGGGACAAAGATGGATACCACTACGTTCGGCAGAATCGCGGCACATTCTGCAAAACAGGTCATCATACAAAAGATGAAAGATGCTGAACGGGATGTAATTTATGATAGTTTTATCGATAGAAAAGGGGAGATTATAAACGGTATTGTACAAAGGATTGATAGAGGCAATATTATCGTTAATCTGGGAAAGACCGAGGCTATATTACCAAAGCGTGAGCAGGTACCAAAGGAAACCTATCATCAGGGAGACAGGATAAGGGCGTACGTCCTGGACGTAAAGCGTGAGAGTCGTGGGCCGCAGATAGTACTTTCACGTACCCATCCTCAATTCCTGGTTCAGTTGTTTAAAACAGAGGTTCCTGAGATCAGTGAAGGTATTGTTAATGTTATGGCAGCTGCTCGAGAACCAGGTGTTAGGGCAAAGATTGCTGTGGCCTCCAATGATTCAGATATTGATCCTGTTGGGGCTTGTGTGGGAATGAGGGGGACTCGTGTCCAGAGTGTGGTTCAGGAATTGAGAGGGGAAAAGATAGACATTATTCCATGGCATACTGATCCAGCGAGGTTTGTATGTAATGCCCTGGCTCCAGTTGAGATCTCGAGAGTAGTTATAGATGAAGAGAATCACTCCATGGAGGTTATTGTGCCTGACGACTCACTGTCGGTTGCCATTGGAAAGCAGGGACAGAACGTACAGCTGGCATCAAGGCTCACTGGTTGGCAGATTGATATTAAGAGTGAAAGCTGCTATAGAGAAGGTCTAAAAGCTGGTTATGAATCCTTATTGTCCTTACCCGGAATCGAAACGGAACTGGCTGATGCCCTGTACGAAAGGGGATTCTATTCACTGGAAGAACTTTCTCGTGCATCCATTGAAGATCTGGTTCAGATTAAAGGGGTTGATGAAGAAAAGGCTAAGGAATTGCTAGAAATGGCCCGTAATGCTGTGGAAGGTGTGGCGGAAGGAGAGTCCGGAGAGAGAGAGGAAGGATTGTCAGACAAGGATACGGAAAAAGCGGCTAGCGATACGGTTACAGAAGATATTGAGAGAAATGATGGTTAAAAGTAACAGCAAAAAGGATTTTTAGGGGGAAATTAATGGCAAAAATCAGAATATATGAACTTGCCAAGCAGCTTAATGTGACCAACAAATTGCTTTTGGAAAAGTTAAATGAGCTGAATGTTCCAGCAAAAAATCACATGGCCTCAGTAGATGAGAGTATAGTTGATAGAATAAAGGAATATATGTTTGGTCCAAAAGAGGCAATCGTTACTGAGAAGCGCGTCAACCCAACTGTAATTCGCAGGCGTAAAAGGCCTGTGAAAAAGATAGAAGAGGTTTCTCCAGCTATGCCTGATACCGGGACAGTACCGGCTTCTGAAATCAGTGTTAAGGCTGATGATGAACCAAAGGCAGGAGGTGAAACCAAAGATGTAGTCAAGATTAAAGAGGAAGAACCTTTAAGATCAGAAGAAGAATCTCCTGAACATAGTCCAGTCCACCTCCCTGAGAGAACAGAGTCCCCCCCAGAAGAGCCTGTCACAGACAGGGTCAGGGACAAGGTGTCTGTTCCTGAGCCCGAGAAGGTTGAAGATCTGACCAGAGCAAAGCCTCAAAAAAAGGTCAAGGCAAAGAGGAAGGTCAAGAGAAAGAGGGAAGAGCCTGCCACGATAATTAAGATGCCAGAGAAACCGGAGAGCGAAAAAGGGGAAGCTAAACCTAGGGCTTCAGAAGAGTTGGCAACAGGCGAGGCCCCAGAGGAAAGGGAGATCGATACATATATAAGAGTTGTTCCCAAGAAAGAAAGGATTGAAGAAGTACCAAGGATAAAAAAGAAGAAAGAAAAGGGCAAAAGGGAAGAAGAGAACGAAGAAGTAGACAAGAGGCTCCTGCGTAAAAGGGTCGTCCTTAAGAAGAAGGCAATAGTGGAAAAGGCCGATCTTTATGATTTGAAAGGAGTCAAGGCACTCAGGAAAAAGAAGGACCGTAAGGCCAAGGCGTCCGTGAAAGAGCAAAAGACCCGGGTCACTACACCCAAGGCTATAAAACGAAGAATCAAGATCGGAGAGGCGATTGTAGTCTCTGAACTGGCTAAAAGGATGGGGATAAAAGCAGCAGAAATGATAAAGCAACTGATGAGCCTGGGGGTTATGGCCACCTTAAACCAGACTATCGATTTTGATACGGCATCGTTGGTTGCTAGCGAGTTCAATTATGAGGTAGAAAAGGATGTCTTTGAAGAAGAGGCAATTATCCAAACAAAGCAGGACGACCCAGGAAAATTGAAACCCAGACCCCCTGTAATAACTATCATGGGTCATGTGGATCATGGAAAGACCTCTCTTCTCGATGTGATCAGGAAGACGAACATAATTGAAAGTGAGGCAGGGGGTATTACACAACACATCGGTGCATATCATGTTAAACTGGAAAAGGGTGAGATGGTCTTTTTAGATACGCCTGGCCACGAGGCCTTTACTGCTATGCGGGCCCGAGGCGCAAAGGTCACCGATATCGTTATCCTTGTTGTAGCCGCAGACGATGGTGTCATGCCGCAAACCATAGAGGCCATTAACCACGCAAAGGCAGCAAATGTTCCGATCATCGTAGCTATCAACAAGATTGACAAGCCGAACGCTGAACCGGAACGAGTGAAGAGGGAACTGGCAGAACAGGGGTTGACACCTGAAGAATGGGGGGGAGACACCATATTTGTAGAGGTGTCTGCCAAGCTAAAGAAAGGGATTGATGAACTTCTGGAGATGATCCTTTTGCAGGCAGAGTTATTGGAGCTGAAGGCCAATCCGGACAAATTAGCCGAGGGATATGTTATCGAGTCGAAACTCGACACAGGGAGAGGAGCAGTTGCCACCGTACTGGTACAGGGAGGAACATTGCACACCGGTGATCCACTAGTATGTGGTGTCCATTACGGAAAAGTGAGAGCAATGTTTAATGACCGGGGGAAAAGAATCGATAATGCGGGTCCTTCCATGCCCGTGGAGATTCAAGGTCTTTCAGGAGTACCGATGGCAGGTGATAAGTTCATAGTTCTGGAAGACGAAAAAAAGGCAAAGTACATAAGTTCATACAGGATGGAAAGGCAGAGAGCTGATGAGCTGACCAAGAGTAGTAGGTTAAATCTGGAACAGTTCTACGAACAAATGAAGAAAGGGTCAGTGATAGAACTGAACCTTATCATTCGTGCTGACGTGCAGGGTTCCATTGAGGCGATCACTGAAGCGCTTCAGAAGCTTTCCTCATCCAAGGTAAAGGTAAACATAATACATTCAGGTACCGGCGCAATCACTGAATCGGATATAATGCTTGCCAATGTCTCCAAGGCTATTGTGATCGGCTTTAACGTTCGTCCAAATGTTAAGGTTCAGGAAGTGGCAAACGAAGAGAACGTGGATATCCGTTTCTATGATGTAATCTATGACTTGATAAAGGATGTTAAAGGGTCAATCGAGGGTCTGATGGAACCCACCTATCGGGAGAATATCCTCGGAAGGGCCGAAATACGAGAGATATTTGTCATTCCCAAGGTGGGCACTATTGCTGGCTGTTATGTTACTGACGGAAAGCTTGAACGGGGATCCAATATACGTCTTATTAGGGAGGGCGTGGTAATACATACCGGCAGGATGAGTTCTCTCCGTCGGTTTAAAGATGATGTTAAAGAGGTGCAGAGTGGATATGAATGCGGTGTGGGAATCGAAAATTACAACGATCTGAAGATAAACGATGTTATTGAATGCTACGAACTGGAAGAAATCAAACCAGGGCTAGAATAATTCCTTACTCAAGTTTCGCACTCCTAAACGAAGGGAATATACACACGAATCTTGGACTTAGTGACGAAATGGAGGGTGTAAAATGGGGATTTCCTTGATGGCCTCGAAAAAGTTCAATTTTGCTCTCTGCGTGAACAATTTTGTGATTCAAGATTTGCATGTCTAAGTTTCAAAAACTCGGGCTTCACTCTAAGACAGTTTGAAACATTTAATGCCACGCGAATCTTAAATCTCTTTCCAAAATTGCTCAGAGTCGTTCGCAAAATGACCTTTTTTAAGGCCACCAAACCCCAGATGAGTCATATTTTTTTCCACAAAAACATCTGTGGAAACGGCTTGTTGTATATTAGAGTGCGAAACTTGAGCTCCTTATTACAAGTGTGACGTTTTGGCTTTACACTGTTGAAAGTCCGGCCACGGGGATATTTTTTAGGCTGCTCAAAGAGATGCCCCCATCCCCGTTAATCCAGGTTTAGTCCTTTGCATAACCAATTTGAAAGCTCATAGGGACGGGTGAAAAGGGGTACTGCAAAGGTCTCAAGTTACAACAGCTAAATAGATATAACATGGTTATTGGAGTAGGGGTCGTTGTCTTAAGACTCCACGGGAACGATTCATTAAAGGGGAAGCGGAAGATTGTTAAGAAGTTGATTGCACGTCTCCAACAGACGTTTAACTTTTCTGTGGCAGAAATTGGTGCCAATGATATCTACCAGCGAGCGGAGATCGGTTTTGCTGTGGTGGGAAATGATAAGAGGACGATTAATTCAAAGCTGGACAAGGCGATTAACTTTGTAGAAGATATAAGTATAGCCGAACTTATCGATTACAATATGGAGATTATAGTGATATGAACAGAGTAAAGCGGGCACATAGGGTGGGCGATCTCATACGGGATGAGTTATCAGATATCCTGTTAAAAAAAGTAAAAGATCCTCGCCTTGAAATGGTTACTATTACCGATGTGAAAGTAACAGCCAACTTGAGATTGGCGAGAATATACTTCAGTGTCTACAATGCCTCTAAGGGGAAGGATGATGCGATTATTGGTTTTAAGAGTGCATTCGGCTTTCTAAAGCGAGAACTTGGCTCTCGATTAAAGCTTCGTTATATGCCAGAGCTCAGGTTTTGCTATGACGAGTCTATCGAGTATGGGGCTCATATAAACATGGTCTTAAAAGCAGTAAAAGATGAGAGTAATTCAAGACATAGCGGATCAATTGAAACGGAGTAAGAATATCCTTCTAACCTGTCATACTGACCCTGATGGTGACGCTATCTGCTCCTTGCTGGCATTAGGTATTGCTATGGAAGAGATAGGTAAAGAGATCACCTTTTACACTGAAAGTCCTATCCCAGCAATATATCGTTTTCTTCCGGAGGTCAACCGTATCACTCATACCCTGACCGACGTGGAGAAGTTTGATACGGCCATAGTTTTGGACTGCGGAGAGCTGGAGCGGATTGGAAAACAGGCCTCAAAGGTGAGTTCGATCAGGACAGTCATCAATCTTGACCATCACATAACAAATGGTGGATTTGGGGACCTGCAACTGATAGATACCAGTTGCTGTGCCACGGCTGAGCTTGTTTATAAGTTGATCAAAGAGATTGACCATCCTATCTCTCCACCTGTGGCGCTATGCATTTATACAGGAATCCTCACAGATACGGGTTCATTCCGTTTTTCTAATACTAATAGGGCTGCTTTTAAAATCTGCGAAGAAATGATGGCAATGGGGGTTGAACCTCACAGAGTGGCCCAGAATGTATATGGAACGTATTCACTGAACAGGTTAAAGCTTCTTAACCATGTGCTCGATTCACTGGAAGTATCTGAAGATGGAAAGTTGGCAATTGTGACTGTTACGCGTGAGATGATAAAGAAGACAGGTACGGGTC
Source organism: Desulfobacterales bacterium (assembly GCA_012961955.1). Lineage (GTDB taxonomy): Bacteria > Desulfobacterota > Desulfobacteria > Desulfobacterales > DTYH01 > DTYH01. The sequence continues at coordinate 1,934 of DTYH01000270.1, read as the reverse complement.
CTGAAGATATCGACGGTTTTATCAATTATCCACGTTCTATAGAAGGAGTGAGTGTTGCCGTCCTTATTCAAGAACTTTCTCCAAACAACTACCATGTCAGCCTTCGGTCTAAAGAGATGATCGATGTTGCAGCCATAGCGAAGCAGTTTGGTGGTGGAGGCCACTTTAATGCGTCTGGATTCAGTATCGAGGGGGGGCTGGCGGAGGTTAAGCAAAGATTGATTCAAGCAGTTAGCGGCATCTAGATTTATCTATTTAGCTGCTTGCAAGGTAACTGTCAGGCTCAAAAGCGTCATGCCGAGCGTAAGCGAAGCATCCAAAGAGATTTTTTACTCCCATTTGCCTGTTCAGAATCACGATGAAAAGCAAAGCAAAAGAGAAGAAAAGCCATCTGAGTAGTTAGGTTGTAAGTTAATTCAGTGTATCACGACAGCGAAACCTCTTGGATGTGGTATGATGAATGTTAGAAGGGTTACTGGGCAATTCTCTTTAAGCCGGCCTTAAAACGTTTCTTGTAAGCCCCGCAAGAAACCTTTTTGGGACTTTCTTGTAGGGTTTATCAAAAAGGACGTTATGATAAGAAGATAAGCGACAAGATGATAGATGGTATACTTGTAGTTAACAAGCCGACAGGAATCTCATCAGCAGGAGTAGTGGCAAGGGTTAAGAAGATATTAAAGGCAAAAAGGGTCGGTCATACCGGCACACTGGATCCGTTTGCCACCGGTATTCTTATTTGTTGCCTTAATAGAGCTACCCGTCTTGCCTCCCTTCTTGTTCAGGGGAAAAAGCGATATGAGGCGGTTTTAAGGCTTGGTGTTCGTACGGATACACAGGATCTTACAGGAGAGGTTATCTCAGTAGAAAGGAACATCTCTTTTAAAGAGTCGGAGATATATTCTGCTTTTGAACGGTTTAGAGGCAAGATACTTCAGACCCCCCCTCCCTTCTCTGCCCTTAAACACCGTGGTGTACCTTTGTACAAGCTGGCACGAAAGGGAAGTTATGTGGAAAAGCCTCCCCGCACTGTGTTTATCTATGAATCAAATATACTTGAAATCGCTCTTCCTGACATACGTTTTGAGGTATTGTGTTCTCACGGAACGTATGTACGAGCTCTGTGCGCTGACATAGGGGATGCTCTGGGATGTGGGGGACACTTGGCCGGCCTATGCCGTACAGAGAATGCCGGCTTTACACTCAAAGATTCTAGTACGTTAGAAGAGATTGAGGAGTTAGCTTCAAAGGACAGGATAGAGGAGCGGATTATAAACATGGGCGATGCCTTGAAAGAAGTTTCTGCTGTTTTTGCTAATGAGTGGCTGGCCCAAAAGATCAGACATGGCCAGCCGATCTTCAAAAGAGAGCTTAACATAAAGGACGGGATAGACCATCTATGGATCAAGATCGTTGATAGCGATAACAACCTTATTGCCGTTTTAGATAGAGATACGCGTAGAGGAGCTTGTTACAAATATGTATGCGTATTTCCAGATATAATGAACAAGAAAAAAGGAGGTTTTAAAAGTGGCCTTGGCCGTAAATGAAAAGAAGGAGTTAATAGACCGGTTTAAACTCCATGAGACTGATACCGGTTCTCCAGAGGTACAGATTGCTCTCCTGAGTTACCGCATCAATTACTTGACAGAACATTTCAAGACCCATAAAAAGGACCACCACTCAAGGAGAGGGTTGCTAAAACTGGTTGGTAGACGTCGTAGGTTGTTAAACTATCTAAAAAGGAAGGATATAAACAGGTATAGGGCTATTATAGAATCCCTGGGTATCAGGAAATAATACCTTATCTTTTTGTCTTCAGAAAAGAGAATTCCGCTGATGGATTAGCTACCGTACTTACTTAGAGAAGCCATTTAAAAAGATAATTAGGGATTATTAATGATTCTCCGGAAACTTAATAGATAAGGAGAAGTGAT
>DTYH01000269.1 GCA_012961955.1 Desulfobacterales bacterium | reverse complement strand
TTATACAGACCCTTGTTCTCCTCTCATTCCTGAACGCATATTAACTTGTCTTGATCGCTATAGAGCTACTATTATATCACAATTGTACCAAAAAATAAAGTTTGGGTTGAGTTAACAATCTAGCACTACAGCGGCATTTTATGGCTAACTGTATGAAATTCATCCCAAATCATATGAGATAGTTATTTCTAATGCCATTTCCGCGAAGGCTTGTCCTCGACCCCGATCGCGGGCGGGAATCTACTCTGTTTTCCTTTTCAATGTGGCTGGCATTTTGGATGCCCGGCTTCGCGGTCATGACGTCAAAAAGTGACGCTGCAGTATTAGCGTTTTGAAAAAAGTTGTCGCAGCAGGAAATATTGAAGAGATAAGATAGGGGATCAGGAGTCAGGACAGAAACGGCTACTGTTTGACATCTTCAGGGATTTTGTCTAATAATAGTAATTAAAAGATTCCTTCATAGTCCGCTTTGGTGTTTGAAAACTTCCACGTCAAACTCAAAAGGTGCATAACCATGAGCATACAAGAATGGAACGCCGGTAAGCTACTGAAGACATCCGGAAGTTATTGGATGGCATGTACTCTCCATGCCGCTGTTCGGCTGGGAGTGTTTACTGTAATAGGTAATGATATGGTCGAACCAGAAGAGATTGCTGATAGGCTGGAGGTGGACTTGCGAGGTGCAAGGATGCTCCTTAACGCATTAACAGCAATGGGTCTACTGACTAAGAAGGAAGGGCGATATGCCAATACCCCATGGAGTAAGACTCTCCTGGTCGATGGATCGCCCAAGTATATAGGTCACATGATCATTCACCATTACCATTTAGTGGACGCATGGTCCAAACTGCCTCAGGCGATCAGGAGCGGTAGGCCTGTCAGACGAGTATCGTATGGTGAAGAGGAAGAACGTGAAAGCTTCCTAATGGGGATGTTCAACGTTGCTATGGAAGTTGCTCCCGAAGTGGTCTCACAGATTGATCTTACTAATAGAACACACCTGCTTGATCTGGGTGGAGGACCTGGGACTTATGCCATCCATTTCTGCATTGCCAATCCGCAACTTCGAGCAACCGTGTACGATCTATCTACTACCCGTCCCTTTGCCCTGAAGACCGTTGAACGGTTTGGATTGGCTGAGCGGATCGATTTTATGGCCGGTAACTACATTGAGGATGAGATTAAAGGGTTGTATGACGTGGCCTGGCTTTCGCACATTCTTCATGGCGAGGGTCCAGCGGATTGTGAAAAGATCATTAAAAAGGCTGTTTCAGTCCTCAAACCGGGTGGCTTGATTTTGATTCACGATTTTATCCTAGACGACACCCTTGACGGTCCCCTCTTTCCAGCGCTATTTTCCCTGAACATGCTTCTGAACACAGATCAGGGTCAATCCTATTCTGAGAGCGAGATCATGGGCATGTTATCCAGGGCTGGTGCAAAGGATGTCCAACGGTTGCCTTTCAGGGGGTTTAATGATTCAGGTATTGTCTCTGGGGTTGTTTGATCGAGTCTCTGGATAGGTATGAAGAGTAAGGCTCAACCCATTATACTTGCTCACGGCATATGCAGGTTTGACGTTTTGCTCAACGCCCTGCTTGATCTCGACAAGGACATGTATAATAGATTCCACTATTTTAAGGGGATAAAGAGTTATTTAAAGGCACACGGATTTGTCGCTTTTCATAGCAATGTTGGGTGGGCAAGCAGTGTACAGAAACGTGCCCATGACTTAAAATCGTCTATTATGAAGATAACCCATGACTTTACCCGATTTGAAAAGGTAAACATCATTGCCCATAGCATGGGGGGACTTGATGCCCGGCACATGATTGTTGATTTAGGTATGGAGAGTCGGGTTGCATCCCTTATTACCGTAGGAACCCCCCACCATGGTACAAGCTTTGCCGATTGGGGGATAAAAAAGGCCGATAGAGTTGTCCGATGGGCTAGCTGTTTGGGGATTGATATTACAGGATTCAGGGATTTGACCAGGACGTCCTGTACAGCATTTAACAGGCGCGCTGAGGACATAGAACTTAAAAACAGTGTATTCTATGCTACATACGCTGGTGTTCAACCTTTGGAGCGGATATTTTTTCCACTCCGGTTTTCATACAAAATAATATATACATTGGAGGGCCCCAATGACGGTCTGGTATCAGAGCAATCAGCACGCTGGAGAGCGGAATTTTTTCAAAGGAACGATAGATGCTGACCACCTTAACCAGATAGGGTGGTGGGATAGAGGAGAACTGTCCAATCATAGGGACAAGAAGGGGTTTAGAACACAGGTAAAGAATTTCTACCTGGGAATAGCCAGCGACCTAAAGGTGGCTGGTCTTTACAGATAGAACTTGACCAATATTTCTTATGAACATATATCCAAGGAAATATGACGTAATTGTGGTTGGGGCGGGTCATGCTGGATGTGAGGCTGCGCTTGCTGCTGCCCGCATGGGTTTTAAGACAATGATCGTTACCATTAACGTGGATCATATCGGCGAGATGTCATGTAATCCAGCTGTGGGTGGGCTGGCAAAAGGCCATCTGGTAAAGGAGATCGACGCCCTTGGTGGTGAGATGGCCAGAAATATTGATGCTACCGGTATTCAGTTCCGCCGTCTGAATACAAAAAAGGGCCCGGCTGTCCAGTCCTCTCGGGCTCAGGCAGATAAGGAGCGGTATCGTCAGAGGATGAAGACGGTTCTGGAGCTGCAGGATAACCTTGATGTTAAGCAGGGTATGGTTGATCGCCTGATTATTGAAGGGGGGGCAGTCAAGGGAATAGTGACCAGTATTCAGGAGGCCTTTTTTGGAAAGGCCGTTATCTTAACCACTGGAACCTTTTTGAGAGGATTGATTCACATAGGTTTGAAACATTTCCCAGCCGGCCGAATGGGAGACCCGCCTTCGATAAGCCTTTCTGAGCATTTAAAAGAGATCGGTTTTCAGATGGGGAGATTAAAAACCGGGACCACACCCCGTCTGGACGGTCGGACTATAGATTTTAACAGTCTTACTCCACAATATGGAGACGACCCACCTCTCCCTTTTTCGTTGGAGACGGAAAGTATTCCTTTAAAACAGGTCCCGTGTTACATCACATATACCAATGGAAAGACTCATGAAATTATTAAATCAGGCCTTGATCGGTCACCACTTTACACAGGAATAATCAAAGGGGTAGGAGCCAGGTACTGTCCATCCATAGAGGATAAGGTTGTTCGTTTTCCAGAGAAGGAGCGGCATCAGATATTTCTAGAACCCATGGGTCTTGAGACCACAGAGATTTATCCAAACGGCGTACCTACCAGTCTCCCTGTGGATATTCAGCTTAAGATGCTTCGTTCCATCAAGGGCTTAGAAGAGGTGGAGATTGTTAGGCCGGGTTATGCTATCGAATACGACTATGTAGAGCCTACCCAGTTAAAACCCACACTGGAGACCAAATTAGTAGAGGGTTTGTATTTAGCCGGCCAGATAAACGGCACTTCTGGTTATGAAGAGGCAGGAGCCCAGGGAATAATGGCCGGTATCAATGCTGTGCTCAAGATATCAGGTAGGCCACCCCTGATCCTGGACAGAACCCAGGCCTATATCGGTGTATTAATCGACGATTTAGTGACTAGGGGGACCAAAGACCCATACAGGATGTTTACTTCCAGGGCAGAATATCGGCTCCTTTTAAGGGAGGACAACGCTGATTTGCGCCTCAGGGAGATTGGGTACAAAGTTGGGCTGGTATCAGTAGAGTCTTATCAGAGATTAGAGAAAAAAAGAGCAGCTTTGAATCGCCTTATGTCCATCCTTTCCGAGACCCGCTTGAACCCGACATACGAGATAAATAAAAGATTAAGAGACCTGGACATCGGGAGTATCAGCCAACCTACCACTCTAAAAGACCTATTAAAGCGACCTGGGGTTGGTCTTGATAAGCTAGCTTACTTTCGCGAGGATGTCTCTTCATTTTCAGCTGATGTGGCCGAGCAGGCAGTAATCAATGTTAAATATGATGGCTATGTCCAGCGCCAGCACGAAGAAGTAAAGCGGTTTAAAAAGCTCGAAAACATTCTGATTCCTGAGGATATGAACTATGACGGATTGCCTGGTCTGTCAAACGAGGCAAAGGAGAAGCTATCCCGGATACGACCGGTCTCCCTCGGCCAGGCCTCGCGTATTTCGGGAATAACGCCGGCGGCGATCTCTATCATCCAGGTTCATTTAAAAAAGAGGGGATTAATCTAGAAAGACTTTCATGATAGTTACGATTAAGGTATAAATAAGATAGAGAAGAAAGTAACAATTTGGCCCTTTGAAAGATTGAGTAAAAATGTTGTAATCGGTCAATCTTGCTCACTTTCTTGAACAATTTGGGATTTGATCTTCTCGTGGCCAGATTTCAGAGACCCGGGCTTGCGCCCTCAAACAGTTTGAAATTTTTGACGCCAGGTAATTCTTGAATCTTTTTACAAAATTGTTCAAAATCTTTGCGAGATTAACCGATTCCAACTTTTTTCAAGGAACTAAGGTGTTATAGAACAAAGAGTTTTTTCATCGGAGGAACATGAAGACGATGCAGAAAGACGTAACAGGAGCGGAACGAATCACGATCAGTTCCGACGGCAAGATTAACGTACCGGATAAGCCGATCATCTGTTTTATAGAAGGGGACGGCATCGGACCGGACATATGGGCAGCCACCGTGAGAGTCCTTGATGCTGCTGTCGATTTTGCTTACAAGGGCAGGAGAAAGATTGTATGGCATGAGGTCTATGCGGGAGAAAAGGGGTATAAGAGATACGGAACATGGCTTCCTGAGGAGACGTTACAGACCATAAAAGAATACGTAGTTTCCATCAAGGGACCCCTTACCACACCAGTAGGAAAAGGATTTCGAAGTGTAAATGTTGCCTTGCGCCAGTGCCTTGACCTTTATGCGTGTGTTCGGCCTATTCGTTACATAGATTCTGTGCCCAGCCCTATGAAACATCCAGACAAGGTTAACATGGTCGTGTTTCGGGAGAATACAGAGGATGTCTACGCAGGTATCGAGTGGGCAGCAGGGACTGAAGAGGCCTTAAGTATAATCTCTTTCCTGAAGGAAAACATGGGAGTGGAGGTGCGTAAAGATTCGGGTATTGGGGTAAAACCGATCAGTAGAACATGTACCAGACGACTGGTCAAAAAGGCCATTTCTTATGCCTTGGATCATAACATGACAAGTGTAACCCTGATGCACAAGGGGAATATAATGAAGTTCACGGAAGGTGCCTTTAATGAATGGGGGTATCAGGCTGCTCGTGAAATGTTTGGAGATAAGGTCATTACGGAAGCGGAACTGGGCGAAAAGTATATGGGAGAGTGTCCGTCCGGGAAGGTAGTCATAAAGGACAGGATTGCCGACATGATGTTTCAACAGGTGCTTTTACGACCTGAAGAATACCACGTTATTGCCACACCCAACCTCAACGGAGATTATATATCTGACGCCCTTGCGGCCCAGGTAGGTGGTCTGGGCATGGCCCCTGGTGCCAACATAGGGGATGGCTATGCGGTGTTTGAGGCTACCCACGGTAGTGCGCCCAAGTATGCGGGCCAGGACAAGGTCAATCCTGGTTCCCTGATCCTCTCAGGAGAAATGATGCTGGAATACATGGGCTGGAAAGAGGCTGCTGCCGCGGTGCGTCGTGCACTCCAGCAAACTATCAGGGACAGGGTGGTTACGTATGACCTGGCGAGACAGATGGAGGGAGCAAAGGAGGTGAAGTGTTCCCAGTTTGCTGATGCGATAGTCGCACGTATGGGTGCGTAGAGTATGAATCGATTGTTAGAGAACTTATTACGTCCGTTCTGGGAGGCCCTTTTTCCCGCGATCTGTTTGGTTTGCCACTCATATCTTCCTAGCCAACGTGAAGAGTATAGTAAGGATCCCACACTAGACAATTTGGCTCCATATTTTTGTCCATCGTGTCGGGAGGATATTCAGCCTGTTCATTTTCCCATATGTAACAGGTGTGGCATACCCTTTGCGCTGCGTGAAGATGAAAATCACCTTTGTGGGGAGTGTATTGAGGGTAATGGATATTTCCGGAAAGCGAGGGCCTTCGGACTCTATACTGGAACCTTGAGAAAGGCCATTCATCTACTCAAGTTTGGGAAAAGGACAGGACTAGCCCGGCCTTTAGGAGCCCTTTCAAGATTGGCATTCTCTAGGTTCTGGGACAAAGATCTTGTGGATCTTCTGATCCCAGTTCCTCTTCACATCAAACGACTCAGGGAAAGAGGGTTCAATCAATCATTTTTGCTGATTAAGGAATGGGTAAGGGAAGAAGGCATTGCCTGTGATACTGGAATACTGCGCCGTGTTCGCCAGACAAGACCTCACTCAGAACTTTCCCGAAAGGAACGTATAAGCAACGTCAGGGGAGCCTTCAAGCTCACAAGACCGGAGAAGGTAAAAGACAGGACAGTCATTCTGGTAGATGATGTATATACGACTGGGGCTACTGTAAACGAATGTGCAAGGCTGATAAAGGAGGCTGGAGCAAAGGATGTTGATATTTTGACCCTGGCAAGGGCGGTCAGGGGCTGAGGAGGAATAACCTGGTTGAGATACGTGAATCTTAGTAAGACTGTTTTACGTTTAGTTGTCCTTCTATTAACCCTTGTACTTTCTTCCACATCTTTCTCCGAAGAGTGGTTTCGCGTGCGCTGGGTGGACGATGGCGACACAATAGTACTGTCAAGTGGTGAAAAGGTGAGGTATCTGGGCATTAATGCCCCTGAAATACCTCATGAAGATCAGGCTGGTGAGATATTCGGATGGGAGGCACGTAATTTCAATAAAAGATTGGTGTATCATAAGAAGATTCGCCTGGAATTTGATCAAGTCCGGCGGGATCGGTACATGCGTCTCCTTGCCTATGTCTTTCTTAAAGATGGTACCTTTGTCAATGCCGAGATGATTCGCCAAGGATATGCTTACGTGCTCTATGTAAGACCCAACACTAAATTCTTCAAGTTTTTTTTAAAACTACAGCAAAGCGCCATTAAGAGAAGGGTAGGGCTGTGGTCAAAGATCAAAGACCAAAAATACCTCTTTATTGGAAACCGTAGGTCAAGACGCTTTCATTCCCGCACCTGCCCTTTTGGTAACAAGATCGGACCCCGAAATCGCATCCTCTTTAAGAGCCTATTTGATGCCTTCAGGAACGGATACACCCCGTGCAAGAGGTGTAATCCATGGCAGTACGACATAAGGTAACCGGGTCTTATCCTTCCTCTTTTGTCCGTTTCGCCTCTTCAATTATCTTTTGGCTGATTTGAGGTGGTACTTCCTCATAATGGGAAAACTGCATTGTATATACCCCGCGCCCTCCTGTCATGGAACGCAGATTAGGAGCATAGGTAAGGAATTCAGCCATTGGAACCTGGGCCTTTATAACCTGATTCTTCCCCTTGCTCTCCATTCCCAGAACACGACCACGACGGCCGTTCAGGTCACCAATGATGTCACCCATGTTCTCTTCCGGAACAGTAATTTCCACCTCCATGATCGGCTCCAGAAGCACAGGATTGGCAGCTTCTGCCCCCTTTTTAAAGGCCATGGAACCTGCTATCTTAAAAGCCAGTTCTGAAGAATCGACAGTATGAAATGATCCATCCACCAAACTCACCTTAAAATCGACACATGGATACCCTGCCAGTACACCCTTTTCGCTTGCCTCGAGAATACCTTTTTCCACAGCGGGTATATATTGTTTGGGAATGACTCCGCCCACGATCTTATCAACGAACTCAAACCCGCTTCCCCTGGGCAGGGGCTCCATCTCGATCCATGCATCACCGTACTGACCTCTACCCCCGGATTGTTTCTTGTATTTACCCTGAACTCGCACTTTACCCTTTATCGTCTCCTTGTAAGGAACCTTTGGAGGACTCAGGATCACATCCACATTAAATTTTCGTTTCAATTTTTCAACAGTCACTTCAATATGGCCTTCACCCATTCCGGATATGATAATCTCTTTGGTCTGGTTGTCTCGAGTAACCTTAAGGGCAGGGTCTTCATCCAATAGCCTGGAAAGAGCGCTGAATATCTTCTCTTCATCTCCTTGGGCCTTTGGTTGGATAGCATAGGATATGAGAGTGGGAAGGGGTTCAATACCTTTAAAGATTATACTCTTTGTTTCATCACAGAGTGTATCTCCTGTAGTGGTTTCCTTCAGTTTGGCAACGGCTATGATATCTCCGGGACCGGCCTCCTTTATTGGTTTCTGTTCCTTGCCCGCTACTTGGAAAAGCTGACCGTATCGTTCCTTGACCTGCTTATTTGCATTATAGAACGTTCCATCAGGACTTATGATACCTGAATATATCCTGAATATACTGAGTTGACCGGCATACGGGTCAGCCAGCGTCTTAAACACAAATGCCGAGAAAGGTTCATCAGGCCGAGGTGCCCTCTCAATTGTGTCACCGGTTTTTGGATCCGTTCCCTTCTTATTCCCTCGATCCAAGGGTGAGGGGAGGCAGTAGTTAATCGCATCCATCAAGAGGTCTATACCGATATTCTTTGTAGCAGAGCCGCACAGGACAGGAACAAATACCCGATTCAATGTTCCTTCACGAAGGACTCTCCTTATCTCATCATCTGTAATCTCTTCCCCTTCCAGGTACTTTTCCAGAAGGGTATCATCTGCTTCGGCAATCTTTTCTATAAACTTTTCTCTTTCACTTGCAATAATATCCTCTATATCCCCCGGGATATCTGTAGGTTGAGATTTTCCTTCAATATAAAGGTACGCCTTCATATCGATCAGGTCGACCACACCCTGAAAGCTATCCTCAGCACCTATGGGTACCTGGAGAAGGATGGACTTTGGCTTGAGGTTCTCTGAAATATCCTCAAGTGTCTTAAAAAAATCGGCACGTTCTCGATCCATCTTATTGATGAAGATGATGCGGGGCAACTGAAACTTGTCTGCAAATTCCCACCCCTTTTCGGTCTGCACCTTGACACCGTCGATGGCGTCCACAAGGACAACTGCACCGTCAGCACACTGGATAGAGCTAATCGTGTCATTGAAGAAATTGGCATCACCTGGCGTGTCCATTATATTTACCCGGTGCCCATTCCACTCATATTGATTAAAAGAAGTGCTGATGGTGATCTGCCGCTTCAATTCCTCCGGGTCAAAATCCATCACGCTATTCCCTTGGTCCACTCTGCCTAAACGATTGGTCACCCCTGCATTAAAAAGGATTGCTTCAGCCAGCGAGGTCTTGCCGGAACCTCCGTGAGCAATTAGTCCAATGTTTCTCAATCGTTCGATCTTTTCACTCATACAGATTCTTCTACGCTCCTTCCAACCATAATGTTTGCTCAATAGCTCTTATACAAAAGCTGGCAAATCATCTCGCCCACAGGTCTTGCAAGGGCATTTAGTACATAAAATTAAGTTTATATCTATAGCAAGAAAAAATCAAGCCAAAAATTATAGTAAACTGTTCTCGTAAATATCTTATGATCCCTGTATAATACCAAATTCTTTCCCTGGAAATCTATACTTAGATCTAATCAGGTCCAGATTATGTTCGATCCGTATCTTATACGGGTCGTACCTTTCCGGAAAGTGATAGATCACATATCTCTCAAGAGAACCCATGGCCTTGAATCGCTCAAGTACAGTATTGTAATAAAAAGAAGGGGTGTTCTTTATCAATTCGTTTGCATCCTTAAAGATAGGTATACCCTTTTTTTTCAGGTTTTTTTCCCCTTCAAACCTATATCCTTCCTGAAACTCTTTATAAAGGATGGTCAACTTCTGAACATAATTTTCCGCAGACATTTGACCTAACAAGTCTGCAACTCCCACTGCATAGCCAACTATACGTTCCTCCTTACAGGTAAAGGGAATGGTTTCTACCCTGACCATTACACCGGTACAACGAATAATGTTTGCAACGGATGCGATTTCACTCTCTTTGAATCCTCTCTTTGATAGATATTTATTACAAAAATCGACGCTCAGCTCCTCATGTCTGAAAGTATATTTGGCACCCGTGCCTTCAGTGTCACCCTCTTTTTTCATATAACCAGTATCGTGCAGAAGTGCGGCTATAACCCCTAGTTCAAAATAGGAAAAAGGGATATATGGCCTCTGACCAGCCTTGTTCCAGCCATCAATGATTTGAGCATAAGGGGGTAATACCTGAAGCGTATGTTCAATATCGTGGTACAGGGTGTCACATCCCTGATAACCTGCCATCTTACCTTCGAATAGCGCACAAACATCCCTAAATGTATGCTCGATCCTTGCAATCTCTCTTCTATTATAACTTTCTTTTGCAATATCCCTTACAATGTCTAAACAGCGATTATGTTGGTTACTGTTATTCATCTTCAGTCTTTAAAAAAAACATCAAAAAAAGCTGTGGCCCAAACCCTTCTTTATTTTGTCGATCAATAGCAGCTCAGAGGAATTCTTCTAAGGGCAACAGCCTAGAAGGACAATACACCGGTTTCAAGGTTCGTGATGGAATCTGAGCTGCCTCCCATGATATGTCTCATGCTCTGTTTTTACATCGAACAAAAGGTCTTCCACCATCCTATATCCTAAGATGAGCCAAAAATACTACTCAATTCACCTATTCCATGACGGTCATTCCGCCGCAAGGGGGGAATCCATGCGCTAAATCGCTGGACTCCCACTTTCGCGGGAGTGACAGGCAGGACAAGGTCTTGATCAAAGTAAACCCCGTTAGAATTTCGCACGGGGGATTAAACCCCGGCCGGTAAGACCGTCGATCTCTTAAGGGGCCCGTGCAAAAAAAGAGGTATATACCGATCCTTCCCCGTGCTTCCGCACTGGGGTTTTCTAACGGGGTAAATGTAAATGTATTGGTTCACTTACAGTTTAACTTTTCATTCGACGAACAAGCCAAGAGCCTGCCAAAAACAGACTAAGCAAGAAAATAACCGCTCCAAATGGACCGACAAAGACCAGCAGAGTAGCAAATCCAATAAATGGTAAAAGACCAATACAGGTGACGTATCTTAAAAAAGGATTGTGATCAATCAGACTTGCCATGGGAGGACTGTATCGATAATAGAGCATAACCAGCTTTTTTCCCAGACTGTGGGGAATGAGATAGATGTCTCGGAACTCTCTCAGAATCTTAACACAAGGATGCAGGGGCGACCCGTACGCTGCTGTGGCAATAAAACATCCTCCACCACTGCCCCCCAGTGAAGCTTCACCAGAAGAGTCAGACCCTGAGGAATAGCCTGCGCCACCACCTGGAGGGGGAGGGGGCTGTTCCTCACTTGATGATGAGGTACTTATTGAAGTTGAACTCGCTAGCCTTTCCCCAGAGGCCCTTACAGCAGGAATTCGGAGGGTAATGCTGTGATCGGTGAGGTTTTTAACCCAGTAGCCGTTTCCCGGTTCCATCTTTAAAGAAGAATCATACTTTCCAGTATCATTATTGTACTTCCACAGCGTCTTCTGGGTCAGGGTGTTATCAGGATCTTTGACGTAGTACACATCACTTCCGTCTACACGAACATCGCCCCAAGGAACCGTGATGTTATAAGGGGTCGATATCTGGTTCCAGCCGGGCTTGAGGGAGATATCATAGGTTGGCCCAGACGTGATATAATCGCCTGGAAAGTCGATCTCTGCCCCGTCCTTGGCTATAATCCAGTAGGCCTTTCCTGCCCTAACCGAGTCAAGATCCGGATACTCGTCATAGGCATCAGATGTTCCATCCTTATCCTCCCAGCGACCCAATCGGTACTTTGACCTATCAGTGGTGATATCATCCCCGAACACATCCTCAGGAGTATTGGGAAAGACATCTACCGGGGCGGATATCATGACGTAGTCCTCGACCTCGCTCCCTGGAGAGATTTGAGTTATAAAAGGTGTATCTCCTGCCATGCTTGAAGTCGAAGAAAGGGTACAATCCAGGGTAGTAGTTGAGCTGATGGTTACCTTGTATGACTCGGTTATGTAACCCTCAGCACCTATCTGGACAACATAAGTACCGTTTGGGATACGATCTATCTCATATGTTCCGTCCTTATAAGGTACACCCATTGCCACAAGATGCTCCATGTCGTATGAGGAGACAACTCCGTTCTCGTCGCACTTCCAGATCGTGATCCTGACCTGCTGAAAGTTGTCGATCCCTGTGCCAGAGATAGTCCCTTCAAGTCTTCCCCAGTCAGCGCCAGGGCTAAAGTCTACGTCTTCGAGTATCTGATCAACTGCAGGTGTGGACTGATTTATTTTACGATCAAGTACGGTCATATAGCCGCTTTCTCCATCGTTTGGGAAGCAACCATAAACAAGTAAAAGGTCCACCTTGCTCTCTCCAGGGACTACCACCTTGTACGTACCTTCTTTTTCATCCCCTTCCTTCGCCCTTGGGCCATAAACACTTCCAAGGCCGTACAGGTTTTTTTCTATCTGTAAGGATGTGGGCTTCAGGTCTTCGTTTCCGGTCAGAAACCCATGTTTTAGCGCAGCTACTGCCAGTCTACGGTCGCTTGCCCACAATGAAAACAAGTCCTTTCCGTCAGTCAGACTGGAAAGGTTGGTTGTAATCTTGCCCTTGATAAGGCCTCCTTTGGTGATCTCGATGTTTCCAAGATCGACTGATTTTCCACCAGTGGGCTTGTTGTCTCCGGTAAGTTCCACAACCTTCATCAGATAATATGGAGGTTCAGACTTCCACCTTACGGGCCCTTCCGGCTCAATCCAAAGATGGTAGGCGTCAAAATCGTCAGGTACATGATCGACAGTAAAATTGCCTGCACTATCCGTTCTTTTCCAGTCCCCCCCAGATACTCCTGAAGAGTTGATACATTCTACGCCCACTTCTACGCCATCGACGGGACTCCCTTCACACACAAGCCTGCCCGATACACTGCCAGCCGGTTTCATGGTAATCGTCCCCAAATCTGTAGTAGTTGAGACCGTGATCTCACTTTTCGTAATATTTCCCTGCTTAATGCCATCGACTTCGACTTCTCGAATTTCAAGACCAATGTGACTTCCGGGGGGGATATTTCCCACGTTAAACTCGCCGTCGCTGTTGGTATATGACGTCTTTTCCCACCAGTATCCAATCATAAGGCCGTCACTGGTATATACACGAGGATACACAGGAACATCTGAAATAGGATTTCCGTTCTTGTCCTTTAGTCTTCCCTTAATGTTTCCGCCTGAAGAGAGATCGAAGTCAACCCCGGTTTTGCTCCCGTCACCCAGGTCTACATACCTTGCACTCACTGCATAATTTGAATCATGATGGCTTCCGAGGTCCCGGATATAGACCAAGTTTACGTCAGGATAGGCGTATTTTATGGTATAGTTGCCATCACTATCTGTGGTTGCATCATCCCATACACTTCCGTAATCATAGTCATTATCACTATTGGCAAAATACGCAGCCACCTTAACTCCAGAGAGGCCGGTTCCATCAGCGGTTACCCTTCCGCTGATACTCCTTGCAATTGTCAGATCAACATCGTTGCCCCTCGAATCGCTCCCGCTGATCCTTACATTATCCAGCCTGGCCGACACATAATCTGTACTTCCGACTGTCTGCCCACTAATGTTGACCTGATATGCCCTATCAGGAAGATTTGAAATGGTGTAAACACCGTCTGAGCCTGTTTCAGTGCCGTCGAGGTAGAATGTTTTTCCTTCTGATGTATTATCCTTATCCCTTGTAATATTGACGCTGAGGGATACACCGCCGAGAGGTCCACTCCCTGTAATAGTCCCACTGATGGAATGGCCTGGATCGGATGAAGACAGAGTATAGTCCTTGGTGTTATTCCCATACTCGATTTCCTGATCAAACCGAATTTCGGCTTCAACCCCTGTACCGGTTATGGTGACAAGATACTTCCCCGGACCGAAATTCCCATCCTCGTCCTTGGAGAGGTCTATGTAATAAGTGCCATCTGATCTAATATCGGATTGACGGGAATTCCCGGTCCTCTGATCATGAAACCTAATAATACCGCTGGTTTGTATTGTTCCATCATATTTAAGGACTGTACCGGAAACGGAGGTAGTTGCTTCTCCCATGCCCTGGTCTACAACAGAGTCGAGTTCAGCTTTACTGTCAGCAGCTGCATATACAAAGACCAAAGAGGCTGTTTCGCCAGGTGAAAGTGTGCCGAGTTCGTAATGCAGACAACAGAGTCCGTCACCAGAATAACTATCTGTATATTCTTCATTAGTCTCCCTTCTTGTGTCATCATCCCAACCATTCAAATCTCTGTATGTTGGAGCCGATTTACCTGCCAGACCAATATAGTGGGTCCAATGAGTATAGATCATATTTCTCGATGAATCGTACGCAAAGTCCGTATAATAATCATTTGCCGCATTGTCTACATCAAAATCCGAAAGTCTTTTGTACAATACTTGGGTTAGATTCGAAGAGCCTATATTTTCTACGGTAACAGAAACCTTGATATATTTCTTATCCTTAGGAGCTTCAAATACATGGGTTATCTTTAGGTTTCCATCATCAGTCCTATTTACAACCGTAACCTTTACGTTTGTCTCACTGTTCTCTTCCACGGTGTAAGAATCTTCCACAATCCCGTCCGTTTCATTATAAAGGCTGTAACGGCAATAATCATCAGTCCCAATCTTATAACAGACATTAAACCCGTCTTCGTAAACACCTTGTTGTAGATGTTCATACTCATCTGGAGACCTAGGAGATGCCCATGGCATTATATTTCCGTACCTAGACAATCCAAATTTCCAGTGATCTCCGTAATAGGTTTCTTCAGTCGATGTAGACGTACCAATAGCTTCCTCAGTAGCATTATCCGCTCTCAAATAATCGACCTTGGCAAAAATAGAAATAAGCACCACTGTTAAGATCAAAAATCTGTTCTTAAAAATCCATGATAAGAAACGTAAAAATTTTTCTCTTACATTCATCTTCGTATCTCCATAATTTTAAAAGAGATTCAAGATTTAGGTTTAAGTAACGGTTTAGCCTTGCCCCACTCAAGACCGGTGAAGGACATATTTTTTGAGCAGAAGGTTAAATCTCACTGCCCCTGTCAATAGTCTCCGGCCTGAAAGATCTTGGAGCTGGAGGTGAAGTAAGACCTTTGCATAACCTCTTTTCACTCGTTCGTATCAGCTTTTTGGTCGATCCATGGGCTTGTCCACTGAATCCTGAAAAGTGGTCTTGTGGCCTGGAACGGTTCAGGATTTGCCCCCTTACGTGGGCCACTTGCCCCGTTAAATTTCCTGGAGAGAACCTTGTTTAACGGGGTGAACTTCGCCCGTGTGAGTACTCGAAAAAACTCATGATGGCCGTTCAAAGGGCTTATGCAAAGGTCTCAATCAGAGTGTACTCTTGTACAGGTCACGAAATAACGGTTTGAGTTCTCACTTGACCTAACAGTAGCTTCTGCACCTTCGTAATCGATATTGCGGAAGATATCTTTTGTCTAAGTATTAAACAGTATTAATAAGTGCAAGTTTTTAAATTTCGTATGATCGTTGTTTGGTGGAGTTGTTTAGTAAATCCCTATGACAGATCATTGAGACAAGACGTTTGTTGATGAACCTGGTTAGAAGCCTAAGGCTTTCAAACAGGGCTTATCAAGCATACGACTATCTCATCATCACGAGGGTGTCCCCGGAAATCCAGGTAAAGTAGTCGTTGTAGTCGTAGTCGTTGTAGTCGTTGTAGTCGTAGTCGTTGTAGTC
>DTYH01000268.1 GCA_012961955.1 Desulfobacterales bacterium | reverse complement strand
TATCAGTCCAAGGCGTGGTCCTGGAGAGGATAAGTTCATGGCTGTATATCCAAAGATAGATTGGAGCATTCAGCTTAAATACGGAGAAGAGATTGGCTTAGGCACCCGCAAATATGAGCTGATTCGAATCTAGTGGATTGGTCTTTTCTGTTTTTATCTTTATCGTTTATCCCATCCTGGCCCGCAGCTGACCACAGGCAGCAGATATATCTGATCCTTTGCTCTTCCTCACGATTGCAGTATATTTACGATCGATAAGGTATTTTTGAAATGACAGGATTACCGAATCGTCAGGCCTTTTGAACTTACTACCATCAAACTGGTTAAAGGGGATGAGATTGATCTTGGAACGGACAGGTCTTAATAATCTGGACAGCCTTTCTGCATCCCTGAGACTATCGTTTATGCCAGCTAACATAACGTATTCAAAGGTAATCCTCCTGCGCGGTGGTAGGGGAAAACGTTTGCACGCATCAATGACCTCTTTTAAAGAATATGTGCGATTTACAGGCATTAAGTAGCTTCTTGTGTTATCCTCAGAGGCATTAAGTGAGACGGCAAGGTTTACATTGATATCGCGCCCAAGCCTTTGGATTTCAGGCACAAGACCGGCAGTGGAGAGGGTTACTCTGCGACTGGAGAATCCAAGACCGTTGTTGCTGGTAATGATACGCAGGGCCTTCAATACATTGTCATAGTTAGCCAGAGGCTCTCCCATTCCCATCAGGACAATATTGGTCAGCCGCTCGTGTGAATCAAAATCTTGAATTATTGTTAAGACCTGATTCACGATTTCGGAAGCTCTCAGATTTCGAACAAATCCGTTCTGACCGGTGAGGCAAAACTTGCATCCCATTGCACATCCTACCTGAGTCGATATGCATAAGGTCCAGTGATTTCGTTCCGGGATCAGTACGCTCTCAATATGTTGGCCGTCTCTAAGGCGTAAAAGGTACTTCTTGGATCCATCAGAGGATGTTTGAATCCGATCTATGGATACCTGGGTGATGATCATATGTTCAGAAAGGAATTCTCGAAGCGCTTTGGGGAGATCAGTCATCTGTGAAAACGATGTCACATGCCGGTGATATATCCATCTGAAGATCTGACCTGTTCGATAGGGTGCTACGTTGAAACCGCCAAGCCATTTGCTCAAGTCAGCTTCTGTCATGGATTTGATATCGATCATGTTTTTTGCTGAATCGACGAACTTAATTGTTGCCGTAAAAATACTTTCCTTTTATAGTCAAATTGCTATTTTTATGATATAATATTATAAAAAGGGTGATCTGGCAAAGAGAAAACAGGAAAGAAGTATATACTTGCTTGTTCACAGGTGATGCTTGAGTCCATGTGCATTTTTTTAAGCAGTACTAAAAATAATTCCTAAGAAGGATGACAGGGGTACAAAGGTCAGCGTGTACCTCGCTCCGCTTGCAGCCCGGAGAGTACAGCCTACGCTGCGGAGGCTATCTTAGGAAATTGAAGACTGGAAATTGACAGGTACGGTGTAGGAGCGTAACGTGCTTAAGAAAATATCCCCATGGCCGCTCTTCAATTGCGTAAAGCTGCTAAAGATGATGGTTTCATAAAAGGTCTAGTTTTGATCTCTCCGTGATCAATCTTGGGATTCAGAATTCGCTGGCAAGATTTGGAAACCTCTGGCTAACGCCATCAGAAGGTTTGAGATTTTTAACACCAGGCCCGTGCTGAATCTTCTTCCAAGATTGCTCTACGTCGTTCGTAAAACGACTTTTTAGGAAGCCTTCAAAGACATCACAAGAATTATTTTTCTTGACATATTATTTAAGCAAAATTAATTTTATAGACTTCAATTATTCATCAATTCCTCATGGTAATCTACAATAATGTTTGAGAGTCTCTCAGAGAAGCTAAACCTGGTCTTCAAAAAGCTGAAGGGGCACGGGAAACTAACCGAGAAGAATATCGAAGCAGGCTTGAAAGAGGTAAGGATGGCCCTTCTTGAGGCCGATGTCCACTATAAGGTGGTCAAAAACCTTATCGCCGCCGTAAAAGAGCGTGCCATTGGTCAGGAGGTGCTGGCTAGTCTGACTCCGGGTCAACAGGTGGTTAAGATTGTTAAGGAAGAGTTGATACGTCTGATGGGTGATAAGCACGAGGGGCTCCGGCTTGGGGGGGCACGTCCGGCATCGATTATGCTTGTAGGACTTCAAGGCTCTGGAAAGACAACGACTGCTGGAAAATTAGCCAAGCTCCTTAAGGCAAAACACAGAAAGCCGTATCTAGTGCCGGCAGACGTTTATCGTCCGGCGGCAATTGAGCAGCTCAAGACATTGGGTACTCAATTGGATGTTGAAGTATTTCCGTCGACTCCTGATACAGACCCGGTCGATATATGTCGTCAGGCTGTGATAGCAGGTCGCCAAAACGGATTTGACACACTTTTGATCGACACTGCTGGCCGACTCCATATCGACGAAGCCCTTATGCAGGAATTGATCAGGATAAAGGAGGCGATCAGCCCTTCTGATATCCTCCTAGTTGCTGACGCTATGACAGGCCAGGATGCGGTAAATATTGCCAAGAGATTTGATGAGATACTTGACATAAGTGGCGTGATACTCACTAAAATGGAAGGGGATGCTCGAGGCGGAGCTGCGATCTCTATACGGTTTATCACCAACAAACCGATCAAATTTGTTGGAGTGGGTGAGAAGCTGGATGCCCTGGAGCCTTTTTACCCTGAACGTATGGCATCCAGAATCTTGGGGATGGGTGATGTTCTTACGCTGATCGAAAAGGCGCAATCCGCTATAGACAGAGAAAAGGCCCGGGAATTAGAAGAGAGACTTCGCAAGAGCCGGTTTACCCTGGAAGATTTCCGTGATCAGTTAATACAGATTCGGAAGATGGGATCCTTGGCGGATATATTAGAGATGATTCCGGGAATGGGAAGGATTAAAGACCTTAAGAGATTAGCCCCTGATGATCGTGAGTTGGCAAAAGTGGAAGCCATAATAAACTCGATGACTATACAGGAGAGGCGCAATTACAACATCATTAACGGAAGTAGACGTAGAAGGATAGCAAGAGGAAGCGGAACAACGGTTCAAGACGTCAATCGTCTTTTAAAAAATTATCGTCAGGTCCTTAAAATGTTAAAGAGAATAAACAAGGGCAACATTCGTGGTATGGACAGAGGTGTGTTGCCATTTTAGGGGGGAAGGTTAATTCTGATGCCGGTAAGAATTAGACTAGCGAGGTATGGTGCTAAAAAAAGACCCTTTTATCGGATTGTTGTAGCCCCGTCAGAGGCGCCAAGAGACGGGAAATTTATTGAAATTGTTGGGACATACGATCCTCTCAAGGAACCTGCTGCAATTACTCTGAAAGAGGATCGGCTAAAAGAATGGATTCAAAAAGGAGCAAAACCGACAGCAACTGTAAATAGCATCTTGAAGAGTAAAGGGTTTTGGTCCCGATTAAGAGAGAACGTCCCTCAAACAGAGACAGGGGTTGTCAACGGATGAACGTTTGTGCCAAACACTCGTCTTTGAGTGTCAATCAGGTGGTCAAAGTATTCCAGCGAAGAACCACCCTGAAGAAATTAGCTTTTCCATTTTGATCCGTCTATCAAATATAAATTACGGTTTCTCTTTTAGTAGGCTACTAGGGGTGCAGGTTTGAAAAACGGGTGCTTTCTGATCAAAAGAAAGTAAAATGTAACATTGGATATCTTTTCTTGGTAAATGGGTTGTTTCTGTCTTTAATGCTTTATAGGAGGTTAAGGAGATGAAGGATTTGATCAAGTATATTGCTCAGGCTCTGGTTGATAATCCTGATCAGGTTGAAGTTTCTGAGGTAGAAGGAGAGCAGACGTCAGTTATTGAATTGAAGGTAGCTAAAGAGGATCTGGGAAAGGTGATTGGGAAGCAGGGACGTACGGCTCGGGCTATGCGAACCATTCTAAGTGCAGCTTCAACAAAAATAAAAAAACGATCGGTATTAGAGATTATAGAATAGCACCCTAATGCGCGAGGATATCTTCCTCCCCATCGGCAAGATTGTCGGAACTCACGGGGTAAAAGGTCGGTTAAAGGTCTACTCCTATGCTCAATCCCCTTCATCATTTGTCCCGGGTGGAATTGTATATATTAAGGGCAGAAGCGGAGATGTGAGGGGGTTTGAGATACTTGCGTCGTCTCCTCATAAGCGCAATATTCTCCTTACGCTGAGAGGGATAGCGACCATTGAAGCAGCAGAACCCTGGATCGGTTCCGAAATACTTATCGACAGGACCAAGCTTCCCGAACTCGAAGAGGGAGAATACTACTGGTTTCAGATTATCGGGTTGAAGGTCTACACGACTGAAGGGGAGTATCTTGGTCTGGTAGATTCTATTCTCCCCACAGGAAGTAACGACGTATACGTTGTACGTGACGGTGAAAAGGAGGTTCTGGTTCCAGCACTCGAGTCTGTTGTTTTAGATATCGATCTGAAAAGTGGTTTGATGAACGTCGACCTGCCAGAAGGACTACTCTAAGGGTACGGCACCATCCATAAAGTTAACGATGAATTTTGTTATTCTTACCCTTTTCCCCGAAATGTTTTCTTCCTGGCTGGGGAGTAGTATTTTAAAGAGAGCGATAGATAAGGGCGTTATCTCGATTGAAACCATAAACATCCGAGAGTTTGCCGAGGGACGACATAAAACAACCGATGACCGGCCTTATGGTGGCGGTAGCGGTATGGTAATGAAACCGGAACCGATCGCTAGAGCCATCAATAAAGCAAAGGAAAGATATCCGAATGCGTACACTATTAGCCTGTCTCCGCAGGGGCGTCTTTTTAAGCATGAATTAGCAAAAGAATTGCTCCAGTATCGCTCCATAATCCTACTTTGTGGTCATTACGAGGGGGTGGATGAGCGAATACATGAGGGGTGGGTGGACGAGGAGATCTCCATCGGTGATTATGTACTGACTGGTGGCGAGCCAGCAGCCATGGTAGTCATTGATGCTGTGGCGCGGTTCATTCCTGGAGTGTTGGGTTCCAGGGATTCTATAAAGGAAGATTCATTTACAAACGGTCTGTTGGAGTATGCCCAGTATACCCGTCCAAGATCCTTTGGCAGGGCTGAAGTACCCGAAGTTCTTCTTTCAGGAAACCATTGTAGAATTAGCCGTTGGAGAAGGGAGAATTCCCTTATCCGTACGATCTTAAAACGACCGGACCTGCTTGCAAACGTCAGTCTTTCAAAGGAGGATATAGATTTTTTAAGGAAGGTAAACCAGAGTATCAACGCTATCATACTTAGGGCGCAGAGAGAACTTGAGCAGTAATCAACTAAACTTATATTTGGCCCTGATGCACTATCCTGTTTATAACAAAAACGGAGAGGTAATTGCCTCTGCGATTACCAATCTCGATCTCCATGATATTTCAAGGGCAGCAAAAACTTATGGGGTTCGCACGTTTTATGTGGTGACTCCCCTTGAAGATCAACAACGTCTGGCAGATGTGATCGTGAGATATTGGATTAAGGGGGCGGGAGCTGTATATAATCCTACCAGAAAGGCCGCTCTTGACCTGATAAAGGTCAAAGGTTCACTGGAGGAGGTAAGAGAGGATATAGCTCGAAACGGGGATGGGCTTCCTTATACGGTTGTTACAGATGCTCGACCCTATTGCGGAAGTATCGGCTTTGATGAACTGTCGCGCATGATAATGACCTATCGTCCCTATCTTCTCCTTTTCGGAACAGCATGGGGTCTAAGCACGGAGTTTATCGCTAAGGCTGATTATATCTTAACTCCGATCAGGGCAGGTTCCGATTATAACCATCTTTCTGTCCGGGCTGCTGTTGCTATTGTTTTAGACAGGCTCTTGGGTGAAACGATTAGAAAATAACGTACCTATCCGTCTTTGTGTAACACTTAAGCTAATTATACACATCGGAGGGATAATATGGAGAGAATAAAGGCTCTGGAAAAAGAACATATGCGTGCTGATATACCGGCGTTTAAGGCTGGTGATACGGTAAAGGTCTCAGTCAGGATAAAAGAAGGGGATAAGGAGAGAATACAGGTTTTTAAAGGGGTCGTGATCAAAAAACGGAGAGGGAGCACAAATGCCACATTTACTGTGCGTAAAATATCCTATGGTATTGGAGTGGAGCGTATCTTTCCACTCCACTCCCCTCAGATAGATAAGATAGAGGTGGTTTCCCGAGGAGGTGTACGACGGTCGCGACTCTATTATCTGAGAGAATTAAAAGGAAAAGCTGCCAGGATTAAACAACTTAGGCCAGGTAAGGATGTAAAGCAAAACCAGTTGTAATCGATCAAACAGCTGGAGAAAGCTGTGATGGCTGATCTATGGGCCTTTGAAAAAGAGGCTCGAAGGGTAGGTTTTGAGAAGATCGCTGGTATTGACGAGGCGGGAAGGGGACCTCTGGCCGGCCCAGTTGTTTCTGCAGCAGTGATTCTACCGGAGAGGATTTATATCCCTGAATTAGATGATTCAAAGAAACTATCCCCTCAAAAAAGGGATCGTCTCTACAAAGAAATCTATAACCAAGCTATTTCTATTGGTATCGGAATTGTAGACGCTGCTGAAATCGAACGTATCAATATATTGCGGGCATCCCTGATTGCTATGAAGATAGCCGTTGAAAACCTAGATCCTGCGCCTGATTTTCTCCTGGTAGATGGTATTTTCCGAGTGCCGAAGTCCTTACCTCAGGAAACAATCAAGAAAGGCGACAAAAGGTGTATGTCCATCTCTGCCGCCTCTATAGTCGCCAAGGTAAGTCGTGACCGTATGATGGAGATCTATGACCTGGATTATCCTGTATACGGTTTTTCCCGAAACAAGGGGTATGGCACAAAGGAACATCGAATTGCTATTCAGACCTTTGGGTGCTGTCCAATTCATCGAAAGACCTTTCGAGGAGTCAAGGAATATAGATAGCCAGGGCCTAATTAGGACAGGACAAGAATCGTGGGTGATGATCGAGGACGTGTGGGAAGGCAGGGAGAGGCCATAGCCTGTGCCGTTCTTAAGAAACACGGGTACAAGATATTAGAGAAGAACTACCGTAGTAGATTGGGGGAGATCGATATAATCGCCCAGGACGGAGATTCGCTTGTATTTGTGGAGGTAAAGACCCGTCGCACACAGGGTTTTGGTAGCCCAAAGCGGGGGGTTACGCCTATAAAACAGCGCAAACTCTCTATGGCTGCACTGGAGTACTTAAAGAAGACTCAACAGATCACCAAGAAGGCCCGATTTGATGTGGTAGCCATACATTTAAGTTCAAACTATCCTGAAGAGAGTGTAATCTGGAGATTACGTCCGGGGGCCCATGTCGAGATTATAAAGAACGCCTTCGATCTCGCTTATTAGTGAGACCTTTGCACAAACCCTTTTCACTCGTTCCTATGAGCTTCTTGACCCATCCATGGGCTCGTTCACAAAGGTGTCAGTTCTTGGGGTGTTCTGGTTGATTCCT
>DTYH01000267.1 GCA_012961955.1 Desulfobacterales bacterium | reverse complement strand
TTTCTCCCGCTTTTTGCGAGCACTAGGCTCGATCTCTCCAGTTCGATTATTGGTATGATAGTCGCAATGAATGTCTTAGTGAGCGGTATTTTCCAGACCCCTATGGGGTTTTTGGCCGATAGGCTCGATAAAAAGCTTCTGATCATCACAGGAGGGATTCTGGCTATAATCTCCATGTTTTATATCGGAATGGCTTCTTCGTTTAAGGAACTTCTTTTAGCCAATGGGATCTTTGGATTGGCAGGCGGTATATCGATTCCCGCCACCATGGCATTGGGTGTGATAGAGGGACGTCGAATAGATGCAATGGGCTCTATGATGGGCCTCCTTACCATGGCTCACAGCCTGGGGATGTTAACGGGTCCGATCCTTGCAGGCATACTACTCGATCTTTTCTCCTTTACTTCAATATTTGTTTTTGGGATGATAATCATGGGAGTAGGTACAATTGTATTCTTCTTCCTGAATTTCCCCTGATTATCAAAAAAAAATGTTAAAAAGACTTGATTCATTTTTGTTGTATTATAGAGTAGGAAATTATTTCCAAGGTGCGCGGGATTTTAGGTCTAAGGAACTGAAAGGCGGTCACGGATATATTTTATTTTTTGAAGGAGCAGGCGACAAGGAATGCCCCCCCGCCTCGTTCCTATGAGGGCGGCGGGTCTGAGAGCTGGCAACCACTGCACAAAGCCTAGCATGACCTCCGTCCTTTCCGAGCCGGAGGCTGCGTGCGCCAATTACATCGGAGGTATTAGTCACAGTAAACATCATCGTGTGTCAGCGGTAGGGACGATCCATGAGTTGCCCGTACACTGGGGTATCAGAAGCTAATAGGTACAGTGAAGAATTTATCTTGCTGCTTAATAAAGATATATCCATGATCGCCAAATAAGTTATAAGGAGCTAATTAGGTAACAAAATAATTATAAATTTATAGGAGGTTAGCATGACTCAGGCAAAAAACGGAGACGTGGTAAAGGTACACTACACAGGGAGATTGGAAGATGGTGCGGTATTCGACACCTCAAAAGACCGTCAGCCGATTGAATTTACGATCGGAAACGGTGATGTTATTCCCGGCTTTGAAAAAGGTATTATCGGTATGGAGATCGGGGACACGAAAACCATTACAATCCCGCCAGAAGAAGGATATGGACCAAGGCGAGAAGAACTAGTAGTGGACGTAAGGAGAACCGATTTTCCTGAAGGTATTACACCTGCTGTCGGACAGCAGCTTCAGATTCGACAGCCAAGCGGCAATTTTATTAATGTGGTTATTACAGATATGGATGAAGATACAATAACACTTGACGCAAACCATCCACTGGCTGGAAGTACGTTGACTTTTGAGGTCGAATTGGTCGAGATTGCGTAATCTTTGTCCAGATTCTCCTTTGGTCGACACCCCCTGAAAGAAGGTGTAAAAATGGCGGACGAGGATGGGGGTCTTTCCCCTATGATAGGATTCCCTCAGGGTGTATTTCAAGAGTTTGCTACTTGCAGAAGATATCACATTTGCGTACTTGACGGCACGAAGTCCCTTGGAAGTCCCTTTGGATTTAATCCCTTCTGCCGGTCCTGTCTGAACTCCTTATTCGGAATCAAGATATCCTGAGTTACTTTTTCCTCTTCGAAAATAGGTTACTTGGACTCAATTGCGTCCACAGTAAACAATCAGAGCTTACCACACGCGTCTCTTTCTTAATGGTATTGAAAGGTAATCCTCTATGACTCAGGCTCCTGGTCTCTGGTTTGTACGGCCTAGGCCTCGGAGAGGTAAAGAATCTTCCATTGGTAAGTAGCTGGAAAACCAAATGCTCCATCCCATAACCAGTTGGACTGGGATTTGTCACGGGAACTAACGGGGCAAGTCTCAGATCCGTGGCGAAAGACGCCTTTGTGAAGCTTTTTTGCTGGGTCTATCAAAAAGGGGTTTTAGACAGCAAGCGGTCACGGGGACGAAGCCTTTCTTGGAACGATTGGGCCGAGGCAGGCCTGTTACTCTCCAGTGTGACCAACATATCTTAAGCGGGCATACCGATGACGGTCGTCGGTCTCCTCGCTTCCGTTACCCAAAAAAAGTATGTCCGCGCGCCCCCAACAACTTGTCAGGTTAGATATTTGGCAGTTCAATTTCTTAAAACAGCCAGAGTGTTAGTGAGAGAAGGAGGCTGGAGAGATCCGGGCGAAAAGGAGAGTTTCAACCTCCTGTGAACGGTTGCAATAGAAAGGAGAGATCTGAGTGGACAAGGTTGATAGGATACTGTTTTGGTTAGTGTTTACGACCTTAGGTTTGTTGGCATCTACCAGCTGTCCAGCAACGGCAGGAGAAAACCAGCTTTCAGATAAGGTTGCTGTAGTTAATGGATCCGTGATCACCCGCAAGGATTTTAACAGGGAAGTGGGTCGTATCCAGAGGCGGTTTTTACGCATGGGAAGGCCCTTAACTGGTTCCCAGCTCGCGAAAATAAAAGAGGTGGTGCTTGAAAATCTTATCAACAATGAGTTGCTGTACCAGGAAAGCCGGAAGAGCGGAATTAAGGCGGACGAGACGGCCGTCAATAAGCAATTAGATGGACTGAAAAAACAATTTTCGAGTGAAGCTGAGTTCAAAAGAGTGCTGAACAGGATGAACCTCTCTGAAGCCGACATAAAATCTCAATTAAAGCGGGGAATGGCTATTCAAGAATTCATAGAGAAGCAATTTGGCAATAGAATTGCCGTGTCAGATAAGGAGGCTAGGGCCTACTATGACAGCTATCTGGATATTTTCAAACAGCCTGAGCAGGTTCGGGCCAGCCATATTATGATAAAGGTAGATCCCCTGGCAGATGAATCCCAGAAAACTGAAGCACGTGAAAGGCTTAAAATGATCCAGGAGAGGCTACAAAGGGGTGAGGATTTCGTAGTCCTCGCCAGGAAGTTTTCTCAAGCTTCGAGTGGCGCCAGGGGCGGGGATGTAGGCTACTTTACACGTGGCCAGATGGTAAAGCCGTTCGAAGATATAGCTTTTGCTCTAAAACCGGGCGAGGTAAGTGGCATCGTGAAGACCAGGTTTGGATACCACATTATTAAAGTTACGGACAGAAAACCTGCAAGTACAACCCCTTATCAGGATATCAAAGACACGATTAAGGAGTATCTTAGGCAGGATAAAGTCAATAAAGAAACAAAACCTTTCATTGAGAAACTGAAAGGAAAAGCAAAAGTGGAGAGATATATAACGGAAGGTTCTGGCAACGACTGAGGTAACAGTTTGACAGGTCTAACCGGCCTCTTGCCCCATCTGCCCCGCCCCCTTAAGAGTAACGTTGGCTACGGATAACCTGTAAGGGGCTGGGCCACCAAATAGATACGATCCAGCCTATTTCGTAACACTTTAGCCTCTTGAAAGAAAGCCGACCGCGTCAAAAGACGACCCGAATACTGAATATATGCTTCAGGATGCAAGATAGAAGACTATGTAGTACCAGGCAAAAGTCGGTCCTGGTGGTCGTTTCGGCCGGTGATTCCGCGCGGGGGCCATCACCCAGACCGGCCAAAATCCAAGACAATCGAATATTGGAATCTTGGAAGAGCAGAAGGACGGGCTTACACGGCACATTTGTTGACCACGTAATCCGTGGTTCCCGCATTCCAAGCCGGTCAGGCGCTGCTCTGGCGAATCAGCTTCGTTTTCAATGAGGGTTAATTGGCCTATAAGCCCAATATTCTATGATTCCGATCGTAAACGGAGCCTACCAGGTTCTGAGGCCTCCGGGTATCCGATCTGTGGTCAAACGATGGTCAAGGCCAAAAGTCGTTGTAATTACAGGCTACGTGCAAGACCCTTCATAGAGCAAACAGCCATAATACTGCGGGGTCACTTTTTGACGTAATGCCCGCGAAGGCGGGCATCCAAAATCGCAGCCGAATTGAAAGCAGGATAGATTCACGCCCCCGATCGGGGGAGGGGACAAGTTTTCGCGTGAATGAGACCAGAAGTGACCATCTCACGTAGTTTGGGAGTAGTTTCAGATAGTTTAGCTATGAAAGGCCGGTGTAGTGACAACCTTCATGAGTTTGACGGTATTTGTAGGGTGGGATTTTGCGCCCACCGCAATTTCGGTGTGGTATAGTATGCCACACTACGTTTGGTTTTTTTATGTATAAGAGGGTTCCGGGGACAACGATATTTACGTGCGATGCCTTCCCGGTCAGGGCATCATGTATCGTGCGTCCTGTATAGTAACCTCAGCTTGGGTCTGACGTAACAGTTTTGTTTCAAAATTCTAGAATGTTTCCCTATTTCTTCTAATTCCTTGTGATTGTAGTCATGGTCCTGGCCGGCTTTGTTGCCGGCGTGTTGAGAGTAGGGAGGCCTTTGATAAGGGTGCCAGCCAGGGTTACCCGGTTGTGTGCCCGTCAAGACCCTAGTGGGCTCTTCTGGTTTCATGATCGCGATGACCTCCCTAACAGTCCTCCTTGGCCATGGATTGGCAGGACATTTGAACCTAGGGATGGCCCTTATTCAGAGGATACCGGTCTTTTCGGGTGCACAGATGGGGGGAAGGGTAAGGAGTAAACCCCGTGAGAATTTCACACCGGGCGTTGAACCGCTTATGAAAACACGGCATAAAATCTCGATTTTAACCCAGTGCTTCCGTCCATGGTTTTTCTAACGGGGTAAAGGTGGAAAAAGAACGGCACAAGATGTGGTTATCTCCTTGTCTTTATTTCCTTTCCGATGGCCTATATGGCATTCAAAAGCTAAAGCGGCGAGTTCAGTTATCCTCTTTCCACTGCAGGCACGGCACGATGTCGGTGAATGGAGTGTCACGTCTTTGCGGGCTGTTTCCCGAACAAACGAATCTATCCTATGGCCACGTATGTAGATCCTTTCAAGGGCATCCAAGGCATCAGGCAAAGATTAAAGATCACCGTGGTGGACCCCCAGACTCCCTGAATCGGTTCCCACCGGAACAGGAACCCAATATTCCCTTGCCTGGAATTTCTGATAGAGCTGATGGTCGAGATTCTTCCTTGAGGTTCATATTAGAGATCGTCAGGATCAAATCCGTTGGCATAGGCTTCCATGGTAAAGACGGTGGGCGCCCAGGTGGTTTCTTGGCCTGCCATTCTCTTTAGGTTTTCCTTGCCCAAGAAAAGCCGTGTTCAATCGAGTGGCGGCGTGCTTCTACAGCCAACTTCACGCTGAGATTTCCACTTAGATGAACCACGGTCTTAAGACCCAGGTCACGCCCGGTCTGCAAAGCGGCCTTTACTACCTCCAGACTGAACTGAGGAGGCGTCTCCTTTCCAAAAGATGTCAGGCTGTTAGGACCAGAGTTGACGATCTTCATATGATCAACATCCTGACGCCCTAGGGAAATTGATTCTGCCAACGTATACCCTCTGAGAGGAGGTCGACCAACAAGGTTGCCATAACGGTCAGGTGCGCGCTAGGCTCTACCTCCTGACTTCAGATAAACCGGCAACCTCACGCAATGGAGGGATTCTTCTTTGTCTCGGAGGGTATGGGAGGATGGTCTCCTCCATCTCTGACCGCAAGAACCCCATGGGCAAGATGCTGGCAAAGATGCCATCGGACGACCTTATTAATGACCTCGAAAGGGGCTTTAAGCTGATGCTGCCTATTATTTCCTGACATAAACAGATTGGCGTGAGTGTCCACAAGAGGAGGCAAAAGGGTGGTATGAGAAAGATTCACGAGATCAAAACGTCTTGGATCTTCGTTACCCACTCTTTTGAGTGATACGATCAGGCCATTCTCTACCTGCACAAGGACATCTTTCTGTACGGGGCTCCCGGTTCCATCAACTAGCCGGCCCACGAATATGAAAGTGGAATTCTTCAAATCATGATCAGCACCTTTCGCTCGTAAGTTTTACCCCGTTAGAAAAGCCCTTGCGGAAGCCCGGGGTCAAAATCGGCTTATACCTTAGCGCCAAAAGTCCAGGGAGGCTTGTTCCGATATGGACAGACGCCCAAGGAAATCGGTAAGGATAAACAGGGTCTCCGTGTTGGGACGACCACGGCCGAATCACCTGCTGGGGATGCCACCCTGAAAGGGAAAAGTTGCACGATACCACCCGGGCCCCAGCCTGAGTCCTCTCTTCAACTTTTTGGCTAATCTTTTCCTTACGTGTGGAAATAGGTAACGAAAAACCGGATCAGCATCACAAGGATCCAAAGACCAAAAATTCCCTCATCTGATCCAGATCCAGGGCATCCCCGGGCTCAGGAATCTCGCTACCAAATAGGCCAGTGGATTCACTTCAACCCCCGGTCCCCTGACTGCGTAGCACGTCCGCACGCCGAACGACCCGACTGTCCCCAGATCCAAGATCCACAACAAGCTCCCCTTGGGTCTATGGGCACGCTATCAACAGGTTCTGAATCCGGATAGCCCCGGTAGAGACCAACAGGGCACATCCTGTGACGGGGAGGGTCGATCCAGTAGCTAATAGTACAACACCTTAAGGGCGAAAAGCCCTCCTTCCACGATCAAGAAGATAAGAACCCAGATGGGCATCTTATCAAAAAAGTTGAATCTCGAGTTCTGTGTGTATGGCTGGTTATGAATTACACAGCGGGAAGCAAGAACGAATATCCCTTATGGTGCCCCGTATAAAAAGAAACGAGAGGCCTCTACACTTTTCACAAACAATGCTTAATTTTAATACGAAATTTTGAGGCTCTGGTTTCCCCCTCCTCCCAACGGACTGAAAAAAAAGCAAAGGTCGGAGACATTGGAGTGTAAACCCTTTTGGGATGCCAACTCCTCTAATCTTAAACCAGGTACTACGCAATTCATACTGCTAAAAGAGCATGCTTCACGATCGATCATGATCTTCTTAACGGGGTAACGCGGAGCTTTACCCCCTTGAACAGACACCAACGATTTTATTCTTGGTTATTGTCGAAAAAAGGGGTACATATGAACTTAAGCCTGAGCAGGAAGTGTGAAGAGGGATCCTTCTATTGGCAGGAAGCTTTTCTAGGCCTGACGCTGACCAATATCCGTGAGGATAAGAATGATTAAGCGAGTAAGTATTGTATCTCTGGTTATCTCCTTATTGTTTATTTTAATAACCATAAGCTCTCCTGGGGAGGAGAAAGGTTTGTGAAAATCGGTGTCCTGGCGAAAAGGGGAGCTGAACGGTGTATGGAAAACTCGTCACCTAGTGCTGAATATCTCACGGCCAGGATTCCTGGTAGGAGCTTTATGATCGTACCAATCAGTTTTGACCAGATTTATACTTCTGTGGAGACAGAGGAGGGTCGATTTTGTCCTGGTCAACCCCCTACTATGTGGAGTTGGAAGCCTCCTACGGAGTAAACCGGAGCACCACTCTGAAGAACGTGTGTTATGGGAAAATATTTACGAAATAGGGGCGGGTTATCATTTGTAGGGCCGACGAAAAGGACATCAAGAGTCTTAATGATCTCAGGAACAGGTCGTTTATACCTCCTGATGAACACGCCCTGGGTGTCTGGAGGGGGATATGGCGAGAATTGAAATAGAGAGGCATCGGTCCGTATCGTGATTTTGCAGAACTCAAGTTTGGAGATATATATGACGTGGTTGTTTACGCTGTCATGGACGGCTAGGTGGATGGCGGGACCGTTCGGGCCGACACATTAGAACGGATGGCTCAAGAAGGCAAGATTCATATCAAGACCTTTCGGATTATCAGTCAGCTAGCCAGGGAGTATGCGGATTTTCCATTCTTTCTCAGTACTCGGCTTTACCCGGAATCGCCGTTTGCCAAAGTCAAACATACCCCGGGTGAATTGGCTGAAGAGATAGCAATAGCGTTGCTCGAAATGCCCCCAAACTCCCCTGCTGCCAAGGCCGCAAGGGGTGCTAGATGGACCATACCCCTGTACTGTCAACCAGTGCATGAATCCCTCAAGGAGCTGAAACTCGGGCCTTATATAACGATTTAAAGAAGATAATCCCTGCCGATATTTTCAGAAGGTATTGGTACTGGATCTTACCTATCGCTATTTTGTTCCTGATAATATCTGGCCGCGCCATTTTATGCTAAACCTCAATCGGAACCTTAAGGACGGCCTATATAGACTTCAATCAAAGTTTGCCCGCCTCAAGCGGAATGAGCAGGAGCTAAGGGAGACAAAGGCCTTTGTGGAATCAGTCATGAACAACGTGCCCAATCTGATTTACTCCGTGGATAGTGAAATGAAGGCAATCCATATCACTCCCAAGAAGTCTAAAGAATTATATGGATAGAGTGCTGATGAATTCAAGGGCGACTCGAAGTGTTGAAGAGGGTTGTTCATCCTGATGACCAGTCCCTCCTCGAACCTTTGATCGAGAAAGCGGTGAAGGCTGAATCGTATTTCAGAATAACACCGTATCATCGCTAAGGATGGTGAGGCCCGGTGGGTGAGCGATTCAGGGATCCCTGTTGTTGAGGCTGATGGAAAATTGCATCGGACAGATGGTAGTATATCAGATGTCAGACGTTACCGAGCTGCACGAACATCGCGAAAGGTTAAAAAAGAGCTGGATGAAAGAAGGAGAGAGCTCAATAAAGTCCTGAAAGACACGAAACAGACAAAGGATAGAACCGTTGGATGTCTCCAGTATCGAGTCCGGCCAGGGATTTTCACTAAACAAGATACACTGTGATACCAACGATATCATGAGGAACGCAGTGCCGTATTTCCAAGAAGGGTCCAAAAAAAACACCAATTTGAGGTGGTGTTGCCAGAAGGACCTTTGGAACTCTCTAGAAATAAGGAAAAGATGGAGCAGGTCTTAAGAGACATTCTGCCTGAGTAATGCGGTCAAGTATTCTCCTGAAGGCGGGGCAATCCGTGTGGTTGGGGGAGTAGATATTGTCAGTTATCAGTTGAAGATCAGGGGGATTGGGATGACGCCTGAACAGGTGGAGAAAATCTTTGATAAGTTCTATAGATCTGATACCTCCTGCTCGGCCCCGGAGAGGACAGGGCCGGGGATGACAATTGTCAAGTACACAGTTGAGGCACACACTGGGAGGGTCTGGGTAGAGAGTGGGCTGGGAAAAGGAACTACGGTGAGGTTTACAAACCCCTTTTAATCTTATAGCCGCAAGTGAAAAGGAGGAAGAAAATCTAAGAATATGAACAAAAAAGATCATGATTCTTGAGGATGATGCCTCTGGGGAATTGATCAGGTTTTACCAGGAATAGGAAGGTAACAGGTGGGTGTCTCATCCACAGGGAAGAATTTTGTGGACAAGGTAGTCGAATATCGGCCAGATTTCATAACCATTGAGGTTTTGTTGCCTGATACGCATGGGTTTAGTATCCTTTCCACACTACAGGAAGACGAACGTACCAGTGATATTCCTGTTATATTTGTTACTGTGACGGAGGCAGAAAGAGGGAAGGGACTCAAGATGGGAGCAAGGAGCTAGGTAGTCAAGCCATTCAAAGAAGAGAAACTGAAAGGGGCTATAAAATCCGTCCTGAGAGAGGAGGAGTAGTAGGATGAAAAAGATTCTCATAGTAGATGACCAGAAGGAGGTTAGAGACTTGGTAGAGGTGACCCTCAGGGTAGGAGATTACCAGGTTTTTAAGGCCAAGAGCGGGGAAGAGGCCCTTGAGATTGTAAAGGCTGAAAAACCTGACTTGATAATTATGGATATCATGATGCCTGGGGGAATCGACGGCCTAGAAGCAACCCGAATCTTAAAGGGTGACCCTCAGACAAAAGATTGCCGAGTAATCATGCTGACTGCCAAGGGCCAGGAGGCTGACAAGGAAAAAGGGTTTGAAGCAGGGGCAGACGAATATTTTGTCAAGCCCTTCAGCCCCCTGGAATTGATAAAGAAGGTGGAAGATATCCTTGGATAGTTACTTTTCTTAAGGAGCATTTTCATGGAGACGAATGACTATCAGAAAGATCATTATATTTTTGATCAATTAAGAAAATACGCAAAGGATTTTGCTGAGGTTTACAGGTCCGAGAAGGAAAAAAGAAAGGAACTTGAGGCAACCAATCAGCAACTGGTGAAGTATGCCGAGGACCTTAACAAGACTCTTATAGAGCTAAAAACTGTACATCAATATCTGCAGCAAGCGTATCTTGATACCATTCATCGACTTGTGCTGGCAGCTGAGTACAGGGATGAAGGTACTGGCAGCCATATTGTCCGTATAAGTCGATACAGCGCCTTAATAGCCGAAAGGTTTGGGCTGCCAGCCGATGACGTTCAAAACATAGTCTATGCCGCTCCTATGCACGACGTTGGGAAAATCGGTATCCCCGATAGTATATTGATGAAACCCGGAAAATTGACCGATGAAGAATTCGAGATCATGAAAACCCACACCACCATAGGAGCAAACATCCTGGCCAATTCTAAGGCTAAGATCCTCCAGGTGGCACATCAGATAGCCCTTTCTCACCATGAAAAATGGAATGGCAAAGGATATCCTCAAGGTCTTTCAGGAGATAAAATCCCTTTGGTTGGCAGAATAGTCAGCCTTGCAGATGTGTTTGACGCTCTCACATCCAGACGTCCATACAAGGAGCCTTACCCTGTTGAAGTAGCACTTGAAATCATAAAGAAAGAGCGTGGGAAGCAGTTTGACCCTGATCTGGTAGATGTCTTCCTGGGAAACATAGATGAAATCTTGAAGATCAAAAAAGAAGTCGATTCAGCAAAAGATGCACCTTTTTCTCTTCTTGCTTATGAGAAAAGAGGCCAGGTATCTTGATTCTTAACCTGTATTCCGCGAGGTATGATTGCGACATATTTTGGGATCATGGGATCGAGACCTTTCCATAACCATTTTGAACGAACATTATAAGCTTATTGAGGCACCCCATCCGGGTGAAATTCTAACGAGGTTTACCGTTACAGGATGCCCACAACAGCCCCTGTCATACAGGTGGCAAGCGTTCCTGACACGATCGATTTGAGTCCGAGCCTTACTATTTCGTCCCTTCTCTCCGGGACCATCGTGCCCAAGCCACCGATCATGATTCCAAGACTTCCGAAATTGGCGAATCCGCACATGGCATAGGTCATGATCAGGCGGCTCCTTTCACATAAGAGACCATCTGGGAGGCGTGACAGCTCCAGGTAGGCCAATAGTTCATTAAGTATGGTCTTGGTTCCCATCAACATACCGGCTGTCTTGGCCTCGGACCACGGGATGCCCATTAACCAGACGACAGGGGACATAAGATAGCCGAGTACCCTCTGCAGCGTAATCGGTTTACCGGCAATCTCAGGGAAGAGACCTAGTACTTGATTCGCCAGGTTTACCAGAGCGACCAGTACAACAAGCATCGCAATGATGTTTATCAATAAGTTAATACCCTCTGCTGTTCCCTTCGTGATTGCGTCCATCGAGCCAGTTGCGGTCTGTGGAGGGACGAGTTCACCATAGGTCTGCTTTTCTTTCTCCGGTATCATCAGGCTAGAGACGGTGATCGCCGCAGGGGCACTAATGATTGATGCAGTGAGGATGTGTCCCAAGACGTCAGGGATTACTCCCTTTAGGATGCTTGCATACAACACCATTACGGTCCCTGCAATCGTGGACATACCGCATGTCATGATAGTGAATATCTCAGTTCTGGTCATCTCTTTTAGGTAGGGACGAATAAGGAGGGGCGATTCCACCATCCCGACGAATATATTCGCAGCCGCTCCCAGCCCAACGGCGCCTCCCGTATCGAGTGTCTTTTGTAGGAGGAAAGAGAATCCTTTCACAATGTACGGAAGGACTCTCCAGTAGAACAAGAGGGAACTTAGCGCGCTTACGACTAATACTAGGGGAAGGGCCCGGAATGCTAATATGAACTCTGCGCCGGGGAATTTTTCCTCGAACGGGAGGGGTGCGCCTCCAAGATAGCCAAATA
>DTYH01000266.1 GCA_012961955.1 Desulfobacterales bacterium | reverse complement strand
ATTTCTAACGTTATTCCGGCGAAAGCTTATCCTCGACCCCGATCGGGGACGGGAATCCAGCCTAATCCAGCCTGTTTTCAATATGCCTGGGATTTTGGATGCCCGCTCCCTGAGCGTGTCAAAAACAGGCTTCGCGGGCATCAGATCGGAAAGTGACGCTGTAAGTAATAAAAGGTTGCGCAAATAACCATATTTACACGAATGTGTTCCCGTCCAGTCGTCCTGTATCCTGTATCGTAACTTCAGCTTGAGTCTGATGCAACCGGCTTGTTTCAAATTGCTAAAATGTTACAATACTTCAAATATATTTGATTTTTCCCAATCTTCGACCCTGCATTTTACCAATTCTTTTGAAGGAGAGCCATATATTTAATCAAAATTTAAAACGTGACGCTCTAGCTTTATGCAACTAAAGTTTGACAAGTGATATATTCCTTAAGGAGAGGATAACTCAGGAAGTCCGAAGCATTGGAAAGTGACAGGTTCGCTTGAACAAGAGCGATGGCGGGCAGGCACACTGCAATGATTTCTCATGCTGCTCAGAAAATATCTCACTTTCCGCTACATAATGTTACAGGGAGCTAAAGCCTAACCTGGGTAGTTTATGAGATCCATTTTTTAACCATATATAGAAGCTTAGCAAAAGGCAAGCAAAAAGATGCCAACAAATTCGTTGACTTGACGAAAATAGATAATGATGCTAAAAAACAAGACCGTTTTTCGAGGAAGAGTTCGGATAGATTCTATTGAGTTTTTTTTTCAAAGACCTAAGGGGTCAGGACTTTTTACGAAACCATCAAACTGTTAAGGGGAAATATTTATAGCTCATGTCTGGGAAAAACCTTTTTGAAAAGATTTTACTGCAACACGGAGTGGATGGGACTCTATCACCTGGCAGGGTAGTGGATCTGCCTATCGATCAAACTTTGACTCAGGATTCTACCGGAACACTGGCATATTTGCAATTCGAGGCAATTGGTGTGCCTCGAGTGGCCACCAAATGCTCGGTTAGCTATGTGGATCATAACACACTCCAGACCGGTTTTCAAAATGCCGACGACCATCGGTTTTTACAGTCCGTAGCAGAAAAGTATGGAATTATCTTTTCTAAAGCCGGAAACGGCATCTGTCATCAGGTTCATCTGGAACGATTTGGTGTTCCAGGTGAGACATTGCTTGGCTCTGACAGTCATACACCCACAGCAGGCGGTCTCGGAATGTTGGCAATCGGCGCTGGCGGCCTTGACGTGGCCATGGCCATGGCTGGCAGGCCCTTTCCCCTCACAATTCCTGAGGTGGTACAGGTAAGATTAGAAGGCGTTCTACTTCCTTGGTTGTCAGCAAAGGATATCATCCTGGAGCTCTTGAGGAGACTTACAGTCAAGGGTGGACTGGGGAAGATATTTGAATATGGAGGTCCTGGTGTGAGGGGACTTTCTGTTCCAGAACGGGCCACTATAGCCAATATGGGTACTGAGCTGGGAGCGACCAGTTCTATCTTTCCCAGTGATGAAGAGACACTCCGTTTTTTGAGGTCCCAGGGGAGAGAGGAGGATTATAGACCACTTCATCCAGACCGGAATGCGAGCTATGCTAGAATAGAGACTATCGTCCTTGACCAATTAGAACCCCTCATTGCCCAACCGCATATGCCGGATCGCGTATGCAGGGTAAGGGATATAGCGGGACTTAAGATTGACCAGGTGGCCATTGGAAGCTGTACCAACTCCTCCTATAAGGACATGGCAACGGTTGCTGCAATCCTCAAAGGAAGATCCGTCCATCCCAAGACGAGTCTCATAATATCACCGGGTTCACGCCAAGTGCTGGCAATGCTATGTGATAGCGGTGCGTTAAGCGACATGGTAAGGGCTGGTGCCAGGATATTGGAATGTGCGTGTGGTCCATGCATAGGAATCGGTCAATCGCCCCCCACCGGGGGTATCAGCCTTCGCACCTTTAATCGAAACTTTAAGGGGAGGAGTGGAACACCTGACGCTAAAATCTATCTTTGTAGTCCGGAAGTGGCTGCTGTTTCAGCCATTAGAGGAGAGATCACTGATCCTCGATCCCTTGGAGAGCCGGTTTCGATCAACGCGCCGGAGACCTACCCACGTGATGATAACCTATTAATCTGGCCATCTAGTCAACCTGAATCAGTGGAGATCGTGCTTGGACCTAATATTAAGCCGATTCCCCGTAACAAGCCCTTGCAAGAAGACTTAAGCGGTGAGGTCTTAATAGTTTTAGGGGATGATGTCACCACAGACGATATCCTGCCTGCTGGAACTCATATTATGTCACTCCGATCAAATATTCCTGCCATAGCTAGGTACGTATTCCATCAGCATGATCCCTCCTTTTCCGAAAAGGCCCTCAATAAGGGTGGAGGTTTTATTGTGGCTGGAAAGAATTACGGTCAGGGATCGAGTCGGGAGCATGCAGCAATAGCCCCCATGTTCTTAGGAATTCGAGGGGTGATCGCACGTTCCTTTGCGCGTATTCATCGGACAAATCTGATCAACTTCGGGGTATTGCCCTTGCTCTTTGATGATGAAAATGATCACTCTCAGATCCAACCTGGGGATAAACTTTATATGGAAGATGCTGCGGCTGCAATAAAAAGGGGTGACGTCGTCCTCAGGGCAGTAAACATGACAAAAAAGCGAGACTTTTATGTAAGGGTGGTGCTGAATCCACGTGAGCGAGCTATAGTACTGGCCGGTGGGCTTCTGAACCTGAAACAAGGGTAACAGGTTCGGCTCTGTCAAAATCCACCCTTGGGTCGCTGCTGGAAGCCACTCCTATGAATTTTCGATTCGCTAAACGGTAGTAGATGAGGTAATCGATGCTCAGCTTGATGAGAAAACATGCCCAATCGTGGTTGATCAAATTGACCCTTGGAGCAATTGTGATCGTCTTTATCTTTTGGGGGGTTGGGAGTTATCGGGCAAAGAGAGAAGCTCAAGTAGCCCTTGTGAACGGAGACGCAATATCCTTAGAAGAATTCCGTAATGCGTACGAGAACCTATTACAGCTATACCGGAAGCAACTGAGAGGTGTCCTTGACGATAAGCTTATCAAGGCCCTTAACCTCAAACAAAAGGCATTAGATCAATTGATCAACCAAAAGCTTATCCTCCAGGAGGCCACACGTCTCCAACTACAGGTTACGGACGAAGAGCTCGCATCTTATATCCAGAAGCTGTCACCCTTTCAGACGAATGGTCGCTTTGATGTAAAACTGTATCATAGGATGCTTCAAAGATATAGAATCACACCTGAAGAGTTTGAAATAAGCGAGCGGAAAAGAATCCTTACGGACAGGGTTCAGGAACTTATACACGGTCTAACCAAGGTCTCTGATGCTGAGGCGTTTGAGGTCTATCGATGGGGAGAAGAGAAGGTAAATCTCGAATATGTTGTGTTCCGGCCTGAGAAATATAAGAATGTATCAGTCACTCGTGATGAGGTTAAGGAATATTTCTTACGGCATAAGGAGAGGTATAGAACGCCCCCTATGGTTAAGGTACGCTACATCAGGATTGCCTTTAAAGATTTTGAAGACCCGTCCAGGCTTACCGACAAAGAGGTAAGGGATTATTATGATAAACACATTCAAGAGTTTGAGAAGAAAAAGATCCTCTTTACTGAGGCAGCACCTAAGATTCGGAAAAGACTCGCCATAAAGGCTGCAAGGGATCTTGCTTTTGAAAAAGCAGATACAGTCTATGAAAGAATATATACCACGAACGATATGACCGAAGTGGCGCGTGAGGAAGATCTAAAGGTATTTGAAACCGATTATTTTACCCGCACAGGATCGGTCAAAGGGGTTAAAGACAGTCGAACGTTTATCTCTCAAGCCTTTAAACTGGAAAAGGATGGCTTCAGCAACGTGGTTGAGCTCTCAGATGGCTATTACATACTTCAACTGCTCGGAAAACGTGAAGCAAGTATCCCGAAGCTAAGTGAAGTCCGCAAAAGGGTGCGAAAGGACATAATCAAGGAAAGAAAGGATGAACTGGCAAGAAAAGACGCTGAGAAGTTTCTGAAAGATTTGAGTAAGGGGGGGGACCTGAAGAAAGAGGCAAAAAAATACGGCCTCAAGGTCAAAACTACGGGTTTTTTCAAACGAAACTCAAAGATACCAGGGATAGGCTTTGAGCCAGATATCTCAGAGCAGGCATTCCAACTCACTAAATTGAATCCCCTGCCGACTGGTGTCATTAAAGGAAGAAAAGGCTTTTATGTAATATCCTTCAAGGGGCGACAAGACGCCAAAAAAGAAGGGTTTATAAAAAAAAGGGATGAGATCAAGGCACGCATACGGGCAAGAAAGCAAGTTCAGGTCTTTTATGACTGGCTCTCCTATCTTCGAAAAAGGAGCGAAATATCTATCCAGGAAGGATTCTTGGACTAGAGTTAGCGGTGTCAATGATCGCTTAAGCCACACGGTCGACCGCCACTGACCAACCCTCATGGCTCTTGTTCTTTGTTGTTATACTTCTGGTAGTCGTTCTGGACGGACCTTGTTCTCACATCATTCAGAATAACATTATTACCACACGTCATCCCGAGCAGAGCCCGCTACCACACCTCATCCTGAGCAAGCCTTAACTACCTAGATTACCCCTAATGAACCTCCTTACGCGTTATACTGAAAATAACTACACGTCACTCCCCACCGAACCTTACTACCGCGCCTCATTCTGAACGAAGCAAAGCGGGGTGAACAATCCCTCCAGATGCTTCTACCTCACTTACGAGAGACCTCACTCACGCTAAGTATGACGCCTTTCATAACAATTAGGTCATCTCGCTCCGTCTCACGGAGCGTCAAGGCCAAGAGACACACATCAGAAGAACCAGATGTAGGATGGAATTTTATATGCCACCGAGATCGCGGTGCGGTCTTGCACCAATACTGTTGCTTTAAGCAAATAGGGCCGATCTCTTTATTTTGCTTTGGT
This sequence comes from Desulfobacterales bacterium, assembly GCA_012961955.1. Taxonomy (GTDB): domain Bacteria; phylum Desulfobacterota; class Desulfobacteria; order Desulfobacterales; family DTYH01; genus DTYH01. Next base: position 25 of record DTYH01000266.1, on the reverse strand, counting down.
TCCATATTTATCAATCGGTCTTTTT
>DTYH01000265.1 GCA_012961955.1 Desulfobacterales bacterium | reverse complement strand
ATGCTGTGTTATCCAAACACCGAGCCTGCTTGGAACAAGGCTGTACTTGTGCCACTCTATCCAGCCTTGCAGGATAAAGAGATCGATATCGTAATAGAAGCAGTAAAGAAGAATCTATCCGGATGGAAATGATCAATTTCAAGAGATTCACCTCCCTAATATATCCCCCCTGGGCGGGGATGGTTCTTCTTCTCTTCAGCCCTAGCACCTTCAAACTAAAGCAGATTGGCCTTTGCTGGCTATTTGTCTTGCCGTTTTCCTTCTTTGCGTCAATAATCCTGACTTCAATATTCAGGGCCCTGGCGCACAGATATTCCGTCGTGGATATTCCGGACCGGAGGAAGGTGCACCAAAGACCTAGACTACTACTCGGGGGCGTTGCCGTCTACCTTGCCTTTATCATATCGATCGTTTTCAACAATATCATCGATCAGCAGGTGGTTGCCATCCTTTTAGCCGGCATCTTTGTGATGATGGCTAGCCTTATCGATGATGTTAAGCGTTATTCGGCTAGGTCTAAACTACTAGTACATGTCCTTGCTCCTGGCGTTATCGTTGCCTCACGAACACAGGTTATGTTCTTGCCTCAAAACATCTGGGGGGTATGTATCAATTATTTTCCCACCTCCTCTGGGTGGTGGGAATAACAGATGCGTTCAATTTTATCGCTGGTATGGACGGACCGGCCGCAGGGTTCGGTGTCATCTGCTCCTTATTCCTGTGCGTGATGGCCTTCCAGAGAGATCATGCCTTCGTGGGATGGTATGCTGTTCCCATGCTGGGAAGTTGCCTCGGATTCGTGCCCTACAACTTTCGAAAGCACGAACCAGTTACGATCTTCCCGGGGGATGCCGGGAGTACATTCATTGGATTCACCATTGCATACCTGGCTATCAAGGGAGAATGGTCCAAAGGTGATCACATCGTATCCTTTAGCGCCCTTGTCCTTATCTTCAGTGTTCTGATATTCGATATGTTCCGTAGCGCGATCAGGCGAATCTATACTCGAGGTGTCAGGAGTTTTCACTCATGGATCGCTTATGTTAGGAATGACCATACCTATCATCGGATGGCAGAGTTGTTCGGAAGCCAGAAAAAGGGAGCCATATTCATCTACGCCATGACATGAGTATCTGTTATGGGGATAGGTCCGATTGTCCTCGTCATGACCAGATCGTTGATGGTATACTTATTCTCATTCAGGGAACGATTTTCTTGATGATCTTTTCCTTGATCGAACTTCAGAAAAAATGACATACCTTGACCGTCTTGTAGACGAATTTGTAAACTATCTGATAGTTGAAAAGGGTCTCGCTAAAAACACTATCGAATCCTACAGCCGCGACCTCGTCCTGTATTTAGAGTTCTTAAAAGAGAATCGTGTTCAAAAACCGACAGAGGCCGATACCCCCCTTATCCTGGAACACCTTATTTCATTAAGGGACTCTGGCCTTTCGGCCAAGAGTCGGGCTAGGCATCTGGTCACTCTGAGGGTCTTTTATCAATTTTTGGTAAACGATAATCTCTTGAAGACCAATCCGGCTCGTCTCATCGAACTTCCCAAGGGAGGCCTTAAGCTGCCTGATGTGCTTCCTGTGGAGGAGGTCCTCCGTCTATTGGAGACACCAGATACCACAAAACCGATCGGGAAACGGGATTCAGCAATGTTGGAATTATTGTATGCAGCCGGCCTACGCGTATCTGAACTTATTGCCATCCCGGTGCAATACGTTAACCTGGAGGCCGGGTTTGTCAGGGTAATGGGAAAGGGCTCAAAGGAAAGGATAGTTCCAATAGGAGAGACCGCAAGACAAAAGACAGATCTCTACCTAAAAGATGTTAGGCACCTGTTCCTTAAGGGTAAGGAGAGCCGCTACCTGTTTATAACCCGTTCAGGGACTCCCATGACACGTCAGGCCTTCTGGAAGCTTTTGAAACGGTATGCCGTCGCTGCTGGGATTACCCGCCGAATAACACCGCACACCCTGCGCCATTCATTTGCTAGTCATCTCCTTGAGGGAGGAGCGGACCTACGGTCGGTCCAGCTGATGCTCGGTCATGCGGACATAACAACTACGCAGATATATACGCACGTAGCTCAAAGCCAGCTTAAGATCATCCATACCAAATATCATCCACGGGGATGATGGCAAAATATTATCCATTTTTCACCCCGTTAAACTTCCCGATAGGACCCGTGTCTCACGGGGTAAAATTCTAACGGGGTTTGCCGGAATCAGGGACTGCGAGGTGCTTTTCTTTCCAGAGCAATCAGCCGTCTCTTCAATTCAAGACCTCCAGCAAATCCGCCCAGGGAACCGTTGCCACGAATAACACGGTGGCAGGGTATTAATATAGGAAAGGGATTTCTGGCTAGAGTATTCCCCACGAATCGCTGGGCTCTAGGACGGGAGATAAGGTTAGCAACCCATGTATATGAGCGAACCTCTCCGTAGGGTATTCTGGATGTGACATCGAGTACCAGCTGCTGGAGCGGAGTCATGTTACTCATGTCCAGCCATTGATATTTCAGTTCTATAGGAGTCCCCTGAAAGTATGACTTGAGAGAACTGCTGAGAAGATAAAAGTCTTCCACGTCCTCTGCTCGTCCATCAAGTGAGCCAGTTGCTTCTATACTAAGGAGTGAGGAGTTTGCAAGATATTCTTTCCTGATATCAGCTTCCAGTTCCTTAATCTCAGGGCGTGGTAGAAAGATTCTCTTGACAGTAAAGGGTATTAGGGTAAATATGATCCCCACATAGCCAAATGCGGTGTGAAGGATGGAATAATACACTTGTGCAAGGGTCTCTTTAGTTTCACCTATTGTAACTGCTCAGGCTGTGTCAGTGGTCGGTTACCGACACCAACGACCGACGCTGACCACCGATGAGGGCTCTTCTTATGTTACTGTCCTTTTCATGGCCATCCTGAACGAGGCCTGTTACCACCTAGTTTTACAAACTAGGAATAAAAAATATCAACTTTTAACTCTTCAATCTTAACTCCTCACTCTATAAGTTACCAGCATCCTCACTCTCGCCCCCCTCTGAAACGTCGTCATTCGATCTTAAAGGCCCTTGTGATATCTCCGAAAATCCCGGGAACATCTCCTCCATTACCTTTCGCGGGGATCGGTCTATTCTGAGCCTCAGGATATCCGGCCGGGAATAATGACCGATTGTATCAAGCAGATTCTTCTGTCGAACTATGGCCTTCAGATTGATCTCTGCCACAGCCATGCCCTCACCTTCCGGGAGAGGCCCGGCTAAATAACGACCATGAGGAGCCACAACTGCCGTGCAAATTCCACCTCTCAGATATCGTAAAAGAGACTCATCGGGTGATATCTCGGTCCTCTGTTTGTCAGTCAGCCAGCCATTAGCATTAATGACAAAGGCACCAGATTCCATGGCATGATGCCGAATAGCCGCGTCGATCTGCTTTGACAGAGAATCCCCTGCCATGGAACCTGGGAAATGGGAACAATGAATCTCCTCTCCCTGTGCTATCAAGGCATAGCGTGCTAAAGGCATGTAGTGTTCCCAACAGATAAGGGCCCCTACACGCCCCACTCCCGTCTCAAATACTTTTAGTCCACTCCCGTCTCCCCATCCCCAGATCATACGTTCGTGAAAGGTGGGCATTATCTTGCGCCTCTTCCCCAGAATAGAGCCATCGGAATCAAATACGAGCTGTGTATTGTAAAGGGTGCCTCCGTCCCTTTCATTTACACCTAAAACTACCACCGTGCCTGACCTCTTCGCGGCAGCCCCCACGGCCTCGGTAACAGGACCAGGGATATCCACCGCCTGGTCATATAACTTCCCATGAAGCTGGTCGATAGCTAATGGGGGACGTACCCACGCAAAATACGGATAATTGGGAATAAAGGTTTCAGGGAAAACCGCTATTCTAATCCCTTCAACACCACATTTCTCAATAGCCCTAATTACCTTTTCTGTTGTACCCTCCCGGTCAAAAAGGATTGGTGAGAGCTGAACACCTGCTACCCGAAAGGTCCTATTGCCCTTATTCATCAGTTTTAACCCCCTTCCCACACCGCGGAGGAGTTTTTTTGTTGACCATATCTTATAACAGATGCCCTGTCAAGCAGCCGAGTTAACCTCCACATTTCTACCGTTTTTTCAACCCCTCATCCTTTATCGAACCTTGCCATTCTAAATGTTTATGCCATTGTTCCTTTCTGTCAGACATTTCCCGAAAACTGGCTTCCCTCAACTCTGATGGTCTCGTAAAAAGTCATTTCTCGAACAAAATTGAGCAATTTTCGAACAAGATTCAGAACGAGGTACGCTAAAAACTTCAAACTGTTTGAAGGCGAAAGCCGGAGCTTCTGAAACTTAGCCAGGCGAATTCTGAATCCCAAAATTGCTCGCCCCGTTAGAAACATTTGTATAGGATATTAGATGAAACTGGAATTTCCTTTTGAGAAAAGAGCCTAATTGAATTCCACAGGAGTGTATAAAATTCTAACGGGCTCACAGAGAGAGAAAATTAGACTTTTTACGAAACAACCATGGAAGGATTGTAAGGTTTTGTCCTGTCTCTCCCCCTTGAGCGAAAATGACCATTAAAGAATAGTTGAATTCATGTGACTGCTCTAGCGGTATCAGTGGTCGCTTAACCGACACCGACCACCGATCAGTGCTTTTCTTCTCTGTTGCTGAGCTTCTCATGGTAATTCTGAACGGAGCAAAGCGGAGTGAAGAATCCTTTCAGATGCTTTCCTTACCAGGCGCTTCGCCTACGCTCAGTATGAGGTTTTTCACCAAACTAGTTACGAGTTGAATGGTACTTTTGTGTCACTGATCCATCTAAACTTTTACCCTGTTAGAAAACCCACGTGCGGAAGCACGGGGTTAAAATCCGCACGTCTTACGTTATTTTCACATGCCCCCCTAAAGGCCGAAGGTCTCTATGGGGGGTTTAATGCTCGTGTGAAATTCTACCGGGGTTTAGTATAAAACTGTTGATTTGTTCTGGGTATTAGTGTTTAAATATACATGGAAGATGAATCTCCAGCGATATTTTATCGCTAACTATTTGAAATTCATCCCAAATTATATGACATGGTTATTTTTGACGTCATGCCCGCAAAAGCCTGTCCTCGACCCCGGTCGGGGGCATGACTCGGGCCTGTTTTCAACATGGCTGGGATTTTGGATGCCCACTTCCTGAGCCTGTCAGGAATAGGCTTCGCGGGCATGACGTCAAAAGAAGTGACGCTGTAGTAATAATACAGGGGGAATAATCTTTAATGAATGTACCAGACTCCATTTCATCACTTAGGGCGTATCAGCCTGGCAAACCGACAGAGGAACTGGAAAGAGAATACGGAATCAGTAATTCTATAAAGCTGGCATCCAATGAGAATCCCCTTGGACCTTCTCCGTGTGCAATTGAGGCCATATCGAAGTCGTTAAAGAATCTCCATCGCTATCCTGACGGGAACAGTTATAATCTCAGAAAACGATTGGCTGAACACCTAAATGTCCCCTTTAATCAGATTGTCCTGGGAAATGGCTCCAATGAGATAATCGAGTTGTTGGTGCGCACATTCCTTTGTCCAGGGGAAGAGGTCATTATTCCTGCCCCATCGTTTCTTATGTACAAGATCATGGTTCAGGCTGCAAGCGGTGTACCGGTGGAGGTCCCGCTCACGAAATATGTATTGGATCTTGATGGGATGCTAAAACGAATCACGTCCAAGACCCGTATGATCTTTATTAACAATCCTAATAATCCCACAGGGACCATAGTTAAGAGAAGGGAGATGGAACAGTTCTTAGAGGAGGTCCCCAACGATGTCATTGTGATTATTGACGAGGCATATATAGAATTTGTTCGAGACCCTGACTGCCCACGTGGACTTGAGTACGTGGATGGTCAAAATATGGTGGTCACGCTCCGCACATTCTCAAAGGTCTACGGACTGGCTGGCCTACGGATCGGATACGGAGTGATGAAGGAAGAGGTCTCAGAGTTCATCAATAGGGTTCGACAGCCCTTTAATACCAATACTCTGGCCCAGATAGGTGCATTAGCTGCTCTGGATGATCGGGCCTTCTTTGAAGAGACTATTCGTCTCGTTCATGAGGGTTTAGATTTCTTATATCATGAACTGGATCGAATGGGCGTGAGATATCTTCCTACTGAGGCGAATTTCTTATTGATTGACCTGGGCCGAGATAGCGAACAGGTTTATAGAGAAATGCTTAAGCGCGGTGTAATTATACGGTCGATGACACCCTATGGCTACCCCAATTGTATTCGTATAACTGTGGGTCGGTATGAAGAGAATCTCCGTTTTATTGAGACTTTGAAAGAAGTGCTTCAGGTCTAATTTAACCCGCCATGAAGCAGCTTGTAATTACCATAGACGGCCCTTCCGGGGCTGGCAAAAGTACAGCAGCACGCCTGTTGGCTGAACGACTCGATTATACATATGTAGACACAGGAGCATTGTATAGAGCTGTGGCACTAGCCGCCAGAGACAAGGGGTGTCCTCCTGACGACGATGCAGGTCTGCACGAGATTTGCCTAAATCTAAACCTTACCTTTAAAAGGATGGGCGGAGAGCTCCGAATACATGCCAACGGGAACGATATTTCCCAAAGGATTCGAGACCCAGAGGTTTCCATGATTGCCTCTGCTGTCTCAGCAAGACCTGTTGTCCGTAAGCACCTGCTCGGGGTGCAGAGAGCCATGGGAAAGAATGGAGGGGTTGTATTCGAAGGGCGGGACATGGGTACGGTTGTATTTCCAGAGGCAGACCTCAAATTCTATCTGGATGCCAACCCGCAAATACGGACAATTAGACGATATAGGGAACTAGTGGCTAAGGGTTTACGAGTTTCGTTGAACCAGATAGCTCAAGACATAAGGAAACGGGACGAGAATGACAGTCATCGAAGGCTTGCACCCCTAAGGCAACCACGCGATGCTATAAGGATCGATTCCTCGCATCTCACTATGGAGGAAGTGATTAGAATCATGCTTGAAAAGGCAAAAGCAAGGCTGTCTATCATTTAATTTTTGATGGTTTCGCAAAGACTCTTTTGTGAACGAGCTAGAACATCTCGGGCGAAAACGATCTGAAACGTTCACCGTTTAAAAATTCTAATTGTTTGAGGTGTAAGAGCGAGTCTTAGAATCTTAGCTGAATGTTTCAGATGCGAACAAAATGCTCATCTAGTGAACAAAATGGAATTTTTACGAAACGACCAGGTCTTTAGATCTCGGGAAATAATAGTTGTTTTTCGTAAATAAATTTGGTAACACTTAGATACCTTCTACTCAAGACATGTCCTAACAAGGAATTTCGTCTATCAGGGCGAGGTCGGGTTGTGTCCACCAGGAGACCCTTTTTCCTTTCCCCTCCTCGCGTTAGTACAACCTACGTTTTACACAACAGGGGGTGAGGGGGACTGAATTTAAGGTGTTTCTGGATCGATAATAGGGGGTGTATTTTGCGGCATTTTTCTGATATTTTCTAGGAAGCTTCAAGACGGCGTGAGTTTTTTAGGTCTGCCTACCCCCAATCACAATTAGCTTTCAGAGTTCGGGGGTCGGGGATCAGTTGTCAGATTTCCATTAAGTCTTAACTCGTAGGCTCACAACTTATATCTGCTTTCAGGGAGTTGGACGAAATTTGACCTGCCAATAGAGATGGTTTTGCAAAAAGTCACGTTGTCAACGAGATTGAGCAATTCTGAATCCCAAAATTCCTCGCCCCATTAGAAGAATCCTCTACAGGATATTTAGATCAAAAAATGGAATTTCATGTTAAGAGAGGAGCCAGATCGAATTCCACGGCATTATGTAAAATTCTAACCGGACTCACGGAGAGAACAAAGTTAGACTTTTTACGAGACCGTTAGTAAAGCGATACCTCTATAGCTGCTTGAAAATGACATAACAGTTCGCTCCTGGTGAAGGGTTAGGAGTTAGGCAAAGTCCAGCTTGTTTTATCAATTTGTATGCTCTGGCTGGATATCGAATAAAAAAACAGGGGGTAATGGGTTTATGGATCAACTGGATACAAACAATGTAACTAAGCAACAAAAAGAAATAATCGGAAAGGAGGGAATAGATGATACAAAAAAAGCCATAGAACAAAAAGATGAGGAAAGCACAGAGCCTGATGCCAAGACTAATGTTTCACTCTCAAGCGAAGATGCAGATCAAGATTTCACCGACATGTATGAAGAGAGTTTCAGGCGGCTTCAGGAAGGGGAGGTTGTCAAAGGAAAGATAGTACAGATCGATAAAGAACATGTATTGGTAGACATTGGTTATAAATCGGAAGGCCATGTGAGGATTTCTGAATTTCTGGACAAGGATGGCAATCTTACCGCAAAAGTAGGTGACACAATAGATGTGCTAATTGAAGGTCCGGAAGATGAAGATGGTGTACTCACCCTTTCTAAAGAGAAGGCTACCAAAATTAAGGTCTGGGACGATATAAAGAATGCATATGATAACAATAACGTCATTGAGGGGGTAATTACCAAGCGTGTTAAGGGCGGACTATCTGTGGATATTGGTGGTGTACAGGCCTTCCTGCCAGGTTCGCAGATCGATCTGAAACCCGTACGAAATCTTGATCAGCTGCTTGGTAACAGATTCGAGTTTAAGGTACTAAAATATAGCAAAAGGCGAAGGAACGTCGTCATATCGAGGAGAGCAATCCTGGAAGAGCGGCGCGAGACGCTCCGGAAACAGATGCTATCCACCATTTACGAAGGAAAGGTTGTTAAGGGCGTGGTCAAAAACATCACAGACTACGGTGTATTTATAGACCTTGGTGGTGTGGATGGGCTTCTCCATATTACAGACATGTCGTGGGGCCGGGTTAATCACCCCTCGGAGATGTTTGCCATAGGTGATGATATAACGGTTAAAGTCTTGACCTATGACGCTGAAAAAGAGAGAGTGTCGCTGGGCCTGAAGCAACTCACGCCAGACCCATGGACTACAGCAGGTAAAAAGTATCCAGTTGGAACTCATGTTACCGGAAAGGTGGTTAGCCTCACCGACTATGGAGCTTTTGTTGAGCTGGAAAAGGGTGTTGAAGGACTGATACATGTTTCTGAGATGTCATGGACAAGAAAGATCCGTCACCCCTCGAGTGTTGTTTCCGTGGGAGACATGGTGGAAGCGGTCGTTCTCAACATCGATCCTGATCAAAAGAGGATATCCCTCGGAATGAAGCAGGTGGTCCCCAACCCGTGGGATATAGTTGCGGAAAGATATCCGGTAGGATCTACAATCGAAGGTAAGATCAAGAATATTACCGAGTTTGGTTTATTCATCGGAATAGACGAAGGGATTGATGGCCTTGTCCACATATCTGACATATCCTGGACCAAACGGATTGGACACCCGTCAGAACTATATAAGAAAGGGGATAAGATTCAGGCCAAAGTACTCAATATTGATAAGGAGAATGAGCGTTTTTCCCTTGGAATAAAACAGCTCTATCCTGACCCATGGGAGACTATTGAGGATCGATATGTGATTGGCGACAGTGTTACAGGTAAGATAACCAATATTACCGAGTTTGGCGTTTTTGTAGAGATAGAAGAGGGAATAGAGGGGTTAATCCATGTCTCTGAATTGAGCAGTGAAAAGATAAGGTCGCCAGCTGAGCGGTTCCAGGTTGGAGATGTTGTATCTGCCAGAGTGATCAATATCAATGGTAAGGAGAGGCGAATAGGTCTTTCCATAAGGAGACTCGAAGACGAAAAAGAGCGTGAACTAAAAGGGAGCTATCTGAACAGTAAGAAGGCGGTCTCAACCCTTGGCGAGATACTGAAAGAAAATCTTGAAAAGAATTTGACCGACAAAGATGACGTTTATTAAGAAACATCCCTTTCTCTTCTCCATTTTGGTATTCAGCATAATAGTGGCCACTACAATAATAACTGTTACAGTTGTTTTCTTCTGTGGTGTTGGCAAGAAAGCGCTAAACTTCGGAGAAAAGGTCGGAATTATTGAGGTTAACGGGGTAATTACTGAATCCAGGTCAACCCTGAAAAGTCTGAAACAATTCCGAAAGAATTCCAAGATCAAGGCCATAGTATTGCGGATCAATTCCCCAGGCGGGGCAGTAGGACCCTCCCAGGAAATCTATGCAGAAGTAAAGAAGACGAAAAAGGTCAAAAAAGTAGTGGCCTCTATGGGAGCAATCGCTGCGTCGGGGGGTTATTATATTGCCGCAGCTGCTGACAAGATTGTAGCCAATCCAGGGACAATTACCGGGAGTATTGGTGTGTTAATGCAGTTTACTAATATTGAAGAGCTACTAAAGAAGATTGGGCTTACCGCCGTAGTTGTAAAAAGTGGCGATTACAAGGATATCGGTTCCCCTTTACGTAAAATGACACCTAAGGAACGGAAACTTCTCCAAGGCTTTGTAAACAATATATATGAACAGTTTGTTAGCGCGGTAGCAGAAAGTCGCAAGTTACCGTTAGAGAAGGTTAAGGCAGTTGCTGATGGACGCATCTTCTCCGGAGAGGAAGCGAAAAGATTAGGCCTGATAGACACCCTTGGAAACCTAGAGGATGCTATAGACCTGGCTGCAAGGTTAGGAGGGATTAAGGGGGAGGTCTCTGTGGTCTATGCCAAGGAAAAGAGATTTTCCCTATTTGAGTACGTCTTTGGATCAACATTAAGTGAGATCATTAAGGATCTCTTTTCACAAAAATACACGTTAGGTTATCTATGGCAGCCCGAAAAAGGGATAAACAATGGTTAAGCGTGGATTGATTTCAGCCTTGAAAACCTGTTTTCCAGAGGTCCGAAAGAAGGACATAGCACTAGTCGTTAATACAATGTTTGAGACAATGGCGAACGCCCTGATTCGGGGTGAGACCGTAGACCTGAGAGGCATTGGTAGATTCGAGGTTAAAGAGCGCAAGCCCATAAGGATTATCAATCCGAGGTCTAAAGACCCACTTTTAGTACCAAGACGGTGGACGGTCCGCTTCAGGCCCGCCGATTCTCTTAAGAAACGGATTCAGGGTTAGATCTCCTATAAAAACATCTCCACGCTGCCTAAACCCACCCGAACTATTTGTGGTGTGTCTTCGATGAGTGAAATAACGCTGGAGGGTCTTCCAGGGACAGGACCTCCATCTATAACAATGTCTATGTTCGGACCAAAATGGTCATGAATTAATAGAGGATCAGAGAGGATCGTGCTGTCTGGAAGTTTCGCACTGGTATTGATAATTGGGTGGCCAAGGTACCTGACCAGACTAAGCGCGATGCTATTATCGGGAACCCTTATGCCAGCCGTCTTTCTTCGGGTTAGCATAATTTTAGGAACAAGCCGGGACCCTTCGAGAATAAAGGTGTAAGGCCCGGGAAGAAGCCTCCTCATTGTCCTGTATGCATAGTTAGAGACCTTCGCATACAAGCTTATATTCTTTAGGTCCGAGCATATGAAACTGAAAGGTTTTTTGGTGGGCCTTTGACGGAGGCGGTATATCTTCTGAATCGCCTTTTTATTCATAATATCACATCCTATCCCGTAGTAAGTATCCGTGGGATAGGCGATGATACCGCCGTCCTTAAGAGTATCCACTACCCTTTTCAGCAGACGCCTCTGCGGATTTTCCGGGTTGATTCTAAGAAGCATATCTCAACCGTAAAAAGCCTACTCCTTTAGTCCCGCGTTTCTTGATTAAATGTGGTCGAAAGGTCTTTTACCGTTTGCCTGAGGATCATGACTGTAACTATTTACGGGGTGAGGTTTTCCTCAATCGTTAGAAAATCATGGTCAATCCTCATACATGCACCTCCATGTTATACGGATAGCGTAGTACCTGGTTTAAGATTAGAAGGGGTTTGATTCTCTAACTGCGGGGCCTACACTCCGATGTCTCCAAGCGCTGTTTTTGGAGTCGGTTAGCAACGGGGGATACTCTCCCCCCTCCGTGTTCCATCTTCGTTTCACCGCGGTGGCTGCGGTTTCCCCCGCTCTCAACTCACGGAAAAACTAAAGGTTTCTGCCGAGTCGTTTCAAGAAAAGCTTCGCCCCCTGAACAGTTACTGATAACTCAGTGCGCTACGATCCCCTGTTACTAGGCACGATTTTCAACACTTCAGCTCTTTGAAAAAACTCAGGCTGCAAAATATCTGACGGTTTCGTAAAAGGTCTAATTTTGCTCTCTCCGTGAGCAAGATGACTTTTTAACGAAACTATCATATTTGGTGTTAGGAACTTTTGGCCGGAGATCGAGATGTATCAAAACCTTATTGCTCTAACTCTCAGTTGTCAACATGAAAATGCATAAAGATCGAATAACCGTTTCATGCGACTGACGCCAGCTCAGTTCGACTCACTTCTTCCCAGTTTATGTATACCCGGCATAGGCTGGGCCAGGTATTTTCTTTTTTTCTCTGGCCTTTCGGATATCGTCGTCCTGAGCGGAGGGCTTCTACCCCGTGGCCATGTAGCCTACAGGGGCATAATAAGGTATGAGGAAAGCCAAGCCAAGGGGACCGAGAATGAGACTAAATGTAAAAGCTTTTGTACATGCCTCAGGGCTGCTCTGAGCGGTTGGTCTCTCCCTTCTTACTTGGTGGATAATTGCTTTTGATAGCTCAACACGGGAAGATAAGTTCCTTGCACCTCTTTATCGTGTTCATGACATAAGTACTACAGGTAGCGTTGTTGGCTTGATTAGGGCCTT
>DTYH01000264.1 GCA_012961955.1 Desulfobacterales bacterium | reverse complement strand
TGGTCTTGTTAAAGAAAGAGATTCTTTGGATACCGTCGTTCGACGACGGGGAGATATTCCTGTCCCGCCTTCTCCATATAACATAACGGGGTTAGAAAACCCGCCTATCGAAGGGGTCGAACTGTGATTTCTCGATATACTGCAGAAGCGTCTACCACTCCTTAAACTGATAGCCAATGACCCAAAGTGTTATCGGATAAACCGGTTAGAGAATCAACCTTCCTCTAGTCCTAAATCAGATATTACCCAACCCATACTGGGTTAACCTCCATGTTTGAAGGTTGATCATGTTTTTCTAACGGGGTAAAGAAAAAGATTCATCCCGCGAACAGTTACGTATTACAAAATCCCAGCAAGAATCGGAAAGGAAATGAAAAATGCGGATCATGACCTTTAACCTCCGTTTTGAAAACGATCTGGATGGAAAAAATGCCTGGCGATATCGTCGAGAGCTAGTGATACAGATAATTGAGCGGTATAGGCCTCACATCCTTGGAACTCAGGAAGGGAGGTTACAACAACTCTGTTATATCCAAACACATCTACCCGGTTACAGTATTGTAGCTTCAGATCGAGTGCTAGATGAAGTGTCTCAGTATCCCACCCTCTTCTATTGTGAAAGAGCATTTCAATTAAGGGAAAGAGGAGAATTCTGGCTTTCGAGAACCCCAAGGGTTCATCGCAGTAAGGATTGGGACAGTGCATACCCGAGAATGATGAGCTACGGTTTGCTAGAACACAAAGAAACTAAAAGGCAACTATGGGCGGTAGTCACACACCTGGATAATAGGGGAATTGAAGCGCGGTGGGAACAGGCTAAGATTGTTTGTGAATGGGTCCGCAAACATGCCGGACCTATCGTTTTGATGGGCGACTTTAATGATCATCCAGGTTCCCGTGTACATCGGCTTTTAACATGTCCTGAAGATACCCTTAAGGATACATGGCAAGTGCTCGGCAAGAATGAAGATGAGAGTAGCATGACATATCATGGCTTTCAGGGAATTCCTCAAAAAGGTCGTATCGACTGGATATTGGTGACCCAACACTTTCGGGTATTAGACGGGAATATCATTCGAGACCATGACGAGCGGCATTTTCCTTCAGATCATTTTCCTTACATGGTAGAGGTAGAATGGGCATGACCTATGGATGGGATGCAAATAGAAAAATGAAGATACTGCTCATATATCCCTATTGTCTCGAAGATAGGCTTCAGGAAGAGGACGTAAGTGTGGTGCCAATAGGCGTCTATTACGTAGCCGCTCTCCTCAAGGAAGATGATTATGATGTGGAGATATTAAATTGGTACAATATCAATAAGGCACCTGAGAGGATCAACCAGGTTCTCATCAACAAGAAGCCGGACATAATTGGTTTATCCATATTGCACGCAAACCGATGGGGGGGTATAGAGATTGCTAGAATCGCCAAAGGGATTGACCCGGACGTTAAAATCGTGTTTGGGGGGATTGGTTCTACCTTCCTATGGAGACACTTTTTGACAAATTTTTCTGAGATAGACTTCGTGGTTATAGGGGAAGGGGAATACACCTTTTTCCGTCTAGTGAAGTGTATTGAAAACAAAGACTATCAAGATATCGAAAACATCAAAGGGATTGCTTTTAGGAAGGGTAACGGTGTGGTAAGAACAGAGGATCCCGATCCTATTCAAGACCTTGATAAGTTGCCAATACCCGCAAAATATTTTACATATCAGCACGTTACTTCGAGTAGAGGATGCCCGGGAAAATGCACCTTCTGTGGATCACCAAGATTCTGGGGACGTAAGGTGAGATTTCATTCCCCGGAGTATTTTGTCGATGAACTTGAGCTACTTTACAAAAAGGGTGTAACGTTCTTTTATTTCTCAGACGACACCTTTACAATCGATAAAGATCGAGTAATCGAGATATGTAAGAAGATCCTGGAGAGAAACCTTAAGATCGCCTGGGTTGCCATCTCGCGAGTTGACTGTGTGAGCGAAGAGATACTATACTGGATGAGAAAGGCAGGCTGTATTCAGATCAGTTATGGCGTAGAGAGTGGCTCTGAAAAGATAAGAAACTTATTAAATAAGAATTTTAAGACTGATCAGATTAAAGAAGCCTTTTTGCTAACCACAAGATACGGTATCTTGGCCCGTGCTTATTTTATATATGGATCCCCTGGAGAAAGCTGGGAAACCATTCAAGAGACCATTGACTTGATACATGCGATCAAACCGTTGAGTATCATCTTTTATATTCTTGATATATTTCCAGGGACAGCGCTCTATTCGGATTTTAAGAGAAGGTTCGGGGTCACAGACGATATCTGGTTAAAGCGGATAGAAGACATCATGTATTTTGAGACCGATCCTAACCTGTCCCGGGACATGATACTAAACTTTGGGGAGAAATTGAGAACCACCTATTATCAAAGCCTTCATCAATTTGTGGACGCGATTCATCTCATAGACAAACAAGAATTGTTCGAGATGCATTCCGATTTTTGTTCAAGACTCGGAATGACCTTTAGCCATGGGGACTATGCCAGGATTGAAGCCGTTAAGGAGAAGGACAAGACTGCTGAGAAGCTATTCGAAAAATCGTTGTCTTACTACCCCGACCATAGGGCATATCTAGGATTAGGGATCCTAAAACAGAAGCGTAGGATGTACAGAGAATCTATCAGTATTCTTTCAAAAGGCCTTGAACACTTCCCGAATAGCGAACCCCTGAATATATGTCTGGGGATAAGCCATATAGGCATGAGAGAGTATAGAAAAGCCCTTGAGTATCTTCTAAAGTTTCAGGATTCAAAAGAAGCTGCCAATTATATTGCGATCTGCTACAGAGAATTGGCCGGTTCTGGATAGACTACCCAACTTCGATCTCGCTCGCCTCACTTTTTTCGGGCTCTTGGACCCCCTTTTCCAGTGCCTCGATCCTGTTATCCAGTAGGGATCTGATCCCTTTTAGGAATTCGATACGGGCCTGGATCATGTGATTCCGGAAGTTCGATTCCAGGCCGCATACCTCTTTAATATGGGAAAGAATCTTGGCGATAGGACATTCCGGAGCCTGGCCCATGTCTTCATTGGTCACTCTTTTCGGCATATTCTTCCTCCTCAAAAAATATTCGGAGACAGTTTCCATCGAGCTTTGCCCTGATTCGGGCAGAGCCAACCACCTGTCTGGGTAAAATAAGGTTTCTTTTGAACCCACCAACTCGGA
This sequence comes from Desulfobacterales bacterium, assembly GCA_012961955.1. GTDB lineage: Bacteria > Desulfobacterota > Desulfobacteria > Desulfobacterales > DTYH01 > DTYH01. The sequence continues at coordinate 7,709 of DTYH01000264.1, read as the reverse complement.
TGAGCAGCTCCTCACCTACCTTGTTCAGTTTCACATCCTTTTTGGTTAAGAAGGGTAGGTTGAGTTCTAGCACATACCGGTCCTCTTCCTTGTAAAACCGATAGGGCGGCTCTTTAAAAAAGATTTCTGTGGGATCTCGGGAATCATACAGGGTTTGAGCAAGTTTGTGGAGCCTCTCCGGACCCACGATTTCACCTGGAAACAGGTCGACAGGGATGATAGGAACAGGACTGAAACATTCTTCTGCTATGCGTGCATATCTTTTCTGGTAAACCTTCCAATCGTCAAAAAAAGCCTCGCTTATGTGTTCCGGGAGGATACGGTTCAGAATAATCCCGTCGATACACATGTGATATAATGAAAAGTACATGAAGGCACGCTGGGTTTCTTTTAGGACGATCTTTTCAGGATTGGTTACAAGACGGACAGTAGTGACCCCAGGATCAGTCAGGATTTTGTCGACCCCTTGTAGACGCTTGAACAGCTTCTCCAGCGCCTCAAAATATTCGTCCTGGGGAAGGGGTATGTCTGTTATATGCCGGGCTATGGGCCTTGCAAGCTTAGCCAAGGTGCGTTCCAGGTTAAATATCTTCTTAATATACCACTCAAGGGCCGTCGGGATGCTGATAAACCTCAGTGATTCACCCGTGGGCGCACAATCGAGAATGATGACCTGATACTGACCCCTTTGATAGTATCGATTTATGTGAAGCAGGGAGCTCACCTCTTCCATACCCGGCAAAATGGCCAGCTCCTCGGCCAATACTTCGTCGAATCCAGTGGTATTCAATAAGAGTGAAAAATACTTGTGTACTTCACCCCAGTTCTTCTGTATTTCCTCTTGTACATCCAGTTCCTGGATCCACAGCCTTTTCCCTACCTTAACGGGTAGACCTCTGTTCTTATCCATCAGTTCTCTGTCCAGATCAAAGATATCCCCCAGGCTGTGAGCCGAATCCAGGGACATTATAATAGTCTTGTACCCGAGTTCCGCCGCCCTGATACCGGAGGCTGATGCCACACTTGTTTTTCCTACCCCACCTTTTCCAGCAAAAAATATAATTCTCATGCGGTCCTTCCCGCTTTCAAGTCTTTCAAGCAACGTGAACACTTACGAACATAAGAAGACTAAAGAATCTGAGCATTAACTCTTTGAAAAAACCGTATCCGTATACCAATTTGTAGGTTTATATCCTGGCCAACGTTACTACCAAAGGTTCCCAACAAGTGGTCTCAAGAGACACTTAATCCCCTGGATCCCATGTCAACTGTTATTTTATAACCGTTTGTTATTCCATTTAAAAAATATAGGATAACGTCTCTCACGTGTCAAGGACAAATAAGTGTGTCGACACTTGTTCCCGTTTCTCACTTTTTTTCTTGACACCTAAATGGAAATTTATTAGGGTTCGAACAGTACTTGGTTCGTAAGATTGGCTTCGCTCTGAAGGAGTAGTTTCCTTTGCCAGAGCGATCGGTTGAATTTTTGAACCATGTTTATTTGTATTAGAAAGGAGGTCGATGCTATGGCAAAGGGGACTGTAAAGTGGTTTAGTGATAAGAAAGGATACGGCTTCATTAACAGAGAAGATGGTAATGATATATTCGTTCACTATTCTTCCATCAATATGCCCGGCTTCAAGACCCTTGCAGAAGGTGACAGGGTAAGTTTTGAGGTAGAAGATAGTGATCGAGGACCAGTGGCCAAAAACGTCAGAAGACTCTGATTTCACACCAGACTTGTTCACGAAGGGCATCTCGTCTATACGAGATGCCCTTCTTCTTTTAGTACGTCCCGCCGTGACCCGATTGCGAAGCTTCAGTGTGTGAAGATCAGAAATTCAGTCGCGGCAACCTCTCCTAGCGCGACTTTTTCTTCTTTTTCTTAAATTGATACACTATTTCATCTTCTGATACCATCCCCAGTTCTTTTCTGGCCACGTTTTCAATATACTCAGGGTCGTTTTTTAGGCGTTGGATACACCGGTACAAGGCTTGGTTTTCTTCTTTCATGACTTGGTTAGAATGTTCCAGTCGATCCCTCATCTCCTTCAGGACATAAAGGCCCATAATTCCCCGTTTTCCCATGATAATAAAAACGAGTAATACAGCTAAAATAATCGATCCTAACACCAAAACTGTTTTAGACTTTACATCCATTTTCGGCGGGTGTTCGCTTCTTTGGCCCCATTTGAGAGGTGCTGCTTAGATTATTCCCCATGGCCTGTCTCGGATTCAATTTAACAATTTACCGTTTTGAAAAAATTGACTGGTAATGTTGTAATCGGTTAATCTTGCTCACTTTCGTGAACAGTTTTGGGATTCAAGATTCGTCTAGCTAAATTTCGAAAACTCGGGCTTGCGCCCTCAAAGAGTTTGAAATTTTTAGCGCCGTACGAATCTTGAATCTTTTCCCGAAATTGTTCAAAACCGTTCGCAAGATTAACCGATTACAACTTTTTTCAAGGAGTTAAAGCGTTACGATTCCATTAGGCTCAACTCTTGTAACCGTTCACAGGGGATGAAGTTCTTCTTTTCACTCTGGCGTCTTCAGGTTCTGTTTTTCACTAACATAAAGCTCTTTGAGAAAATCAAATTGCCAAGTACTATAACATGGCTCGCCAAGTGAGTTACAAACAGCAAGATACACATCCTCTTCACCAAGAGAGCTAAAGTGCAACATTGAAGCTTTCCACCAACTCGCTCCGAGAAAAGCTTCCTCTCAAAATGGTTACAAACTGTTATGTTCTTGTCTATGTGAAACTCCTCAACCATTTATCTTTTAGCATGTTGATTATGGTGTAGAGTTCTTCACTTTTTAAGACTAAACAACACCCGGTGTAGCATAATATGCCTACACCAATACTACATGCGACCCATGCCAAGAGCGAGATAGATCCGATGCCATTTTCAGGAATCAACCATAACGTGCCTACCACTAGAATCAAACCCATGACAATAGATGACGTGATCGACTTTAACATAGAATGTAATATATCCTTAAAACCGATACGGTTGAATCTCCTTTTTAGGGCGGCGATCATTAAGGACAAGTTTACCATAGAGGAAAGGGAAGTGGCCAATGCCAGGCCAGCATGTCGCATTGGACCCATTAATAGTATGCTTAGCACAATATTGACAAAAAGGGAAATGACAGCCGTCTTAACAGGGGTTCTGGCATCCTGAAGCGAGTAAAACATAGAAACCAGGATTCTTACAGCAGAAAAGGACCATAATCCCAGAGCATAATACAGCAGAGCTTCTGAAGTCATGTGCGTAGCTAATGAATTGAACGCCCCCCGTTCAAAGAGAAGACGTACAATATGGTCTTTAAGGACAATTAGGCCTACCGTGGCGGGAATACTGATAAAAAAAACCAACCTCAACGCAAAAGAGAAGGTGTTCTTTAGCCCTTCTATGTCGTTCAATGCTGCTTCCCGGGACAGAACAGGAAGGACAGCTGTTGCCAAGGCAATGGCAAAGACACCCAATGGAAACTGAACCAGGCGGTCGGCATAGTAGAGATAGGACACGCTCCCTTCCGGTAATAGAGACGCAAGAAGCGTACCAATAAAGATGTTAAGCTGATATACAGCTGCCCCGAAGACCGAAGGTCCCATTAGGGCAGCAATCCTCTTGATAGCTGGATGGAACAGGTGATATGACCCCCGGAAACGGAATCCTTTCTGGAACAGAAAGGGGAACTGGAGTGCCAGTTGCAGGCACCCGCCAATTATAACACCGATTGCTAGCCCAATAACTGGCTGTTCCATAAATGGTGACACAAGGAATACAGACGCGATCATTGCAAGGTTAAGCAGGACAGGTGCGAGTGCAGGTGCCGCAAAGTGCCCCATGGCATTCAAGATCCCCATAAAGAGGGCGACCATTGCAATAAAAAAGATATACGGGAACATGATCCTGGTTAGAATTACGGTCAGTGCCAGTTTTTCTGAAGTCTCTGAAAAGCCAGGAGCGATCACATGAACGATGATTGGGGCCAGTAGTATCCCAAGGAGGGTCACCACGGTAAGAAACAGAGATAGCACCACGCAGGCGGAACGCGCCAATCTGAAAGCCTCTTCTTTTCCGTTTCTGGTTAGATATTCTGAAAAAATGGGGATGAAAGATACGGTGAGTGAACCCTCAGCGAATAATCGTCTGAGGAGGTTAGGTATTCGGAAAGCAACAAAAAACGCATCAGCAGTAAGGCCTGCGCCGAAGAACCAAGCTATAACTACATCACGTACAAAGCCAAAGATACGGCTAACGAGTGTGGCTGTTCCAACTATGCTGGCTGCTCGTGTTATGCGATAATTATCAGACACTATAATACAAAATAATCCTTGACAATTGTGGTATAATTAAAATAATAATAATCTATCTTTTTTCGTAACACTTTTTAAAGAGATAGTTTTTGATTAGGAGGATCGGCAAGTCTTATTTGAATAGTGAAGCCTCCATAAGCAAGCAAAGAAAGGAGTAGTTGAGCCTTGGCAACACATAGATCTGCAATGAAAAGGGCCAGACAGAATATAGTTCGGAGAAAACGTAACCGATCTATCCGAACACGGGTAAAGAATGTTATCAAGCAGGTTCGACTGGCCATACAAGAAGGCTCTGAAGAATCGGCTCGGGCCGCTCTAGCTAGAGCCATACCTGTTATCGATAAGGCCGCCGGAAAGGGTGTTATTCATAAAAGAACCGCTTCAAGAAAGATATCTCGGTTGGCCAGGCAGGTTAACGCACTGGAATGAAATTTCTTTCAAAATATCCCTCAAAAACCTTCAAAGATACGGTTCTGAACCTTTTCTGCCAATCGCGAAGCTATCTTTTCAATCGATTCACGCCTGTTCTTTTGGGTACTCAGCCTATCTTCTGACACCTTAAACACCTCGTGGTCCGATATACCCGTGTCCGACCAGATCGTTTTTTCGTTCCTGTCTTTTAGGGATAGGCTTAGGGTGATAGTAATACGTCTCTCTAAAGACCTGTAGCTACCGGATCTGGAGACAGTTTCCTCTTTCAAAGAGTCTACACTCCCACCTAGGGTCACATCGGCCGCGTCCTGAGACTCGATAAGCAGACGTCTACTGCGCGTAAATTCATAAACAAGTCTGTTTGTTAAGATATTCTCGATTCCCAACTCTGACGTCTTATTTTTCAGCACCGTTACGGCCACTGTCTTTATATCAGGCGGAAGGTTCTGGCCCCTTCCGGCAAAGGTATAACCACAGGCCGATATAAATATATATGGCAATAGTATGAGGAGTTTTAAGCCAATTCTATCTTGGATCAACATGACCCTCTAAACAACAATATTTACCAGCCTTTTCTTTACCACAATCACCCTTTTTACTGGCTTCCCTGCAATACGGGCAGCTATCCTTTCGTCAGCCAGGGCTTTTTTTTCAATATCTTCATCTTTTGCATCAGCACTGATAAGAAACCTGCTTCTCACCTTACCGTTCACCTGAACCACAATCAACACCTGTTCTTCCTCCAAAGCCTCCTCATTGTACGAAGGCCATGTGGCAGTAATTATGCTTTCATCGTGTCCGATCGCCTGCCATAACTCCTCAGCTAAATGAGGCACCATAGGTGACAACAGAAGGAGTACGGTCTCGAGAGCAAGACGGATGACTGAAGAGGTTAAAGGGTCCGATTTAAGGTTATCCTTAACACCGTAAAAGGTGTTTACCAACTCCATGATGGCGCTAATGGCAGTATTAAAATGGAACCGTGTCTCTATATTCTCGGTTACCTTTTTGATAGTCTGATGGGTTTTTGTGTAAAGTCGCTTTAGATCTCCATTCAGAGTTTGTTTGCCGCCAAAAGGTTTCACCCCTTTGATGAGGTCTCTACATTCCGCTATCAGACGCCAGATTCGATTCAAGAACCTGAAAGCACCCTCCACTCCCTCGCCGCTCCACTCCAGGTCTCGCTCAGGAGGGGCCGCGAACAGGCAAAATAGTCTAAGGGTATCAGCACCGTATTCTCTGATCAAATCCTCAGGATCGACAACATTCTTCTTCGATTTTGACATCTTCTCAATACGTCCAACTACCACGTCTTTTCCGCAACGGCTACATACTTGATTCTGATCCTCCTTCAGCACCTCTTCTGGGAAAAGAAAGCCATGCTCAGGACATGAAACAGTCTCCTTACAGACCATTCCCTGGGTCAACAGGCGAGTAAACGGTTCTTTATACGTGGTTAGGCCAAGATCGTATAGTACCCTGGTAAAATAACGGGAATAGAGAAGATGCAATATTGCGTGTTCGATTCCACCAATATACTGATCTACAGGCATCCAGTACTTAACCGCATCTTCGTCAAACATCCCTTCGCTATATTTAGGGCTGCAATATCGCTCAAAATACCAGGACGATTCCACAAAGGTGTCCATGGTATCTGTTTCGCGCCGTGCGTCCTTGCGACCACATTTTGGACAGTCGGTTCTGGCAAAGTATTCAAGGGTCGACAGGGCCGATTTACCGCCTTCAAGCAGACTAACATCTTCTGGCAATATTATCGGAAGATCTTCTTCGGGTACGGGAACAATTCCACAACTTTTGCAATAAATTATGGGGATCGGTGTACCCCAATAACGCTGACGCGAGATTCCCCAGTCCCTGAGCCTGTAATTTATAGCCCTTTTCCCCAGACCTTTCTCTTCCAGATAAGCAGTGATGGCTTCCAGGGCCTTCACGCTATTCATACCGCTAAACGGCCCGGAATTGGTAAGGATACCTTCCCCTTCATATGCCTCTGTCATAGTACCTGGGTCCAAGATTTTCCCTTCGGGTTGAACCACTAATACCATATCCAGACCATACTTACGGGCAAATTCAAAATCCCGCTGGTCATGACTGGGAACCGACATAACTGCCCCTGTTCCGTATTCCATGACCGCAAAATTGGCTGCAAAAATGGGCATTCGACGGCCGCTTAATGGATTGATACAATAGGCGCCAGTAAAGACACCTTCCTTTTCATAATCGTTTGAGGTGCGCCGCATTCTATCTTGGCGCAACACACGTCTTACAAAGGACCTAACCTCCTGCGCGACATCCTTTCCTTCAGACAGCTTTTCCACTAAAGGGTGTTCGGGTGCTAGGCACATAAAGGTAGCACCATAAATGGTGTCCTGCCGCGTGGTGAAGACAGGTATATGACCTGTGCCGTCCTCCAATGGAAAGTATATCTCGGCCCCATAGCTTTTACCGATCCAGTTTTTCTGCATGGTTACAACCTTTTCCGGCCAGCCTGGAAGACGATCACAATAACTCAGAAGATCCTCCGCATAGTCGGTAATGCGGAAGAACCATTGGGGTAGTTCTTTCTGGATAACCTCTCCGTCACACCTCCAACACCGTCCCCTTTCGACTTGTTCGTTCGCAAGGACTGTCTGACAATTCTCGCACCAGTTTACCAGTGCGTTCTTTCGATATACCATACCCCTTTCAAACATCTTCAGGAAAAGCCACTGTTCCCAACGATAGTACTCCGGTCTGCAGGTGGCAATCTCCCGTTCCCAGTCGTAACTGAATCCCATACGTTTCAAACGTAACTCCTGAGGGAAAAAAGAGGCTTGATTTCCTAAAGTGGGGTTAGCATTTATGGCACGAACGGTTGACTTACTCTCTCCTGTTTGGAGCATAAGTTCTTTCATTTTAAGTTGCATCACTAATCCTTGTATATTGAAT
>DTYH01000263.1 GCA_012961955.1 Desulfobacterales bacterium | reverse complement strand
TTGGAAATGACTTAATAGACGCCTGCTTTTTTATATTTTGCCTTATCGAGTCACGTAATTCCGTAGCCGTTCGCGTGAGGAGGAGGAATAACTTGCACCGTGAACGGTTATATGATTCCGAGAGGCCAGAAAGGAGAAGGATACCATGGCAGTAGATTTAATGGATGAGCTGGATGATAAAGAAGTGCCTGATGAGGTAATGGATCCTGAGGCTGCATTGAGACGTCCGTTCAGAAAAAAAGTAAAGGAACCCTTTGGCAACCCTATATACGAACTTCGTCGTAGAGTGGCCCAGGGAAAGCTGACCATGGAAGAGGCGTTGAAAGAGAATATCCCTGATTTGACTTCCACACATGTTGGGGAGATTAATCGCTTTATTCTGATAAATCGCCGAAAATCTCACTGGATTGAATTTATGATACCCCTGGCGGATATCAACTACCATTTCGCCAAGGAGATAGAGCATCGTGGCGAGAAGGGACTTGCGACTATTATCAAGGCGCAGTTCATAGGAGACCTGGATGAGGCAGATCAGATAGAAAGACTCTACCTTGAAGCACTGGAACTTTTTGATGCAGGTCTATATCCCCTGCAGAGGGCGCGTACCCAGGTGGAGCTGGGCAATCTATACATGGCCAGACGTGATGGGAACAAGGAGGATAACCTGCGAAAGGCCCGGGATTATTTTTTGGAAGCTATTAAGATTCTTAATTCACAAAGAACCGCTTTTGAGTGTGCCATGGCGAATACGAGGCTCGGTCAGATATTCCTTGAGCTGAACGGAAAAGACTCTGAAAACCTTGATAAGGCAGAAGAACACTTTTTGAAATCGCTCGAGTTCTTTAGCAGAGAAAAGTATCCGGTTCATCACGCCATAAATCAGCAGCACTTAGGGATGACCTATCTTTCCCGACCAGGAGAAGGCCAAAAAGAATGGCTTGAAAAGGCACGCAGGTGTTTTGAGATTGCCACATCGTTACTTAATCCTGATAATCATCCCACACAGTTTGCAACAGCCAAGGCGGGTATGGCAGAGGCCATCTTTAAGCTGTGGCGAGAGGATAAGAATACGGACCTGCAAGAGGCTATTCGGTTCTTTAGGGAATCCCTGGGGTGGCTCAATCCCAAGACAAACAAGGCCCTATACGGCCGAATCCAGCTAAAGTTTGCAGAACTATGGGAAGAGTTACCACCAGGAGAGGAGGACGAAAACCTGCAGAATCTTGTGAAGTGTTATAAGGGGGCGATAGAAGCGTTTGAAAGGGAGAGGTTTCCTGAGCAGTACGCCACGGCTCATGAAAGGTTAGGACGTGTCTATCAGAGGTTCTCCACCGAGGACACACACGAGAGGCTTTCCGAGGCAGAGTCCTGTTTTAAAACAGCCCTTACAGTGTTTGAAGAGATGAACAAGGGGGAAGATTGCGACAGAATAAGATCATACATGAAAGAGAACGAAGAGAAGCTTAATAGGATTAGAAGTAAAAATGATTGAGAAGTATGTATTAGCTGGTGGGCAGATGGAGCCCAAGATACAGGACAAAAAAACGAACCTTGAATCTATGGTTTCCCTTTCCTATGAGGCCGCTGGTGAGGGTGCCCGGCTGGTGGTCTTTCCAGAGTGCGCCCTTACAGGCATTGTTTTGGATTCAGTCGAGGAGGTTAGATCAATGGCTGAACCCATCCCAGGACCGGCTACAGATGAAATGATGAAAGTCTGCAAGGATTTAGGAATATATGTTATATTCGGCCTGATTGAGGAGGATAATGGAAGGTATTTCAACAGCGCTGTACTAACAGGTCCCAACGGTCAAATAGGCAAGTATCGGAAGATACATCTTCCCGGGATGGGGGTGGATCGATTTGTAGAACATGGTGACATCCCATTTCCTATTTATGACACCGAACTGGGCCGTATCGGTATCCTTATCTGTTACGATGGAAGTTTTCCTGAGAGTGCTGGGGTCTTGAACCTGAAAGGAGCCGATCTTATCGTCTTGATCACCAATTGGCCACGGGGAGCAGAACGGTGCTCTAAGTATCAGGTAAATACACGTGCTATGGACAACCACCTCTTTTATGCAGCAATTAATCGGGTGGGTCTTGAGCGGGACTTTTTCTTCTTCGGGATGAGCAAGGTTGCTGATGTATGGGGCAAGACATTAGCAGAAGGCGGGTATGGTGCAAATGAGATTATTTATGCAGAGGTAGAACCGTTAAAGTCGCGACATAAAAGGCATGTCCTCATGGAGGGAAAGAATATACTCGATTTTCGTAAGGATCGCAGGCCTGAACTTTATTCCCTCCTGACCAAGAGTATCTAAATATGGATTTCAACGATATTGCTCATCAATACGATGATTGGTTCAAGACACCGTTAGGGTCTCACGTTGACTCTTGGGAAAAGGAGATTACGTGGAGATTGGCAAAGCCCAGGCCGGGCGAGAAGGTTCTTGACATTGGTACAGGAACTGCCAATTATTTGTTGGAACTTGCCCGTATGGGCCTTGACTGTACAGGGCTCGATGTGGCCAGCAGGATGATCCTGCGGGCTCGAGAGAAATCGAAACGTGATGGGGTGAAACTTAAGCTGCTCCTGGCAGATTGTGAGGCCTTACCCTTTCCTGAAGACTACTTTGACCTTGTCCTCTCTGTAACCGCGTTTGAATTCTTTACTGATCCTAGACGGTGCGTAGCAGAGATGGTTAGGGTGTGCAGACCTAGGGGGCGGATCGTACTCGGCGTATTGAACAAATGGAGCCTTTGGGCCGTACGTCGTCGTGTTATATCGTGGTATAAGGAGACTATCTTCTCCCATTGTAGATTCTATTCTTACCCTGAGATGAGGCGTTTTTTAGGACCTGTGGAATGGGGAACGTCGGTCTTCATCCCGCCAGGGGCACCAGACCGAATCATACCTTTATTCGACGCACTTGAACCTTATCTCCGAAAGGTTGCCAAGCCCTTTGGGGCGTATCTTGTAACATCTGTGACGGTTTAGTCGTAACGTTCACGAGGTCAAGTTTTTCTTGAAACGAGCTGGCGGAAACCTTGTAAACGTTTCGTAAGCAAAACTAAGTGCGGGGGTGGCATGTTATGTGGTGCCGAAATTGCGGGGTGTAAAACCACCCCAGAAATATTATATTGTCAGCTGACGGGGGTTATGGTCGTTTGCTCTATATCGGGTTTCGCACGTGGCCCAAAACCTAAACGACCTTTGCATGATGCTATGGAATCTTTTATCTGGCATCCTGTGGCGTATATTATTCAGTAATCAGGTTTTTCTTTTGACGCGGCCCCGTTTGTCTCAAGAGGCTAAATTCTTAGCATATTTTAAGATTGATCATGATCTTCTAACGGGGTAAAGAAAAGTTTCACCCTGTGAACGGTTACGCTGAGTTCCTCGAAAGAAGTCGATCTGTGTAGCTGCGTCCACAGACGTCTGAGCATTTACCCAGTATCTTGTTCGTAAATGCACCGACTACTGACACTCACAACTGATACCGCCTGAGTAGTTACGCTGAATTTTGTACTTGCATTTTTTTTTGGTTATGGTAATTGGTCCTAAATTGTGTAACACTTTAGCTTCTTGAAAAAAGTCTAATCGGTTAATCTTGCGAACGGTTTTGAACTGCATTAAAAAAGGCCCGTTCGGAAGAATGGAGTCAAACCGGGTCACCTATGAGTGATCAACAGATCTGAAATCCATAGTGTCCGTGTTAAATTCTAACGGGGTTCAGGAGAGTGAGCAAGATAGACCGATTACAACATTATTAGTTAATTCTTTCAAAACGGTGGTATTATCAGTAGATTGTTAATTATCTAATTATCGATCTGTTGGCTGTTCTCTTATTTCAGCTCAATTCTGGTAGCCAATTACGGAATTGAGTTTTTATTGGAACCACTCAGAGAAAACTTCAGTCCTTTTGTGACCTAGCAATGGTGGGGAGACCGTAGCCACTGAGATAAACCCTATTAGAAAGGGGGCCTTCTAATGGGTGAAACGATGCTAGAATGGACGGACTACACCTCTATGAAAGGACAGGGAACCCGCGTTGTCAGGTCACGGGAGAACTGGGGGACCAAAATTTCTGATAGAAAGAAAGGCTTCATTCGTGAACGATTACTAAATTGTGGAAAGGAATGTTTTGCTGATGGCTAAATGGGATCCAAACAGGAGGGTGCTTGTCCACCACCATTCAAAATTTTGGGAATATCGACTGCAGGATATTGACGAACCAAACCTCCAACGGGAAGTCTTTCCGTACGATCAGATCAGTCGTATAGATTTTGATTTCAAGATAGTTACCCCCAATCCTGCAGACGAGTTTTTGATAACAGATACCACTTTCCGAGACGGTCAGCAGGCAAGACCGCCTTATACGGTTGAGCAGATACTCCACATCTATGATCTGCTGCATCGGCTGGGAGGGCCAAACGGCGTTATTCGCCAATGCGAGTTCTTCCTTTACAGTAAGAAGGACAAAGAGGCGGTAAACAAGTGTATGGAACGTGGTTACAGGTACCCTGAAATCACAGGATGGATTCGAGCTAATACCAAGGATTTGGCTCTGGTGAAGGAGATGGAGCTGAGAGAGACAGGTCTTTTGACTTCTGTCTCCGATTATCACATATTTTACAAGTTGAATATGAACCGGTCCAAGGCGCTTGATTTTTATCTTGGAGTGGTCAAAGAAGCGCTTTCATATGGCATTGTTCCGCGCTGTCATTTTGAAGACGTAACACGAGCTGACACCTACGGCTTTTGTATACCCTTTGCTCTCGAGTTGATGAAGCTCCGTGAGGAGAGTGGAATTGATATCAAGATTAGGCTCTGCGATACCCTTGGGTTTGGTGTCACATATCCCGGTGCAGCACTTCCCAGAAGTGTTCCGAAGCTGGTTAGAGCCTTTATAGAGGATGGTGCGGTTCCTGGCCATCTTTTGGAATGGCACGGGCACAATGATTTCCATAAAGTTCTTATCAATGCAACAACGGCATGGCTTTACGGGTGTGGCGCTGCTAACGGAACGCTCCTGGGATTCGGAGAAAGGACAGGAAACACCCCGCTTGAGGCGTTAGTCATAGAATATATAAGCCTGAAAGGCCACAATAATGGGATCGATACGCGGGTCATTACTGAGATCGCTGAGTATTTTGAGAATGTGCTAGGGTATCAGATTCCTCGAAACTTTCCCTTTGTGGGGGCTGACTTCAATGCCACGAGCGCTGGGATTCATGCCGACGGATTAATAAAGAATGAAGAAATCTACAACATATTCGACACTAAGAAGATTCTCAATCGGCCCATAGGGATAACCGTTACGGATAAATCGGGAACTGCTGGAATTGCGCACTGGATCAATACTTATTTAAAGCTCTCCGGAGAGGAAAAGGTGGACAAGCTGCACCCGGGCGTTATCAAGATACACAAAGAGATTATGGCCCAGTACGAAAATGGCCGTGTAACCTCCATGTCAAACAAAGAGATGATCAACCTGGCGCATCGTTATCTACCCGACTATTTTATGTCAGAGTTCGATACCCTTAAAACCAAGGCCTACGATCTTGCGGCCCATCTGATTGAGGAGATAACCAGCATGGAACAAATTCGTTCCATGGACCCTGCCCAGCAGGAGCCTGTCATGCGCACCTTCTTGGAAAAGAATCCGTTTATCCAGTTTATCTATGTTACCAACAAGGACGGAATTCGGACTACTAGAAACATTATCCATGTTACAGACAGGGCGAAATACAAATCCGCGGTGATTGGAGAAGACCTCTCCGATCGTCCATGGTTTATCAACCCCATCAAGGATGGAAAGATATTTGTAACCGACTTTTATACCTCCAAATACACTGGCGCCCTCTGTATTACTGTCTCAGGTCCGATCCGGGATGCAGAAGATGAAATCGTTGGTATTCTTGGTATAGACATAAAGTTTGAGGATCTGGTTAAGATGCAAAAGAACGGAGATATATAGTCATAGGTCGGAGCCGTTCAGGGGGGAGTTCTTGTTTATACTCTACGCTGTGAGCGGGTACGACCAGTTATGCAAGGTTTATGAGATCCGGATTGAAATATTAATTGGCCAATGGTATACTATTTTAGACAGGTTAAAATAGCAGAGAATGGAGGTTTTGAAGGATGAGAAATGAGGCTAAGTTTAAAGAGTTGGAGGAAAAGAACGCTCAGGCTGAGCTGGGGGGCGGTCCAAAGCGAATCGAGACACAGCACAGTAAGGGAAAGCTTACAGCACGGGAACGGCTAGATATATTGCTCGACAAAGGAACGTTCGTGGAGATAGACAAGTTTGTCCTGCATGATAGTACCGATTTTGGTTTAGACAAGCAGCGTTTCCCTGGTGATGGAGTGGTGACCGGATATGGTAAGATAGATGGTCGTCTAGTATACGTCTATGCTCAAGATTTTACAGTCATGGGCGGTTCTTTGAGTTTCACACACAGCAAGAAGATTTGTAAGGTAATGGATATGGCGTTTAAGAACGGAGCGCCATTAATAGGCTTGAATGACTCCGGAGGGGCGAGAATACAGGAGGGTGTATCAAGCCTGGCAGGTTATGGGAATATCTTCATGAGGAATGTCTTATGTTCGGGTGTAATTCCTCAGATCACAGCGATCATGGGTCCGTCTGCTGGGGGTGCGGTATATTCACCAGCCCTGACTGACTTCATATTTATGGTGGATAAGACCAGCTATATGTTTATTACTGGCCCGCAGGTAATCAAGTCGGTCACGCATGAGGATGTGACCCAAGAAAAGTTAGGAGGGGCATTGACACACAACCAGACCAGCGGTGTTGCGCATTTTATGGGAAAGAGTGATGAAGAGGTTCTAGGAATGATCCGGGAACTCTTGACTTTTCTCCCTTCCAACTATCGTGAAAAACCCCCTGTAAAGGATTCTGCGGACGATCCTGAACGTACAGATGAGGCCCTTCTCGATATAGTGCCGGAGAGTCCACGTCATCCATACGATATGTACAAGATCATCAAATCGGTTGTGGATGACAACTACTTTTTTGAGGTGCATGCCAAATATGCCCCGAATATTATTGTCGGTTTTGCCCGTTTAAGCGGGATGCCAGTTGGGATTGTGGCCAACCAACCAAAGTATTTTGCCGGTTGTCTCGACATTAACGCCTCAATCAAGGGGGCACGCTTTGTTCGTTTCTGTGATTGTTTTAACATTCCACTGATTACCTTCTGCGACGTGCCAGGATTCTTACCAGGTACAGCACAGGAATATGGCGGGATTATAAAACATGGAGCAAAACTAATCTACGCCTATTGCGAAGCGGTAGTACCAAAGATTACGGTGATTACACGAAAGGCCTATGGAGGGGCCTATATTGTGATGTCGAGTAAGCATTTATGGGGAGATATCAATTTCGCCTATCCGACAGCTGAGATAGCGGTTATGGGTCCTGAAGGAGCAGTAAACATCGTGTTTCGCAAAGAGTTAAGTGCTGCAGAAAATCCGGAACAACGAGAGCAGGAGTTGATTGAGGAATACCGCCGTACATTTGCCAATCCCTATCGCGCAGCAGAAAAGGGGTTTATCGATGAGGTAATACTCCCTTCAGAGACAAGGCCTAAACTGATCCGGGCTCTGGACGCCTTGAAAAACAAAAGGGACTCCATGCCTGACAAAAAGCATGATAATCTGCCCTTGTGAGAAGCAATAACGGCATATGTCTAAGAAAAACCCCGCTTTTGTGCGGGGTTTCTTATATAGTTGGCGTGAATGCTCACAAAAGTTAGCATGTCATTGTGCCACATTTTAAGCAGACATTATGAGCCATGGCCTTCAAAAACACTTTATTTTCCCCCTGTTAAGGGTATTTTATCTATAAGAATATTAACCTCTGGAAAGTTATTTGATGTTGATCAATAGGTTGTGATAGCCTAAATGAACGAAGAGTACTACTCAATTTAACTGTTCCATAACCGTCATTCGCGCGCAAGCGGGAATCCAGGGGGCTAGATTACTGGACTTCCGTTTTCGTGAGAGTGACAGGACAAGGCTCACGATTTGTGTATAAGAGGTATGCAAAAGCTTCTCAGCTTTGCCTAAATCATTGCCATCAAAGGTTTTAATCAAAGTAGACACCGTTAGAATTTCACACGGGACTTTTCTAATGGGGTAAATGTGAATACATTGGGTCACCTAGGGTATCATTGTTAAAGAGAGGGCTACTGCATTTAGAGAGAAAGTCGGTAGATTAGGTTGGAGGGCTGAGATAGGAAAGGATACCAAATCCAAGTAAGGAGTCCAGAGACCGATACAGAGTGAGGTGCATGAAGGAACGGATTTTAGGTATTTTAATCTATTTTAGGGAAGCGTTTTACACCCTCAAAAAACAGAATTTCTTTAGTCTTCTCATGTTAATATCTGTTTTGTTGTTCGTTAGCTCTTTACTCAGCTACTACTTTGAGCTCAGTTCCTCTGGTGATATATTTAAAGGGTTCTGGGATGCTGTGTGGTGGTCGTTTGTGACCCTTACAACAGTAGGGTATGGGGATATCGTTCCCAAGACACTGGGTGGTCGTCTGGTGGGGATAGGTATAATGATATCCGGTATAGCCCTGCTTTCGCTAATAACTGCTACTATTTCTTCTGTCTTTGTAGAGAGAAGGATAAGGGAGGGAAAAGGTTTGGAGGCTGTGAGAGAGAAAGGACATATTGTTATATGCGGCTGGAATCAAAATGCCACGGCTGTAATTGATGGAATTCTTGCGCAGGGTGTGCATAAGGCTCCAGTTTTGGTTCTGGTCAACGAACTTCCCCTGGACGAGATAGAAGAAATACAGTATAGATATAAAGACTACGAGATAAAGTATGTTTCTGGTCATTTTACCAGGGAGAATGTTCTTGCCCGGGCCAATATCAAAAAAGCAACTGCGGCCGTGATATTGGCCGACACCTCCGGAGAAAATACTCGGGATAGTGCAGATGAAAGGACCATCTTTGCCACCTTGGCCATAAAATCTATGGCTCCCCATGTCAAAACCTTTGCTGAACTTTTGAACCCGGAAAATAGAGAACATCTGATACGGGCTAATGTTGATGAGGTATTTGTCCGGGGGGAACTTACGGGGCCACTACTCGCAAATGCAGTGATATCACCGGGGGTTAGCCGTGTGATCAAAGATCTGATCACCTTTAGGGCCGGTTTTGTATTTAAGCAGATACCGGTTCCGAATTTCCTCAGGGGTCGTCGCTGTGCGGAGTTTATTGAATGGCTAAGGATAGAAAAAGATGCCATCTTAGTCGCTATTATTTCCGAGATTGAACCACTTAAACTCGAGGATATTCTGTCAGAAGATTATACGGCGATTGATGAATTTATCAAAAGGCAGTTTGAGAAATCGGACAAAGAGTTTTTTTCTTCAGATAAGAAACGGATGAGTGTATCTATCAATTCCGGAAGAGATTATATGCTTCAGGCAAACGACTCAGGTGTGATTATTGTTAAAGAGAAGGCATAGTGATCGAAAGTGTGGGCAATAGTTTGATCTAGTGAGACCTTTGCGCAATCCTTTTTCTCTCGTTCCTATGAGCTTTTTGACCGTGTCATTTCCTCGCCAAATCCTGAAAATTCGCCTTAGCGGCCTCAGACAGTTCAGGATTTGGCCTCTCCCATGGGCCGTTTACCTGGTTAAATTTCCCAGAGGGAAGAACCCTATTTAGCGGCGTAAACTTCTCTCGGGTAGGTTCCCCGAGAGCTCATAGTGGTCTTTCAAGCTGGTTATGCAGAGGTCTTCTACTGAGTGGGCATATACGTACGTGGATATGAGATGAGGGCAGATATCTTCTTGAGGCGGAATAATGTCTGACATTGATTTTTTGAGGAAGATTTACATATTTAACACACTAAATGAAGAGGAAGCAAAAAGGATTTTGGCTATAACGCGAGAAGTTGAGTTTCTTGATGGGGAGACTATTATGGAGGAAGGCGCCCCGGGAAGTACTATGTATATCATAACAAAGGGTGCGGTGGAAATTTCCAAGACACTTACCATGGCCCTTGGGAAGGGTGAACATGAGGAACGCGAGAAGGTGCTGACCACCCTTAAGGCCGAAGACCATGTAGTATTCGGAGAAATGGCTCTTATCGGTGAAGAGGTTAGGTCTGCCTCCATATTTGCCAAAGGTTACTGTAAACTTCTAGAGATAGCTAAAGACGATTTCTGGAACCTTATGAATTCCAGGAC
>DTYH01000262.1 GCA_012961955.1 Desulfobacterales bacterium | reverse complement strand
ATGCGGACAACTATAACCTTGTATCTTGCATCCTCTATCGTAGGTTCTCAGCTTAAGTCTGATTGCAACCGGCTTGTTTCAAAATGCTAAAATGTTACGTTTACTTTACTACTTATCTTATCCCAGCACTCTTTAAGGGAGAAAAGGGATTCGACCAGGTCGCTGTAAGAAAAGATCTCGAGCGATACTGTTTCCCTGAACACCTTTAGATTCTCTACAATATTTATCAACCGCTCTTTCGCAAGGACGCTTAATGATGCATGATCGTGGCCATCATTTACACCGTGAAGATGGAGAACCGTTGTGCGGGAAAGATATCTTGTAAAGTACGCTTGTACATCAACTTTATTGAGTATTAGATGCCCAACGTCAATGCATATGGAAAGCCCAAAATCTTCTACAATCCGTTCCACCCACTCAAAAGGGTACGATAAAGTTTCGATGGATATTTGAGAAGGGGGAATACCAGTCTCAAGAATTACCTCCATGCTTTTTCTTAAACGATCGCACCACGATTTTATGTCCTTCTCCATCGTACCATTCCTGTTAAGGAGTGAGAAATGTAGAGTGTATGTGGACGGAAGAAGGGGGTAAGTATCCTTTATTATCTTTTTTACTATCCTTGTACCCTCTTCACGGACATCTATGTGTGGATCTCCCAGAAAGATATCAATAGGAAGATGGATATTGTAGCTAATGTTCTGATCATGTCTAATGCGGGACATTGCCTCTATTTCTGTATCGGTAGGCAGATTCGTCGCAGTATTGCTCTCAAACAGGACAAGTTCGATCTCGTCTGTAAAAGGTGCAAGCATTTCTATATTAGGAATAATATGATCAGGATATATGTACGAAGTGGTTCCTATTCGGAAAGGAAAATAACCTTTAAATGAGACAGGTATTGTAAGATATTCATTCATCGGAGGACGTTTACAATCCGTTGTGTTCATTTGTGGATCGTACTTTCATGCCCTTGACACCCTAAAGCGTTGTTTGTTATAAGGGTCTTAATTTCTGACTAATTCTCAAACTTACTGAATTCAAACTTTTTTGTGACCTATTGTGCCCTCGACCATGCTAAATTTTTTCATAAAAGGCGGCCCTGTGATGTATCCCCTCCTTTTATGTTCGTTTATTTCCCTTACAGTTATTATTGAAAGGGTTATATTCTGGATACGGGAGGGGAGAAGGCGAAACCAGAGGCTGGTGGACGAGATTCTTGACCTTGCCGAAAAAGGGAATTACCAGAAGGCGGTTGAAATAGCTGCTGGATGCAGTGATTACGTAGTCCGTGTCCTTGTCTGTGGGATAGTACATCGGAACTTTTCCCTTTCAAGTGCTTTGGAAATGGCTGCAGCTGAAGAGATAAAGAGGATGAAACAGTACCTTGTAGTGCTTGACACTATGATTACCATGGCTCCTCTTCTAGGAATCTTTGGAACAGTTACCGGGATCATAAATTCCTTTGAACTTCTAGGTGCTGCAGGCATCGAGCATCCTCAGGCAGTAACCGCTGGTATTGCTCAAGCTTTGATTACCACCGCAGTTGGTTTGGCGATCGCCATATTTAGCCTTATTCCTTATAATTATTTCTTATCCAGGACACAACATGCTACCTCAGATATAGAAAAGTACGGGACGAACCTGGAGATCGTATTTGAGAAAAACAAAGCAGCAGAAAAGACTATGTGATGTTGTCTGCTTGCGAATCCCTGTTTAGGGAGTACGGGGTTACTCTTGGAGTGCGAGTGTAAGGATTTTGATCTACAAGTACAGGGACTTCATACACTGATCTTATTATCTCCTCGGTTATAACCTCCTGTGGCCGACCCTGTCCCGCGATCCTCCCTTCCTTAAGAAGGATCAACCGATCGCAGAATTGAGAGGCAAAATTGATGTCATGCGAGACCATGACTACTGTAATCTTAGAAGTTTGATTCAAATGTTTCAGTAACTCAAATATACCAACCTGGTGCTTTAGGTCTAGATGAGATGTAGGCTCATCCAGAAGCAGGATTTCAGGTTCCTGGGCCAGAGCTCTAGCGATCAGTACTCGTTGCTGTTCACCCCCGCTTAGATTTCCCACCATCCGCTTTGATAGTTGATCTGTTTCGGTCAACCTAAGGGCGTCATGGACAATTTCAAAATCGTGCCTTCCTTCAAATTGAAAACGGCTGAGATATGGTGAACGGCCCATCAAGACCACATCAAATACAGAAAACGAGGATAAAAAAGGCTCTGATTGGGCCACAACCCCTATCTTCCTGGCTATATCGCGCTGGTTGATATCTTTAAGGTCTATGCCATCAAGGTAGATGGAGCCTTTTTGGGGAAGCAATATCTTGTCCATGAGTTTGAGAAGGCTAGTCTTACCTGAACCGTTTGGGCCAATAATCCCTAAAAATTCGGCCTTGTGTACTTCGAAGGAGATATCTTTTAGCACCCAGCTATCCTCGTAGCGAAAGGAAATGCTTTTTATTTCAAAGGCTAACCCCATCTGCTCCCCCTTGTTCGTAAAAGCATGATAAAAAAAGGGGCTCCTAAAAAAGCGGTAATCACTCCAACAGGTAGTTCGTTTGGCGAGACCACAGTGCGGGCCGCAGTATCAGCAGCAATCATGAAAGAAGCCCCAAAGAGTCCTGAAGTCGGCAGCAAAAGCCGGTGATCAGGCCCGAATGCCATGCGCATCAAATGGGGTACGATCAGTCCTACAAAACCTATTACTCCACTCTCTGCCACTGCAACTGCTGTAATAAGGGACGAAACACCGAAGAGGACAAGCTTTACCCTTTCTACCTCTACACCCAGCTGCTTGGCCACATCCTCTCCAGTATTGATTATATTCATGCTCCTTGAATATCCGAACAGGAATATTCCACCAAGGATGGCTACTGGGGCCAGAATCCCTACCTGTTCATAAGTACTGAGGCTGAGATCTCCGTATAGCCAGAACAGGATAGCTGAAAGCCGATGATCTGAAGTAATAGCAATAAAAAACATTATCAAAGAGCTGAAGAATGCACTTACAACAACCCCTATCAGTATGACGGTTGTCGATGACATACGAGTTTGTCTCCTGGCCAGGCTGAACACCAGAGCCATGCTGACCAAGGCACCCAGAAAGGCTGTTGTAGGCAGGAATATCCCGTAACCGATTCCAAATATGATAGCCAGGACAGCACCGATTGCTGCACCGCTCGAAATCCCCAGCACAAAAGGTTCAGCCAGTGGATTACGAAGGAGGGCCTGAAAGACCACACCTGCCATGGAGAGAACCATCCCTACCAGGCCGGCCAATAGGATTCTGGGAAGTCGAATCTTGAAAAGTATAGAAAAGAATACAGGATCCACTTTTCGATCATAAATCAGTGCTGTGATAGTATTCCAGGTGTCCACGCGAGTTGTTCCTATCATAAGAGAGAAAGAGGTCACGATGGCCATCAGGACAACTAGGAGTAGACATATAAGCAAGAGTTTATGTTTAGTAAGTACCATGAACTTATGGCTTTCAAGCTAGAGCTACTGCGTAACTCATTCGATTTTGTTCAATAGAAACGGTCTCGTAAAAAGTCTAATTTTGCTCTCTCCGTGACTCCTGTTGGAATTTTACATAGTCCTGTGGAACTCAGTTTGGCTCTTCCCTTAACAGGAAATTCCACTTTGATCTAACCTCCTGTACGAAATTTTTTCGACGAGGTGAGCAATTTTGGGATTCAGAATTTGCGTGGCGAAATTTCAAAAACTCGGGTTAACGCCCTGGTCCTAAAAGAAATAGGATTATGCTACACAAGCCCACTTTTCGGGTGAGGATAAAATCCACCCCCCATCCTTGCCCCGTTAGAAAAGCTCCGTGCGCTAAGAACCTTTCATAACTGATGATCAAGGCGTATAAGTTTTATAGCTTAAGAAGACTCTCTGTTGGTTTCAGCGGTGAACGTAAGGGTGGGGTTTATCCCCACCCGAAAGGAACTTTTCGCAAAACCATCATTCATGCCACTTATTGAATTTCTCGGGATGCAATAGCTTGGCCATCTCCTCAAGCCCTTCAACGATTCGGGGCGAAGGACGGTCTATGATGTCTGAGTTGATGAAGAATATCCTCCCTTGTTTTACTGCAGGTATACTTGTCCATCTCATCCATTCTTTTCTCTGTAGTTCAGGGACCATCCCACGAGCCATGGTCGATATAATAATGATATCAGGTGACTTTCTTAATATTTCTTCTATGTTGTAGATAGGATAGCGGGCTTTGTTGCTCCCTGCAATATTTACCCCTCCGGCCATACGGATGATCTGGTCCTGAAAGGTGTTCATACCCACAGTTATAATCGGTTTGGCATTAATCTGAAGAAATACTGAGGGATGGTTTCCATCCCTTACTTTGTTCATCACATTCTTGATACGCATCCTTAAATCTTTGACTAGCTTGTAAGCTGTCTCCTGAGTTCCTGTAATCTTACTGATTGATATCACGGTATTAAAAATACCTTCTACCGTTTTTGGATCAGAGAGATAAACAGGTATCCCCCATTTCTCCAACCTCATTATAACATCAGGGGGATTTCCATCAGCGATACCCACAACCAGGTCGGGTTCTAAAGCCAGAATTTCTTCCATATTAGGATTCCTATACGCTCCTATTTTGGGTTTTTTTTGTGCTTCCTCAGGGTAATAGCTGAATCTGGTTACACCAACTATCCTCTCTTCTAGTTTCAGAGCAAAAAGGATTTCTGTAATGCTCGGGGCAAGGGAGACAATCCTTTGTGGACATCTGGAGATCACTAATCTTCTTCCTGTCTCATCTACAAAGGTGTCTCCCGAAACCACCGTAGCGGTATTAACAAGAAGGTTTAAGCAAAGAATATAGGTTGCAAGTTTTATACAGAGATTTCTCATGGTCTGGATACATTGTGCAGGATATGTATGGTACCAAACAATCTCCTACATCCCGAGTTCTCAATAGTACCTTTTGTTATAAAAACGCGGTTCCTCGCTGTCTCGTACAGGCAGATGCTTCAAACCTGTTTATTTCGGGTGGGGGGATAAACCCCGCCCGAAAAGAGAGCTTCTGCGGCGCAATCCTTTTTTTAGAGGATCGAACCGTCAGTCCCCTACGCTAAACAACGAACAACCAAAAATACTACACAAAGAGCTTAGATTTTTCATCAATATACCACAAAGCTATTTAAGTTGATGAGGTTTTTTTGGTGTCTATGCTGCTCCCTCTTGTCCAGAACGGAGAACCTTTAGACAAGAGAACAGCCCTTCTTTAAAAAAAACGGATTTTCTACTTCCTAAAACTCAAACGAAGCAGATATTCCTAGGTAGTAGTTTGCTTCAGGCATGGGATAATAGCTATCCCATCCAACTTCAGAATATTTCTTGTCAAATAGGTTCTTTATTCCTGCAAACATCTTTATGTGTTTGCGTTTATAACTCATATCGATATCTGTAACATGAAAGGAAGGGAGTTTGGTCTTTTTATTATCATAGTCTCCTCCTGTATATCTCTCATCTACCATCGTTTGTCTTACATTAAATGTGAAATTGTAAGGGAGGAATATCGTTGTTCCTGCTACGATCTTCTGTTCAGGAACAAGAGGGATAGTCTTATCTTTGTGCGGGCCATCAGTAAATTCTGCCCGTGTCCAGGTATAGTTACCATAAATAAGAAATGACTCGTTTATTTTCCATTTAAGAGAAAGCTCTACCCCCTTATGCTCTGTATCATCAAGGTTTTCATTTTGCCTTGTATCGTTATTCCAGGCTATTTCATCCTTCATCCTTGTTGTATAAGCGGTTATCCCTGCCATCAAGGAAGACGAGAAGTAGTGGGATATACCAGCCTCATATGACTCGCCCTTTTCTGGTTTCAGTTCCTTATTTATTTTGTCATTGCCTGTTAGCCAATCGGTTACCAGAAATTCATCAGTTGCAGGAAATCTGAACGCGGTGGAATATCTTAAATAGACGTTCGAGTTTTCCCCATAGAGATAACTGAGTCCTGTGCTTACAGCCTCTTCATTATGGTCTATATCTGAATCAACCTCAACAGTATTGTTTTCCAATTTTTTGTCATAAAAGGAATATTTTGCTGTTTCATACCTTCCGCCAATGGTGAGGTATAGTTCGTCAATCAGTTGCAATTGATCGCTAAAATAATATCCAAAGGATTCCTTTTTGATCTTCTTTTCTCTAGTCTTTGGACCACCTACATTGTCCAGATCAAATCTTTGGTTTTCATCGTTAAGGTAGTCTATTCCGGCTACGATCTTATTGGCACGTCCAAAAATAGGCCTTTCAACTGTATATTTCGGCGCTACTCCTTTCTGATATGTCTCTTCTTCAAAATAGGTCCCCCATGATACCCAGTTTACAGTCTTGTTCTTTCGTCTGAAGGTTAAAGCAACGTCAATTGTACCGAATTTGTCCATATCGAAGGTTGGTTTCAAGTAGAGATATTGATCATCTTCTTCTGCATTGTCATTCGGACTTTTTGTTTGTCTTGGATCTTCATTCTTTTCATCTTCATTCAAACTTCCAGGCATCCCATATTCATGCTCATTGTTTGCTCCTTCAAATGTGATACTGAGATTATCAGTGAGATAGTATTCGAGGTTCATAGCTACGTCTTCCATCTTCACCTCACTGTTTTTTCTATATCCTTCGATATAGTGTTTGGTACCTGTTACTCTATAAGATAGCTTATCCACTTCGCCTGAACACGTCACATTTTCGCGAATAAGACCAAAACTCCCTGCAAGGAGATTGGCATTAAATGTCGGTTTACCTACTCCTCTTTTAGTTACAATATTTATTACTCCACCTACTGCATTGTCACCGTAAAGTACTGTTCCTGGACCCCTTAATATCTCTATTCTCTCTACGCCACTTAGCGGTATTGAATACCAACTTATTTGCGACATGTCAGCGAGATTTATCCTCCTTCCATTAACAAGAATAAGGGTTCTCATATTCGCTCCTTCACTTGAAAAGCCCCTTATTGCCACGGTCGCTTGGCTATTTGTCGAGTTTGTACTTGTAATATTAACCCCTACCTCATACCTTAACAGATCAGGTACGCTTTGTGCTTGCGATCTCTTTATATCTTCCTCTGCGATAACTGT
>DTYH01000261.1 GCA_012961955.1 Desulfobacterales bacterium | reverse complement strand
GCCAGCGTTCATTCTGAGCCAGGATCAAACTCTCCAGTTGAAAAGTTTTAGCTCTGGAAGCACGTTCATCATCACATCACTATTTAGTTTTCAAAGATCGAACTTGAATTAGTCTGACAAGTTGCTTTAATACTAAGACAGAATTCGGATTATGTCAAGAGAAAATTTTACGTAAAAAAAAACTTTATTCATCTCGATCGTCTTTGAATGTATCTTCCTATGATCCTTTCACCTGAGAAATCAAGCCCCTATGGCCACATGTTAGACAATGCCTATCTGATTATCTCTATAACATTATCCGTCGGTCTTGTTTCTTAATATGCGTACTCTTTCTCCGGCCAGACCGGCCTATATTGCTCAGAATCAAATAGGTTAGGTATCATGGTTAATACTCCTGACCCTTATTCTATGATACTTCTTCTTCCCAGCTCTTAGTAGTATCTCACCGTTCTTTACGTCTCTCTCAGTAATAAGATGTTCAAAAGCTTCTATTCTCTCTCCATTCACATATCCTCCACCCTGTTCAATTAAACGTCTTGCTGCTCCCCGAGAGGGCGTGAGCGACACCTCGTGAAACAATTTAAAGGCTGGGATTCCCTCTTTCAAACGGTCTAAAGATAGAGTAGTGGTTGGCACGGAACTGTCTCCACCCCTTAATGTTTCTCTTGGAATAGTGCTTGAGGGAAGCATTTTAGGATCAAGGGTCCTTGCGCCAAACATCTCTACCGAAGCAGCGAATGCCCTTTCGGCTTCAATTTGGCCATGAACCAGTTTTGTAGCTTCAAATGCCAAAATCGTCTTTGCCATATTTAAATCAGAACCTGCTAACCCCTTGATATCGTCAATCTCCTCCATGGGGAGAAAGGTAAAAAAGGACAAGAATCTCGCCACGTCGTCATCTTCGGTATTTATCCAGTATTGGTAATATTCATACGGGGTGGTAAGTTCTGGATCGAGCCATACAGCCCCCTTGGCCGTCTTTCCCATCTTTGCACCACTGCTCGTGGTTATTAAAGGAAACGTGATCCCGTATGCCTTTCCATGGGCTGCTCGACGTATCAGTTCTACACCAGCCACAATATTACCCCACTGGTCTGAACCACCCATTTGCAATACACAATTACGGGTCTTAAAAAGATATAGAAAATCGTAGGCCTGCAAAATCATGTAATTGAATTCGATGAAGTTAAGACCAGTCTCCATTCGGGTTTTATAAGTCTCCATGGATAACATTCGATTAACACTGAAATAACGACCAACATCCCTCAAAAAAGGAATATACAGCAATCCTGTTAGCCAGTCAGCATTGTTTAAAATCAACGACTTTCCGTTCCTAAAATCGAGAAACCTGTCGAGCTGTTTCTTCAGGTGTGCTGCGTTCCTATCCACCTCTTCAAGAGACAGAATTTTGCGCATCTCGGTCTTACCGCTGGGATCCCCCACAAGACCAGTACCGCCTCCTATAAGGGCAATTGGCCGATGTCCATACCGCTCCATGTATGCTAGCGACATAATAGGTATTAGACTTCCTACATGGAAGCTAGGGGCAGTAGGATCGAATCCAATATAACAGCTGACTGGCCGTTCAAACAAAGAATTCATGGCCTCATCATCAGTAGTCTTTTCAATAAAACCTCGTTCCTTCAATATATCAAATACACTACTCATCAATAACTGCCTCACACTACATTTTCCTACTCTCTCGCTGAGTATAACTTTACAACTCCCACAATATGATAATTTCCACTTTTACAGACTTGTGACCGTCCTCTCGAAATGTCAGGCCGAATACATGTGACACAAAAATTTCTGTAACTCGTCACAGGGTGAAGTTTTCCTTGGAAAGATTTGGCGGAAACCTTTAGTTTTTCCCCGCGCTCTTAGCTCAATGGAAAAACAAAGGTTAGAGACATCAGAGCGTAAGCAAAAAGCTTCGCCCCTTGAACAGTTACAAACTTCTATTTTGCATATTCGACAGCCCTTGTCTCTCGTATTACAGTTACTTTGATCTGCCCAGGATATGTTATTGATTCCTCAATCTTTTTTGCGATATCACGGCTAAGCAGGACGACCTCCTCATCTGAAACCTCCTCACTTTCTACAATAATTCGCAGTTCTCTACCCGCTTGAATAGCGTAAGACTTACTAATTCCCTTAAAGGATTGAGCTATTTTCTCTAAATCTTCAAGCCGTTTTACGTAAGTTTCGAGCATTTCTCTTCGCGCTCCAGGCCGTGCACCCGAAAGTGCATCTGCCGCCTGCAATAGAACCGCCAAAACCGATTTGGTAGGAACGTCTTCATGATGTGCAGATATCGCATGTACTATATTGGGAGGCTCTCCAAATTTTTTGGCCATTCTGCCTCCGATAAGGGCATGAGGACCCTCCACTTCGTGGTCAACGGCCTTCCCAATGTCATGTAGCAGCCCCACCCTTTTTGCCTGTTTTACGTTCAAACCGAGCTCCGCTGCCATGATCCCACATAGGAAACCTACCTCTACTGAGTGCTGAAGCACGTTTTGTGCATAGCTGGTCCTGAACTTTAGTTTTCCAATAAGTTTGATCAACTCAGGATGAATCTCATGGACTCCTAGATCAAAAGCTGCTTCTTCACCTGCTTCCCGTATACACGAATCCATTTCACGGGTAACTTTTTTGACAGTGTCCTCGATCCTCGCTGGGTGGATACGTCCATCGTTGATCAGCCTTTCTAATGATAATC
>DTYH01000260.1 GCA_012961955.1 Desulfobacterales bacterium | reverse complement strand
GAGGGATGACCGTTTTTACGCACCATCTCGTCTTGTGATCCTTCCGTATCCTACCCCCTCCAGATTTTCTTGTAACACAAATCCGGGAGGGGGTTAAGTCGCAGTGGACCGGGTTAACTACGCTCGCTCTCCGGCCTCCCTCCGTTAGAGGAGAAATCCTGTTCCACCCAAACCAACAAATGGAATACGAACTCAGAAACACTATAATATTTCCGAAGCCTGAAAGTTGACAAGGAGAGATTGGCCTTGATTCGGTAAAAGCCATCCTTTCAGACCCCTACTGTTGATGAACATTCTTGCCCAGAGCTCCATTGTGGACTGTCTCCTTTCCCTGGAGTCAGTGAGGCTGTTCCAAGAGTTTCTCCATCTCGTTGATGACACATTCAGAGAAACGAACCGGCCAGTTCAGGTTTTCCTGAAAATCATGAACAAGAGGATGCCACTAAAACACTCGATCATATGTTTGAGACCGGATTTCTGGGGGTATTCATTCCCGAATTTGGCCTGATCAAGTACCTAGCGCAGTTTGATGCCTGCCACGCATTTCCCGTTGGAAGGCATTCCCTAGAAACAGCCAAAATCTCAATAAGATATCCGGTAAGAATGAGATATTGCTGCCCGACACGTTTTCCGATCTGCCAAGTCCTGAAGCACTTTTAGTGGCGACCCTTTTTCACGATATTGGGAAAATCGGTCATGAACATGCTATGAAAGGCGTTACTATTGCACGGAAAATATCCTCAAACAGTTTCATTATGATAACAGTACAGCCGAAGACATTCTCTTTCTAGTGGGCAATCATCTCTTCTTAGTGGAAACTGCAACGCGAAGGGATCTGAATGATGGAAAGGTAGTGGTCCAATGCGCGCGTACTATTCTGTTACGTGGAACGCCTGAAGATGCTTTATTTGTTAACCTGGGCTCTCTCAAAGGCAACAGGCCTAAGGCGTGGAACGAGTGGACCGCCAACCTGGTGCAGGAACTTTTTTTCGAAATCCTCCACACCTTTGAAAGGAGAGAATTGTCCACTTTCCATGCAGCACAAAAGGGGTGAAGAGACGAGGTCAGAAGTACGGCGTTTGATGGCCGACCGAATAGATCGTCGAGATCTGGACAGATCTTTCGGAGTCATCTCTCCGCGGTATGCACTGAACACATGTCCTCATAACATCCTGGATCACCTTTTCAATGGAACAGCACCTAAAAGAACGCTCAGGGAATCATGGAGCCATCGCCTTTATTCTTGAGGCCAAGCACGACGACTCAGAGGGCTGTTGGGAAGTCACATTTTTATCAAAAGAACGGCCCGGCCTATTTTCAGACGTCGCCGGGGGTTTTGGCGCTTAAGAAAATCAATATTCTCTCTGCTGATATTTACACCTGGCGTGATGCGACTCCTCTGGAGATCTTTAACCTGACCGAACCGCTTGGCCCTATCAATCCAGACAAAGTCCGGAATGATGTGAAAAGAGATTTAAGAAATGTTTTTATGGAAAAGCTCTCTCTGGAATGCGCCTGAGTAAAACGCCGGCTCCCTCGATTCCCTCAAAGACGACAAAGCCCACCCGTCCCGCAAAGGTCACGATGGATAATGGTCCCTCCGATTTCTTCACCTTGATACAAATATTCGTCGACGACCGTGGTGGGCTTCAATTTACGATAACTAATAGGCTATTTAATCACCGGCCGGACACAAGAACAGCCAAAATCGCCACAAAAACAAACCAGGTTGCGGATGTACTCTGCGTCCGTGATTTTGAAGGGCAGAAGGTTGAAGGCAACGACCAGGAGCTGGAGATCAAAAGGGCCCTCCTTCATCAATTGAAACAGGGATAAACACTCTTGTCTCTTGTAAGGATTCCTATCGTTTCCAGGTAACTGTTCTCTTCCTCACCGGTCCGCAGCCATTCAGCAATCATGTCCTTAAAAACATATTGACAATGTGCCCCCGCAAATGAAGAAATCAGAATCATTGCTAAAACTTGTGGAAGTCAGCAGATTATCCGCATCATCCGGTAAGGGAAAGGAATACGCTACCGTCGGGCTGAAGGTACAGTATTTCCCGATTGGTATGGTCAACGCGATGGAAACCAGACCGTCATGTAAATTTCTGTACTTCTCTGTGGTCGGGTTCAGGTTGTCGTCTATTTCCACGATGGTGTCATCATCAGAACAATAGTAACCCACTGAGCCCGAAAAATCCAGGGTGACCCCCTTAAACAAATCAAAAGACTGTGAGATCTCAAGATTAAAATACCATCCAGGCATATGGGATATTTCCCTGTAAGCGGTCAGTGAAGGGGATAGAGGGATGTCAAGGCCAATACACAGATAGACCTCCTGGGAATCATCTATACTATCCAGGCCATAATATATATAGCCCACACCCAAACCCACTGGCCCGAAACTTCTATCATGTGCTAGGGTAAAGTCGGTCTCGTTCCATTCACTCTCGTCCGGTGTGTCAGGATCCATATCATCCGGATCAGTATCCAGGTTGCCCCACATATTGATACTGAAGCCCTTATAACCCACGGTTACCGAAGGCTGGATAACAATGCTCTCATCACTCAGTTCATACCCACGCCAGATATACTTGCTAAAGGCTCCAACGCCTACGCTGACTTCGGGTTTATCTTCTTCCTGAGCCCAGGCGTTTAAGTGAACAAATAGCAGCGCAACAAACGCTAATAGGAGTATGATGTTGACCGTCCGAATTTTCATGATTTGTCTCCTCATTTCCATTTCATATTTTTAAGATTTTTATTTATTTTGGAGACATGCCTGTGTGCGAGCGCATCCCACAAGACAAGCACGTCTCCATTTTTGCCCTCAATTACTGTTGTGCATAAGCTGAAACCCCAAAATCCGGGTATGCATTACCTCCATGTTCACTGAAATCAAGCCCTTCAGCCTCTTCTTCCGGGGAAACCCTGAGACCTATTGTCATGTCGATCAGTTTGAACATGATAAAGGCTGTCACAAATGTCCATACAAAGCAGGAAACAATGCCAAGTATCTGTACTCCTATAATCTTTGCCGAGGTTCCGCCCATATTGAAAATACCCGCTGCCAGCGTCCCCCAGGCTCCATTTACACCATGCACCGAAATAGCACCAACCGGATCATCTACTCTGATCCTGTCAAAGAAGATCACTGAAAAGACCACTATGACGCCCGCAATTGCACCTATAATAACCGCACTCAGGGGAGACACCGTCGCACAGGGACTGGTAATGGCCACAAGGCCTGCCAGCGCCCCATTGAAAGTCATACTCGCACCCGGTTTGCCGAATTTTGTCCAGGATGTGAACATGGCCAGTACAGCCCCTGCTGCAGCCGCCAGGTTTGTATTAACAAAGATCATTGCAATATCCTTGTTTGCGGCAGTTGTGGAACGAGCGTTGAAACCGAACCATCCCAGCCATAGAATAAAGGTTCCTAAGGCCGCTAAGGGAATACTGTGCCCGAGAATTGGCATTACGCTGCCATCCTTTAAATATTTTCCCATCCGGGGAGCAAGGACTATAGCCCGGCCAGACCGCACCATCCACCAACGGAGTGAACCACTGTAGAGCCTGCAAAATCGATAAAGCCTAACTTTTCAATCCATCCGTTCCCATTAAAGAGACTTCCCCATGCCCAGCTTCCGAAAACCGGATAGATCAGTGCGCTGATAAAGATGCTGGACAGAAGGTATCCGGTAAATTTTGTCCTTTCCGCCATGGCCCCGGCTACGATGGTTGCTGCCGTTGCGCAAAACACGACCTGGAACGTCCAGAATGCCAGTACCCATGGGTCGCCTCCCGGCGTAAAATCACTCAAGAAAAACCCTGAGGTCCCGAACCACCCTGTCTGTGTTACACCAAACATCAGCCCGAAGCCGATGCCCCAGAACGCCAATGAGCCGATGCAAAAATCCATCAGGTTTTTCATCATGATATTGATGGCGTTTTTGGCCCTGGTAAGACCGCATTCCACTGCCCGTAAGGGCTTCCTTCAGCTCATCCAGCTTAAATGGCTTTATAATCGCTTCGATTTTTTTCATTTCATACCCGCTCCTTCCGGAGCCAATTCTTCAAATCAGTGAACACGCATCACAGTTTCCTTGACCTCTCCCTCACTAAACTGTTTTTGTTTCCGGAAACAACCTATCTAGGGTAAACAGGAAAGCCTGTGCCATTTAGCATAAATCCAATGCAAAACAATTAACCATTTGATTTTATTAATTGTTTGCCTAACGAAACCAACACAGTATACATATAACAAATTACATTTATGGTATTATGAATGACAGTTATTACAATATTGTTATATTGTGTCTTAATATTACAATTTAGTAGAAATACTTTGCACAATCTCGTCCCCATTGATGGATTCCTGCTTCCCTTACAAGTTCAACTCTAACAAAGGATAAATAATGAATGGAAAAGGCATGAACGAACCAAACCAAAATCAAATTTCCAGGAGACTAAAAATCCGGTTTCCGTGGGAACTAATGCCCTGCAATTAAGAGTAGAAGACG
>DTYH01000259.1 GCA_012961955.1 Desulfobacterales bacterium | reverse complement strand
TGGCAGGCCAGGAGGGATACGAACCCCCAACACCCGGATTTGGAGTCCGGTGCTCTAACCGTTAGAGCTACTGGCCTGCTACTTTAGCTTACTATTAGTGATCCCTTCTTAACTATCGATGATACAATAAATCCCAAGCAACGTATCCGTCTTACTTTTAGAAGTATTATTTGGATTCCTTGTGTAAGGTATGGGTACGACAAAACTTGCAGTATTTCTTAAACACCAACTTATCGGGGGTAGTTCGTTTATTCTTTGTCGTAGTATAGTTCCGCCGTTTACATTCGGTACAGGCTAATGTGACAATATTCCTCATCTTACAACCTTCTACTCGATAATCTCGCTAATGACACCTGCGCCTACCGTGCGTCCACCTTCACGGATGGCAAACCGCAACTCCTTCTCCATCGCAATCGGCGTAATTAACTGACACTCCAAGGTTACATTGTCTCCAGGCATCACCATCTCCACGCCCTCAGGTAGCTTCACCACTCCCGTTACGTCAGTAGTCCGAAAATAAAACTGAGGACGATATCCACTAAAAAACGGCGTGTGCCTGCCACCCTCCTCCTTAGTCAATATATACGTCTCCGCCTTAAATCGAGTATGCGGCGTTATACTATCAGGCTTCGCTACTACCTGACCCCGCTCTACCTCGTCACGCTTCGTACCACGCAATAACACCCCAATGTTGTCCCCAGCTCGACCCTCATCCAATATCTTCCGAAACATCTCAACACCAGTACATACCGTCCTAAATGTAGGACGAATCCCTACTACCTCTACCTCTTCACCTACCCTGATCACTCCTCGCTCCACTCGACCCGTTACCACCGTACCACGACCCGATATACTAAATACATCCTCTATCGGCATCAAAAAAGGCTTGTCCGTATCACGCACCGGCTCCGGTATAAACTCATCCACCGCATCCATTAACTCAAATATCGGCCTCACCTCATCACTGTCCGGATCATCACTCTCCAACGCCTTCAACGCACTACCCCGAATAATCGGCGTATCATCACCAGGAAAATCATACTTGTTCAATAACTCCCGTAACTCCAACTCCACTAACTCCACTAACTCCTCATCATCCACCATGTCCACCTTGTTCAAAAATACCACTATCGATGGCACCCCTACCTGACGCGCTAACAGTATATGCTCCCGCGTCTGCGGCATCGGCCCATCATCCGCACCAACTACCAGTATCGCTCCATCCATCTGCGCAGCTCCAGTAATCATGTTCTTTATGTAATCCGCATGACCAGGACAGTCCACATGCGCATAATGCCGCTTCGCTGTCTCATACTCCACATGCGCAGTGGCTATCGTTATCCCTCGCTCCTTCTCCTCAGGCGCCTTGTCAATCTCATCAAACGGCACATACTCCGCTAACCCCCTCAACGCTAAATGCTTCGTGATCGCCGCCGTTAACGTCGTCTTACCATGATCTATGTGCCCAATCGTCCCTACATTTACATGCGGCTTCACTCGCTCAAACTTCTTCTTGGACATATCCCTACCTCCCTAATTGCCTATCGGAAGCCTATATAGAAAAAGATTATTCGATTTAGATAAGAGTCTTTTTGTCTCTTTTGATCTTGACATTATAGTGAAGAGTGAAAAACTTCTTTCAAATTCGAGGCCGAGATGTTTCGACCTACCACCTGTAATGGGCAAATGCCTTATTAGCCTCAGCCATTTTGTGCGTATCTTCTCTCTTCTTAACCGCAGCACCACGCCGATTGGCGGCATCGATAATCTCGCCAGCCAGTCTCTCTCTCATGCTCTTCTCACCGCGTTGCCTGGCAAACGTGATTATCCACCTAATTGCTAAAGCGGTCCTTCGGGATGCCCGAACCTCAATCGGAACCTGATACGTAGAGCCACCTACCCGACGCGACTTCACTTCCACAACCGGTTTAACATTCTCCATCGCCTTTTCAAAGATCTTTAGAGGTGGCTGATCTGTCCTTTTTTCAATAATATCGAAAGCTCCGTAACATATTGACTCGGCAAGGCTCTTCTTGCCGTCTCTCATAATGCAGTTAATGAACTTTGAAACCAGCTCGCTCCCGTACTTAGGGTCGGGCAATACTTTCCTTTTCGGTACTTCACGCTTTCTCGGCATAATATACTCCGAAATACATTACGTTTCTTTATGCAGGATTTGCTCCTATTCTCTCTCTTGATTAGCGTGTAGGCTTCCAGTTCTGCCAGGATTAATCCTCGAATCCTATAATAAACCCCGTTAGAATTTCACACTGGGGATTAAACCCCGTGTGAAAAAAGAGGTATATATCATCTTTAACCCCGCGATTCCGCACGGGGCTTTTCTATCCGGGTAAACCAAATTCATCCACGACATGAAGATAACTCCAAAATATTTCGATGAGCGCCATCTGATTGCATAAAGCTAAAATATTGAAAAAGGCCGTCTTAGTCTTCCGTCCGAATTAGCACCTATTTCGGTCTCTTTGTGCCGTACTTTGACCGGCCCTGTTTTCGGTCCTGAACTCCTATCGAATCGAGGCTTCCACGAACTACATGATACCGGACACCTGGCAGGTCCTTCACACGGCCTCCTCGAACCAGAACCACTGAGTGCTCCTGGAGGTTGTGCCCTATTCCCGGAATATATGTGGTCACCTCCATTCCATTTGTTAACCGAACACGGGCCACCTTTCGCAGGGCCGAATTGGGCTTTTTGGGTGTGGACGTATATACCCTGAGGCAAACCCCCCTTTTTTGTGGACAGCCTTTAAGGGCTGGTGTCTTGCACTTCTTCCTGATACGCTTCCTGCCTTTCCTAACCAGTTGATTTATGGTCGGCATCTCAATCCTCTTCTACATTGACGATCTTCAAAAGAACGTATCTGTTCAAGCTAAAAAAGTTAACAAAAATTTTTCCATTTATATCACTAATTGGTTCGTGTCAAGCATTTTATGTAATTATTCTAATCTCCCCTTACGATTTTATGACCGCACTCCTCCTACCTCCTTTTGTGCGCTCGCAATCTCCACGTTGCGATACTGCTTGAGACCCGTACCAGCGGGTATAATACGACCCATGATTACGTTTTCCTTCAGTCCAGTTAAATAGTCTACCTTTCCTGCTATGCTCGCGTCGGTTAGAACTTTAGTCGTCTCCTGGAACGAAGCTGCCGAAATGAAGCTCTCAGTACTGAGTGATGCCTTGGTAATACCCAAAAGGAGGGGTTCTGCCACTGCCGGCCTCCCCCCTTTTGCCACTATCGCCTTGTTAACCTCCTCAAACCGATCCTTTTCAACATGTTCCTCCAGTACAAAATCCGTATCACCAACATCCACTACCTTTACCCGCTTTAGCATCTGGCTAACAATAACTTCAATATGCTTATCGTTGATCCTCACACCCTGAAGTCTGTAAACCTCCTGAACCTCATCCACCAGATACCTTGCTAGCGCCAGTTCCCCCAAAATATTTAAGATATCGTGGGGGTTGGCAGAGCCAGTCACCAGGGGATCACCAGCCTTTACATAGTCACCATCATGCACACTTATATGCTTTCCTCTCGGCAGAAGATACTCTTTCTTCTCTCCCACATCCGGGGGGGTAACCACGACTTTCTGCTTCCCTTTTGGTCCAGCTGTACAGCTTATATAACCATCGATTTCGCTTAATACAGCAGCCTCTTTGGGTTTGCGCACTTCAAAGAGTTCAGCCACACGTGGAAGACCACCTGTAATATCCTTGGTCTTAGTGGTCTCTCGTGGAATCTTGGCAATAACGTCCCCAGCGTGTACTCTATCCCCGTCTGAAACTAAAATAATGGCATTCACGGGAAGATAGTAACGGGCCTCGCCTTTGGATCTTGGGAGCTTTGCGGTCTTTCCTTTCTCGTCCTTTATGGAAATCCTGGGACGAAGGTTTGTATCTTTATATTCCACTGTGACAAAGCTTGACTTGCCGGTTACAGGATCAACCTTCTCACGGATAGTGCTCCCAGGGATAATATCACCAAACTTAACAGTACCGTCCACCTCGGTCAATATAGGGGTGGTATATGGATCCCACTCTACCAACAAATCTCCTGGGTTGACCATTTCACCATCTTTGACCTTGAAATGGGCGCCATATATTACCGGATATCTTTCTCGCTCACGGCCCCCTTCACTAATTATGGCAAACTCACCACCCTGGCGGTTCATGACTACATAGTCTCCAGATGCCGACTCCACCACATTCAGGTTGATATACTTGATTCTACCGGCACTGCTAGCCCTGATATCGGCCTGTTCGACACGACGGCTGGCCGTACCTCCGATGTGAAAGGTTCGCATCGTCAACTGCGTACCAGGTTCACCAATGGATTGGGCAGCTAATATTCCAATAGCCTGACCTACCTCGACGGGACCACCATGGGCTAGATCACGACCGTAGCATTTGGTACAAAACCCCCCTTTAGCCCGGCAGGTAAGTACAGAACGTATGCGCACCCGGGTGATTCCTGCTTCCTCAATTTTTTGTACCTTCTCTTCGTCAATCTCTTCGTTCTTATGCACCAGGATCTCGTTTGTATAAGGATCCCGAATATCGTCAAATGCCACACGGCCAAGGATACGCTCCCCAACCTTTTGGATGATCTCGCCACCTTCGGTTAACGCTTCAACGTCTATGCCCACAGGAGTCCCGCAGTCCTCCTCAGTAATTACACACTCCTGAGCAACATCTATGAGTCGACGTGTCAGATATCCAGAGTTCGCGGTCTTCAAAGCCGTATCCGCAAGTCCTTTCCTGGCGCCGTGCGTGGAGATGAAGTATTGCAAAACAGAGAGCCCTTCCCGAAAATTAGCAGTAATCGGGGTCTCTATAATCTCACCCGAGGGTTTGGCCATTAACCCTCTCATCCCTGCCAGCTGTCGCATCTGGTCGTTGCTCCCTCGCGAGCCAGAATCTGCCATTATGTAAATAGAATTAAAACTCTCGTCCTTGACTACCTCCCCGTTCTCGTCCAGAACCGGGTTTCCGTCTTTATCCGTTAGAGGAGCCACCTTCATCTCATCCACCATTTCTTTGGCCACATCGTCTGTGGCCTTAGACCAAATGTCGACAACCTTATTGTACTTCTCACCACGGGTTATTAGACCTTCTGTATATTGATTCTCGATTTCGACCACTTGTTCTTCCGCCTTCTTTAAGATCTCCCACTTTTTGGAAGGAACCACCATATCATCCACAGATATTGAAACACCGGAAATGGTGGCATAGTGGTACCCCAGGTCTTTTAATCTATCGGCTAGAATCACCGTGGTCTTTCCACCCAGCGTTCTGTAGCAATAGTTAATCAGCTCCCGGAGTGCCTTCTTATCCATCACTTTATTGATCAAATCATAGGGTATTTCTCGGGGTACAATCTCCCTCAAAAGTATGCGACCTACCGTAGTGTCCGTAAGCTTACCATCTATCCTTACCTTGATCTTTGCGTGGAGATCCACCACTCCTGCATCATAAGCAGCACGCACCTCATCTGGATTGGCAAACTGTTTTCCCTCACCTTTTGCAAGTTTTATCCCCCTGGTCATGTAATAGATACCCAGAACAATATCCTGGCTTGGGATTATGATAGGATCTCCATTGGCAGGAGAGAGGATATTGTTGGTGGACATCATCAGTACCCGGGACTCCACCTGAGACTCGATGGAAAGCGGTATATGAACCGCCATCTGATCGCCATCAAAGTCTGCATTAAAGGCCGTACAAACCAGAGGGTGTAGCTGAATAGCCTTCCCTTCTATTAAGACGGGTTCAAAGGCCTGCATCCCTAAACGATGGAGTGTTGGAGCACGGTTCAAGATGACAGGATATTCTTTAACCACCTCATCCAGTATATCCCACACTTCCCGGGTTTCACGTTCTACCATCTTCTTGGCGCTCTTGATGGTATTCACCAGGCCCTTTTCCTCAAGGCGGCTATAGATAAAGGGCTTAAAGAGTTCAAGGGCCATCTTTTTGGGTAATCCGCATTGGTGTAGTCGTAAATCCGGGCCCACGACAATCACGGTACGTCCTGAATAATCGACCCTCTTTCCAAGCAGATTTTGTCGAAAACGCCCCTGTTTACCCTTTAACATGTCGCTCAAAGACTTCAACGGTCTCTTGTTTGAACCAGTTACTGTCTTTCCATGGCGGCCATTATCAAAGAGGACGTCTACTGCCTCCTGAAGCATCCTCTTTTCATTCCTGATAATTATTTCAGGGGCGTCAAGGTCTTTTAGCCTCTTTAAGCGGTTGTTTCGGTTGATTACTCGCCTGTACAAATCGTTTAGATCTGATGTGGCAAACCGACCCCCTTCCAGAGGGACTAAAGGCCTTAAATCAGGCGGCAAGACCGGAATAACGTCCATGATCATCCATTCAGGCTTATTTCCCGACTTTCTAAATGCATCGACAATCTTGAGCCTTTTGGCTAACTTCTTCCGCTTGGCATCCGAACCCGTGTGCGTCATTTGTTCTCGTAGCTCTTTATAAAGAGCATCCAGGTCCAGCTGCTCCAATAGATACTTTATTGCCTCAGCCCCAATACCGGCGTTAAAGGCGTCACCATAGGCCTCTCTCGCCTCTCTGTATTTTTCTTCAGAAAGAAGCTGACATTTAGTAAGCGGTGTAGACCCGGGATCTATGACGATATAGGCATCAAAATAGAGAACCTTCTCCAGCTCTTTCAGGGTCAGGTCGAGCAGGTTTCCGATCTTGCTGGGGAGACATTTCAGAAACCAAATGTGAGCCACTGGCGTAGCCAGTTCAATGTGACCCACCCGCTCCCTACGTACCTTAGACTGAATAACCTCCACGCCACATTTCTCACAGACAACACCACGATGCTTCATCCGTTTGTATTTTCCACAGTTGCACTCATAATCCTTTGTGGGACCAAAAATCTTCGCGCAGAACAGCCCGTCCCTTTCAGGCTTGAAGGTGCGATAATTGATGGTTTCCGGCTTTTTGATCTCACCATGAGACCACTCCCGTATCTTCTCAGGAGAGGCGAGTAAAATCTGAACCGCGCTATAGTTTAACGGGTCCTTAGGCTTGGCAAAAAAATCGTATAGATTATCCAAGGCTTCCTCCTCTAATTTTTATCCTTTTTTTCTTCGATAAGACGGATATCCAAACCCAAACTTTGAAGTTCTTTTATCAGGACATTAAACGATTCAGGAAGGCCTGCCTCAAGAACATTCTCTCCTTTGATGATCTTTTCGTACATTCGGGTTCTTCCAGCAACATCATCCGACTTAACAGTTAGAAACTCCTGTAAGGCGTAAGCTGCACCATATGCCTCCATCGCCCAAACCTCCATTTCACCAAGGCGCTGACCGCCAAACTGTGCCTTACCTCCCAGCGGTTGCTGAGTAACCAGGGAGTAAGGCCCGATGGACCGGGCATGTATCTTATCGTCTACTAAATGATGCAACTTCATCATATACATGATTCCTACCGTTACCTTCTTGTGAAAGGGCTCACCTGTTCTACCATCATAAAGGGTAATCTGCCCGCTGGGAGGTAGGTCTGCTTCTTTCAGGAAATCTTTGATCTCATCTTCACTTGGACCATCGAAAACCGGAGTTGAGAGATGTACACCATTTGTAAACCTCTTTGCTACATCCACTATCTCTTCATCCGTCATACTATCGATAGCAGCCCGGTTATCCTGAGAATCGAAAATCTTTTTCAGCTTCTCCCTTAAGCCTTTATGATTAGCTGTACGTATCAACCTATTGATCTGCTCACCCAATCCTTTCGCAGCCCAACCTAAGTGAGTCTCCAATATCTGACCCACATTCATTCGTGAAGGGACTCCTAATGGGTTAAGCACGATATCTACCGGGGTTCCATCTTCAAAGTAGGGCATATCCTCTATAGGCAATATACGAGAGACCACCCCCTTATTGCCATGCCTTCCGGCCATCTTGTCACCGACCGAAAGTTTGCGTTTCATGGCTACATAGACCTTGACCATCTTGATCACCCCTGGGGGTAGTTCGTCCCCCTTCTGATATCTGCTGATTTGACTCTCAAACCGCTTTCTGACCTTTTCACACTCCTTTTCATATTTTTCTACAATATCAAGCACAAGGTTCGAGTCATCTTCATCTTCGAGAACGATATCACCAAGTTTCCGTATCGGTATCCCCTCTAATACTTCCGGGGTAATCTCATCCCCCTTCTTTATCAGGACCTTGTTTTCCACCTTCAGGTTGTTCATGCATACCTTGCCAACAAGTACCTCCGCAAGCCTCTCCCTCGCTATCTCCTCAATAATACGCAGTTCATCATCACGATCCCGAGAAATATTCGCGATCTCTTCCTCCTCAATCGCCCTTGTTCTGCTATCCTTCTC
The DNA here is from genome assembly GCA_012961955.1 of Desulfobacterales bacterium. GTDB lineage: Bacteria > Desulfobacterota > Desulfobacteria > Desulfobacterales > DTYH01 > DTYH01. Next base: position 1,892 of record DTYH01000259.1, on the reverse strand, counting down.
CACTCCATGGCGTGAAAAGACCTTAGCATCGATAACGATACCGTTTACGCCTGGAGGGACACGAAGTGACGTGTCCTTAACATCTCCCGCCTTGTCACCAAATATGGCTCGGAGCAACTTCTCTTCAGGGGTTAATTGTGTCTCGCCCTTTGGTGTAATCTTCCCTACCAGGATGTCTCCAGGTTTCACCTGAGCTCCAATCCGAATGATACCACTCTCATCAAGGTTCTTAAGCGCTTCTTCGCCCACATTGGGTATATCACGGGTAATCTCTTCCTTACCCAGTTTTGTATCGCGAGCTAATGTTTCGAACTCTTCAATATGAACGGAGGTAAAGGTACCATCCCGGGCCAAACGTTCACTAACCAGGATGGAATCCTCGAAATTATAGCCACCCCAGGGCATAAAAGCGACCATCACATTCTTCCCCAGAGCCAATTCTCCCATCTCTGTAGCAGGCCCGTCAGCTATTATGTCCCCTCTGTGTACCACATCCCCGCGTCTTACTATTGGTTTCTGGTTTACAGTTGTGTTCTGGTTAGACCTATTGAACTTCGCTAATCTATATATGGTTACACAATCCTGGAGACCGTTCTCTGGATTATTATGCTTGATCACAATACGCGATGAATCCACGTCTACGACGGTTCCTCCCCTTTCCGCGACAACGGTGACTCCTGAATCCTTCGCCACTACCCTTTCGATTCCAGTCCCGATCAGGGGCGCTTCACAAATCATAAGGGGTACTGCCTGACGTTGCATATTGGATCCCATCAGAGCCCTGTTAGCATCGTCATTTTCCAAGAACGGTATCAGAGATGACGAAACGCTCACCAACTGATTAGGAGATATATCCATCAGTTCGACTTCATCGCGTTTGATTATCTTAAACTCACCAGCCACACGTGCCGATACCAGCGGATTCTTAAATCTCCCTTCCTCATCTAGGGGGGCATTCGCCTGAGCAATAGGATGATTTTCCTCTTCCAAGGCGTTTAGATATCGTACTTTGCTGGTTACTCTCCCATCTTCCACCACACGATACGGAGTTTCAAGAAAACCAAAAGAGTTTACCTGTGCATAAGTACTCAGGGATACGATCAGACCGATATTGGGACCTTCCGGGGTCTCAATGGGACAGATTCGTCCATAATGGGTCGGATGGACGTCCCTCACCTCGAACCCTGCCCGTTCCCTGGTCAACCCACCAGGACCTAGAGCGCTTAGCCGTCGTTTATGGGTAATCTCAGAAAGCGGATTTGTCTGATCCATGAACTGAGAAAGCTGGCTGGTACCAAAGAATTCCTTTACTACGGCAGAGATCGGCTTTGAATTGATCAGATCATGAGGCATCAGCGCCTCCACCTCCTGTAAGCTCATCCTCTCCTTGATTGCTCGTTCCATCCGTACTAGGCCGATCCGGTACTGGTTCTCTAACAGCTCACCGACCGCCCTCACCCGTCTGTTACCCAGGTGATCAATGTCGTCCACAGGACCTTGAGTATCCTTTAGATAAACCAGCGTCTTGACTGTCAGAAGAATATCCTCCTTTGTCAATGTCCTTCGAGTTAATGGAACGTCCGTTCCTAACCGCAGATTCAGTTTTAGACGACCTACCGGAGAAAGGTCGTAGTTCGAGGATTTGAAGAAGAGTTGATCACAAAAGTCCCTGGCCACTTCTAATGTAGGGGGGCTCGTAGGTCGGAGCCGACAGTATATATCGAGCAATGCATCGTCCTGGGTCTCTACCTTGTCCATCAAAAGGGTTTTCCTGATGGAATCACTACTGCTTACATTGTCTATATAGAGAATTATCTATCATGGCAGGTCGTATAACCCAAGCAAGAGTAGAACAATCATACTCTACAGCCAAAGAGCTAGAGGGTTATCTA
>DTYH01000258.1 GCA_012961955.1 Desulfobacterales bacterium | reverse complement strand
TCCAGCCCTGCTTATGCCCCTGCCACACCCCAGTTTCCCTTTACTGCTCACAACTATGAAGACTGGGCCGACGGCATAAGCCGGGATGCGGTTATTTACCGACGTGGACCTGGGAAATACCTGGTCCAAACCGGCTGTAGCAAGAGTAAAGAGATGAAGACGTTCGTACAATTTCTAATACTGACATAGGTACCAAGAAGGGCTGGATGGTTCAGCTTATGAGTAGTGGAGAAAGGACGGTAAACGATGGGGAAATCTACGCTGGAATTGTTTATATCACCAGTATGATTCCCGACAGCACCCAATTTTGTGAAGCTAGCGGCGAGGGGTGGCTTTATGTGCTTGACTATAAGACCGGAGGATCTCCTTCTGAAGTCATGATTGATATTAACGGGGATGAGGTCTTTGACGAAAGCGATAAGGGGGATGGTATGGCCGTTGCTGGTAAAAAATATACAGGAGGCTTTATTTCATCGCCCATCATGGACTTAAAGAGGAGTCGAGCCATTGTAAAGGTTGGTCAGGATATTGAAACCATGGGCGTCAGGCTACCTTCAGGTGTGGAGAGTTCCAATATGATCTATTGGCGTGAGGTTTTTTGACACGCGGTATTGGAGGAGAATATGATAATAAGGAATATGGTAAGCACAGTGAAGAAATCTTTGACTGTCTCTATAGCTTTGGCCCTGGTGGCATGGCCTGGCTCACTTGGGGCTGCGTCTTCGTATGTATCAGGCACCGTTGAGCGGATCTATTACGCACATGGAAATAAGTTCATCCAGGTTGGTGGTCGGACTTTTTTGGTAAACAAGGATACCCGGTTCGATATTATGCAAGGAAAGGAATTGATCAAGAATGTACCCATCAGGAGCCTACGACATGGCGTCCATCTAAAGCTGCTCGTATCGGACCGGGAGGGGAAACCGTGGGCCAAACATATCCTGATCTTTGAAAGAGGAGGTGAGACCCAGGTTACGACAGGTCAGATCTCTGTACCGGTGGTCTCTCCAAAATAAAGGAGTAAGAACACTGATGGCGAGTGACCAGCACCCCATTGCCACTCAAAACAGAACCGAAACATAATGTATACTCCTCTCGTCTTTTATGCTGGATTCAGCTCTTTTTCCTAAGGGAAAACAGGCAAGGCCAGGGTTTGAACCTTTAAGACGAATCGTTTAATAACTATCCCGCTATAGTTTAAGAGGCACGCCAACACCACAAACCCCTATCTCTAAAATGAATAGCCACAGGCCGAAACGCTGATTTAGGGACCCCCTTCTACTATCCGTTTTTAGTGACTGCCATCTTTGTCGATAGAGGCGTTATCAAACACGCAATGTGTCAAAGGATTGGCAATACAAGTTTTCTTAAGATTTTTCAAATCTTCTTCGGTATACTTGTACTGATAACCTGTTCTTCCATGCAGCCAGAAATATCCGGTCCCTCCAAAAAGATGCTCGTTTTGAAAAGGGGTCCACATAATCTATCAAGTCCAAGTTCTCGCATAGATCTTTTATCTCTTTTTTTTCCATTTCCCCCGGAGCTCCCAGGCAAAATGAGTAGTCCTTACTTTCAATCGCAGAGAAGAACCGGGATAGATTCCTTTTGTGTTCAGAAGTGGTAGTAAACCCCGTTAGAACTTCACACAGGGCATTAAACCCCGCGTGAAAAAAGAGGTATATATCGATTTTGGCCCCGTGCTTCCGCACAGGGCTTTTCCAACTGGGGTAAAGCTTGCAGGGGATTGAATGACGATAACCCTTACCAGCAAGATCTCACTCACCTCTTCTGTCTCCTTCCACGCCTCAAGAACTTCGTCCGTGTCTTTGAAAGAGGTGTAATTCTTTTTCTCATCCTGAGGGATGGAAAAGCGAAGTCGACGATAAGTCATAAGTCGGACTCTTTGGCTGACGAGTAATCAACTGCCATCCTTTTGAGGTGAACTCAAAGTTGGGCGGAGTTTGTATTCGCCATCTTTTAACGTAGAAAGTTTGGGTGGATGATAAAAGGTCTGCTGCACCTCTACTCCTGAAAAACTTCGATAATATTTTGCATAATCTACCGGAACACCACAACATCCAACCTTTATTTTCAATACCTTGCCCCTTTGCTCAAGTTTCGCACCTACGAAATGGCTTACAATACAGTTGGATTCATCCCTAGCTTTTGAGAGCACCATTCTGTGAAGAATATAAACCTGATCTCTCCTTGCTTCTCAACGGCCTGGACTCATCATTTATTATTGACACAAAAGCATTGTTTTGGTAGCCAATAGTTGAGGGTTTCGTAAAAAGTCATCTTGCGAACGACATTGAGCAACCCCAAAATTACTCACGGAGAGAGCAAAATCAGGCTTTTTACAAGATCCTCAATAGGTTAGGCGAGAAGATGCCGTATTGAAGACATCCCCGCCTTTTGAGATCAAGGATTCCACATCATCGTGCTGGTCAGCCCTGTTAACATGTCCAGGTCACAATTCACTTCGAGCAGACTTCAATGATTGGGCTTTCATAACCATTCACCAGAATGCTACACTCGGTGAACGCTTGTCAAACTACAGTCGTCAAGCACAAATTCGACGAAGAGACTGCCTAATAGGTGAATATGCTCCTAAAACTCTTTCTAGCATTTACCGTAGTCCCTTTTCTGGAACTCTATCTACTGATCAAGATTGGTCAGTACTTAGGGGCATTTAACACTGTCCTTATAGTTATAGGGACAGGTTTTTGGGGGGCCTATCTGGCCAAGATTCAGGGGCTCAGGACTATGATTCGGGTAAGAGAGGCCCTCGACCGTGGAGAGCTTCCAGCCGACGAAATGTTGGATGCCCTCCTCATATTTATTGCCGGGGTTGTGCTAATTACCCCTGGACTGATTACTGACATCACAGGATTACTGATCCTTCTTCCAAAGACCCGCCTTATGTTTAAACGCTGGCTCCGCAAAAAGCTCGATCAATGGGCTGCAAGGAATAGAGCAAATATAATTATCTCATAAATTGAGGGTTACAAATTTTGATGTGATTACCAAACTGATGTAATTTTACTCATTCGTATTGCTTAGTCCTGTTGACCAGAGTGATCCCTTGGATGGCAACTCTCGAATTACAAAAACATCAAGGTTTGTAACCCTTCGGGATTGCCAATTTTACCAAACCTGCTGCGTTGTCAAGGGGTTGAAGTACCTCAATATGTCTGCGCCCTTGCCGCCTTGCATCTTCGGCAAACTCGACAATCGCTCAATTTAGGTATCTACTAAAATCGATTAGTCTCTCATCTTTTCCACATATATCTTAAAGTAGACCTTCCCTAGCCCCCCGTGATCAAGACCAGGGTCTAAACATTCGGCATTGCGAAAGACCAGATTGTTGGGATCGGCACCTTCGGCAATCATCTCAATAATGGAGTTGACAAAGCCGGTCAAAGGACCCAGTGCCCGCATGCAGAACGGAGCTGTAGAGGCACCAGGATTAAGGACGCCACCG
>DTYH01000257.1 GCA_012961955.1 Desulfobacterales bacterium | reverse complement strand
AGAGAAGAAGAGACACTACTAAATTCGTCACTGTTCAGTACAAAAGGCTTATACTGAGTGAAGAGAACCATCTGAAGAGATTCTCCCCTCCGGTTTGCCCACTTCAGAACGACCATGAAAGGCGGGGCAACAGAGAAAAAAGCCCTTATCTGTAGTCTGTGTCTGTCGGCGTTGCGGTTAACCGATCACTGACACTGACCCCCTTTTCAATCCTTTGGTTTTTTCCAGTAGATTATGCGGTGGCAGTTTGGACAAAATCTCAAAGTGTCACATCTTTGAAGCTCATTATACATCTGAGGCGGAATATTCATGTTGCACCCCAGACATGTGGAATTCTCCACCCGGGCGACTGACAAACCTCCACTCCATTCACTGATCATATTGTATTGTTCTAGGATTTCAGGATCTAACATTTTTACCAGGTCCTTTCGTCGTTCCTCCAGTACCGCCAATTCCTTTTGTGCCTCTTTGATCTCCTCCTCAAGGACAGCCTTCTCTTTGTTAAAATATTGCTCCATATCCCTGAAGTCTTTCTTTCTCTCCTTTATGACCTTAGATATATTATCCAACTCCTCTAGACAGATAATAATCTGATCCTCGTATTCTGATTTCTTCCTCTTCAGTTCGTCGATCTCCTTAAGTATGGACTGATATTCCTTATTAGTCTTAACCGTCATCAACTTTTCCTCGTTTCTCTTGATACGTGCAAGACTGTCCTCTTCCCGTGCCTCATACGAACGCTGATCCTTTTTTATTTTCCTCTCACGCTCCTCATATATATCAATCGACGTTTTGATTTCCTCCAGATCATCCTTTATCTTTTCGAGCCGCTTGGGACCGGCCATGATCTCTTTGTTCAATCGAGCCATAGCCAGATCCACTTCCTGAAGTGCAACTAAGCAATCAAGCTGTTCTTTCAAGATGCCTCCTCCACCATACTGCGTAGGAAAGGATTTTCTAAAAAATACCGTTTCCTCAATACCACTTTATGATATGATCTTAAAAGGATCTCTTTCTCCTTTTAATGAATCTATCTCAACCGACCACCCATTCTCTTCAATTTTCTTCTTAAGGAACAAAACCAATGAATCAACAATTACGCGTTCAGACGCAAAGTGTCCGATGTCTATCAGCCCCTTCCCCAGATCCTCTGTCATCCTAGCATCATGATAACCAAGATCGCCACTTACAAAAACATCTGCATCAGAGGAAAAGAAGTCCTGAATAAGGCTTGATCCGCTACCGGAACAGACAGCAACACACTTGACCAGCAATTCTGGATCACCAGCGATCTTTACTCCGTCCAGGTCCAGAGTTTCTTTGATCTTCCGGGCAAGGTCTATTAGTCTTACCTCTTGCTTTACATACCCTATCCGTCCGAGACCATCTTTCGCCCCAGTCTGATGTAGAGGATAAATATCGTAGGCCATTTCTTCATACGGGTGGACTCTTTGTAATGCGTTTATTAGCTTGAAAAGGCTCTGGGCAGAAACCCTGGCCTCAACTCTATACTCGTTTGCTTGTGTTATGCTGTTAACTTCGCCGATAAAGGGTCTTGCCTTCTCTCCAGGTCTAAAGGTTCCTATCCCCCTTGATCTGAATGAGCAATTTTCATACGCCCCGATCCTTCCCGCACCGAATCTAAAAAGTACATCGAGTACCCTTTCTTCATGTCCCTCGGGTACAAACACCACCAGTTTGTATTCTTTCACCCTCTCTCTTGCTCGAAGCACGGTCACATCCCTCAACCCAAATCTCTGCGCCAAAACAGAGTTTACTCCTCCTTCCGCGTTATCCAGGTTCGTATGAGCGGCAAATATGGCCAGTCCGCTCTCAAGTGCAAGAGCAATTGTACTTCCTGGGGGTGTACCAAGGTTCACACCGGTCAGTGGTCGAAGTATCAAGGGATGATGAGTAACTAAAAGATCTGCTCCTTCACTGATCGCTCCACTTACAACATCATTCGTGGGATCCAGAGCCACCAATATCTTCCTAATTGGCCAATCAACATGACCCACCTGCACACCCACATTATCCCAGCCATCAGCTAGGGATTTGGGTGCAAGCATTTCCATGATTTCAATAATGTGTTTTAAAGTGACAATCAAAGCTATGTTCTCCGTGAAGATAAAAAAAAGGGTGCAGCCGATTTGACAACACCCTTTCGCTCTTGAGCAACGAATGGTTCGTTTAGATCGTAGCTCTCTATCCGTACAAAAACGTTATTCCATATGGTATTGATTTTTGAGAACATTCACCCAATGGATGGGCCCACCTGGGTTCGAACCAGGGACCTACCGGTTATGAGCCGGTGGCTCTTCCAGCTGAGCTATGGGCCCAGTAAATACCCTTTTTATTATAAACCTTGTCTAATCATCTTGTCAAGAAAAACTAGACCTATAAATCGACAAAGCTTTTCAGTTTACGGCTTCGTGTTGGATGCCGCAACTTCCTCAGGGCTTTCGCTTCAATCTGTCGGATGCGTTCCCGTGTGACATTGAAATTCCGTCCCACCTCCTCAAGGGTGTGATCCGACTTCTCCCCTATTCCGAATCGCATTCTCAACACCTTCTCCTCTCGAGGGGTTAATGTCGCAAGAACTTTGCGTGTCTGCTCAGCCAAATTCAGGCTTATAGCGGCCTCTGAAGGAGACATGATCCTCTTGTCTTCGATGAAATCTCCGAGATGACTATCTTCCTCCTCTCCAATCGGCGTTTCTAGAGATATCGGTTCTTTGGCAATCTTTAGGACCTTGCGCACTTTTTCTAGAGGGAGTTCCATCTTCTCGGCAATTTCTTCAGGGGTGGGCTCTCTTCCGATCTCCTGTACCAGATAACGGGAAGTTCTGATCAATTTATTTATCGTCTCGATCATATGCACAGGGATACGAATAGTTCTGGCCTGGTCGGCAATTGCTCGGGTAATGGCCTGTCTTATCCACCATGTGGCATAGGTACTGAATTTATACCCACGTCTGTATTCAAACTTGTCCACGGCCTTCATCAGCCCGATATTTCCCTCCTGGATCAAGTCCAAGAATTGCAGTCCCCGGTTGGTATACTTTTTGGCAATACTCACCACCAACCTTAGATTGGCCTCTATTAACCTCTCTTTGGCGATTCTGGCATTCTGGAAACCCTTCTCAATACGAACTGCAATCCGTTTTAGACCCTCTTTGGTCATTAATAGCTCCGCCTGCCGCTTCTTAATTGCGTTGTCAATCTCTCTGACCCGTTCGATCAATGAATCAATCTCATCCTTACTCTTTCCAGAGCTTATAGAAAGCTCATTGTAAATAGACTTACACCTTCTATCACATGCAATACGTATATCGGCGGGGTTGGCCCCTAACTGAGCAGCACATGAGGCAATCTCGGCCTCTTGTTCATCAAAGAATGCGATATTGCTGTTGATCTCTTTCGCTATGGATTCTAGAATGTTCCTTTCTAAACGCCAATCCTTAATATACTTAAATATCTTTTTATTTCTCCTGCTTATGCACTGCCTGAGTCGTCTTTTCTCATCTGCGTCGGCGGATGGGCAAAATAGGGCCTTTCTGTACCTGGTATTCTCTTTGTGAATTTCTCTTATGTCATTTATAATATTAACGATTTTTTCTAAGCGTTCGGTTTCATCTATGAAACCATCTGTCTCATCTATATCTCGCAAAACCTCTCTAAGGCGAATCTTACCCTTTTGTAGGGAGTCTCCCAGTTCAACGATCCTCTGTACTCCTATTGTAGATTCTACTATCGCCCTCAAGGCCTCTTGCTCTCCAGCCTCGATTTTCTTTGCGATCTCTGCCTCGCCCTCCCTACTAAGGAGGGATACATTCCCCATCTCTCTTAAATACATCTTAACAGGATCATTTATTTTGCTGGGAACATCTACGCTGAAACCTTCTTCCTCATCGTCAGCTGCAGACGCCTCTTCCTTAATCTTTTTCACAGCCCCTGATTCAATCATATTCAATTTCTTCCCATCGATTATTTCAATATCATGCTCATTGAACAATGTAACCATCTCATCAATCTGATCAGCAGAAACAAAATCCTCAGGAATGGCGTCGTTTACTTCACTATAGGTTAAATAGCCTTGCTTTTTTCCTTTTGTAATCAATCTCTTCAGCTTTTTAACCTTGTGTTTCTTACTCATGAAAAATCTCCTTATTTACTGGTTTTTCAATGAAAAAATCGCAACCGTCCAGCGGAATCTTCTACCTGGCGGACGGTCTCATAAAATCTATCTTTTCTTTCACCCTTTTCTGTCCTTCCAACAGTTGATACAGCAACCTTTGATCATTTTGTCTTTCCGCTTCCTTGATTTTCTTGACGAACATCTTATGCTCCCGTTTTTGAACAACAGCCTGATATTGTGATATTATCTTGTAGCAGCTCTTACGGCTCCACTCCCTCTGTTCTAACGACAAACGAGAAATTGATGCTTTTGTCTCATCATCCTCTGCTTTGTCAATCAATTCAGGAATTTCGACTGACCCCTTTTCCTCGAGCGTGGAAGAGACAAGCATTCCTATCTTCCTAAATAGCTCCGTTTGAAACGTCTGCACCATGCCGTGAACGTCAATCTCTGGTAGAATCTCAGGAAATTGAAGCATCATGGATATGAGGGTGCTTTCAAATTTAGAAAAAGTCAATGAATCCTGGTCTTTCAATGCAGGTTGAGAACGCTCAAAGCCCCTTCTCGCATCTTCAATTTCGTTTGTAATTACAGATTCATCAATATCAAGATATTCAGATAGTTTCCTGATATGTAGGGATCTGCTCACAACGTCGGGCAATGAGGCAATCGGTTCTTTCATTGATCTTATGATCCTCACCTTACCTTCCAAAGAAAGACCATACTTTTCTATGGCGGACTTCATTAAAAAGGACATTATACTCATGGACTGTTCAGATCTTCTCAAAAAACCTTCTGCCCCAACCTCGAATATATAAGAATCCGGATCGTGTCCTTCGGGAAGGATAAGAATCCGGGCATCTACATCCTCTTCGGCAAATAGCTTAATGCTACGCTCTGCTGCCTTAAGACCAGCGACATCTGAATCGAAGACCAGGATCAGTTTACGCGCGTATCCCTTTAAAATCCGTATATGTTCCCTGGTCAAGGCCGTTCCAAGAGTGGCAACCGCATATCTGATACCGTGTTGGAATAATGCCAGGAGATCAAAATAGCCTTCCACAATAAAAGCCAGATCTTTTCTCCGACATTCATCCTTTGTTATATTCAGTCCATATAAAGATCGTCTCTTGCTATAGATCAGTGTCTCTGGTGAATTGAGATATTTCGGAAGCCCCTGTCCCTGAGCAAGAACACGCCCACCAAATCCGATAACCTGCTGATGAATATTATATATAGGGAATATGATCCGCTCACGAAAACGATCGAAATATCCTTTTTCCTTGGGCACAATTAGTCCTGCCTTTTCCACATCATCTAGCGGAATACCTCTTTCCGAGAAGAACATAACCAGGTCGTTCCAGCTCCGCTTGGCGTATCCAAGACCGAATCTCTCGATCACCTCGCGCATGATACTCCGCCTGTCCAAATACTCTCTTCCCTGTCTTCCATCAGGCGTCTCTAGTAGTACATGTCTGAAATGGCCCGCTGCCAGGCTATTTATCTTAAATAACCGTTCCCTTTCCTCAAGTTGCCTTTTTTTGGTGGCCGATAACGAACCTATCGCTATATCGATTCCCAACCTTTCTGCTAAATACCTCACTGCCTCCGGAAAACTTACATTGTTATATCTCATTAAGAAATTGAAGACATTCCCGCCGACACCGCATCCGAAACAGTAAAATATCTGCTTTTCTTCATTTACTGTAAATGATGGGGTTTTTTCAGAGTGGAAAGGGCACAGGCCTACGTAGTTTCTTCCGACCTTCTTCAGGGAAACATATTCAGAAATGATATGAACAATATTGGTAGATCTTTGAACATCGGAAATTTTATGTTCCGATATATAACTGGTCAACAAGACCACCTTCTAAAAAAATATGATGGGAATCTGAATGGAGAGCTTAACTCTTATTACTCTGAACCCGAAAGACTCTTCTTGACCACATCGCTGACCATGCTGCCATCCGCCTTTCCTGCCAAGCGGCTCATCAATTCCTTCATAACTCGTCCCATGTCTTTCATGGTCGTGGCACCGAGTTCCTCGATAACAGAATTCACAGTCTTCCTGATTTCATCCTCTGACATCGCTTCAGGCATAAAGGTCTCTAGTATGGCTAGCTCCTTTTCTTCCTTTTGTGCAAGGTCATCTCGTTTGGCAGCCCTAAACTTTGAAATAGATTCCTTACATCTCTTAATCTGGGTGCGTATTACTCCAAGGATGTCAGAATCGGAAAGGGCGCGCCTAAGCTCAATCTCTCTATCCTTGATGGCCGAACGCAATAGACGGAGTACGCTGACACGCACAGCGTCTTTAGTATGCATAGCAACCTTTAATTCCGACCCGATCTTTTCTTTTAGTGTCGTCATCTGCTTGTGGTCTCGTAAGCTCTCTCAAGCAAAGAAGCAATTTTTGTTCATAAACTCTCTATTTAAACACATACCGACCGGATGTCAAGAAAAAATTATCCTTTTGTCAAAATAGTATCGTCTCTCAATATCTGTTCAGCTACATGCACCCTACATAGAGCCTAGTGGGATATTCCTTTTGAATCCATATCACCCCTTGCCATAATGCAAATATTGTATTTATCCGCAAGCCTGATCATTTCTTCTCGGTCAAAAACCACTGATTTTCCCGCTTCAATTGCCAGTACCTTCGCTCCCACTTCGTGCATTGTCTCGATGGTCTGAACACCAACTGCTGGAACATCAAAGCGTAAATCCTGATTTGGTTTGCTCACCTTTACTACCACAGCCCTATCCTTGGCCAACATGCCCCCACGTCTTATGGTAGCATCGGTTCCGTCTATTGCCTCCACAGCGAGTACCGATCCATTTCGTACCACCACACATTGACCAATATCGAGTCTTCCGATCTCTTTAGCCACCCTCCACCCCAAATTCACATCTGCCATCTCGGATCGGGAAGGCTTGCATACGGTCCAGCGACCTGCAGGTGCCAAGAGCTCAGGGAGCAAAAACGTTGAAGGATAAACCCGTAACCCTTCCTTTTCTAACGCCCTGGCAAACACGCGTAAGAGCCTGTCGTCATGGGTATGAATCATCTTGGTCAACAACTTCAAGGCCTTTAAATCAGGCCTGAAATCCGAGAACATCTTCGCCTTGGCGATTGCCCCAGCCATCACCACATCCTTAACCCCTTCTTTTCTGAAAAAGTTGATCACACGTCCTACCTGACCCACGTATACCCATTCCATCCGATCTACGAACTCCGCCAGACGCGGGTCGGTCTCTCCGTTATGAGCAATTGCATACACCTTTATTCCCTTTGCCCGGGCAGCCTTTGAAAATATTATGGGAAACTGTCCGCTCCCCGCTATCAAGCCAATTTCCCGCATATCTATCTTGTGATTCCCCGTTCTGAGCTCTTGATAAAGCTAATAAAGTTTAAAACCTCCGGAATAGGATCAACCTCTGCCTTGACCCTTTCAATCCCCTCATTTATCGTCAATCCCAACCGGAACAGAATCCTGTAGGTCTTCTTTAGGGTAGCGATAGTCTCCTGAGAAAAATTGTTCCTTTTCAGTCCTACATAATTCAGGCCATACAACTTTGCCCGATCCCCTGATGCAATAACATAGGGAGGAATATCCTTGACCACTGCAGACTTCCCGCCCACAAAGGCATAGTCACCAATCCGAACAAATTGATGAACGGCTACCAGTCCACCCACTGTGGCAAAATCGCCTATAGTAATGTGACCGGCCAGCGTGGCGTTATTTGCAAAAATGACCCTCCTCCCTGTCTTACAATCATGGGCAATATGGGTATACGCCATTAGGAAGTTTTCCTCTCCGATCTCTGTGATACCCCCTCCAAATTCTGTTCCTCTATGGATGGTCACAAACTCCCTGACTATTGTCCCGCGTCCGATCCTAACTTCTGTCTTTTCACCCTTAAACTTTAAAGACTGGGGTACAGCACCTATGGCAGCATGTTGAAATATTGTGCAATCTGAACCAATAGTAGTATATGGTTCAATGGTCACATGTGAATATAAAACAGTACCTGTTTTAATATGAACATTATCTTTAATAACGCAGTACGGACCGATCTTTACACCGGAATCAATCTCGGCCCCTGAATCAATGACCGCAGTTGGATGTATCAACTTTTCCCTCCTAACGTAGCCATTAGTTCTGCTTCCACGACAATACTGCCATCAACCGTCCCTTTTCCAGCCATCTTCAGCAACTGGGACCGCCTCCTAATAATGGTGAGTTCAAATATAAGTTGATCTCCTGGAACCACAGGCTTACGGAATCGAACCTTGTCCATCCCCATAAAGTATATCAACTCACCCCTCCTACTTTCAGGAAACGAGGCAAATGCCAAGACACCACCCACCTGACCCATGGCTTCAATCATCAACACACCGGGCATGATGGGTGTTCCTGGAAAATGGCCCACAAAAAAAGGCTCATTAATGGTCACGTTCTTGAGGCCTACGATTCGTTCATTGGGTATTAGTTCCAGTATACGATCCACAAGAATAAAAGGGTAACGGTGGGGTAAGAGCTCCATAATCTTCCGAATATCATATACCTGTTCCATTTTTCCCCCTTTCCTTTTCAAGCACAGCTATCCGCTTCTCCAATTCCCTTATCTTCCTGTACACTTGAGGCAACTTAGGAATAATACTAACTGTCTTCAACCATGTGGAGTGTGGCATCTCTGGAGTCCCTGAAACCGTCTGACCATCCGGGATGGATCTAGCGACTCCGGATTGGGGACCAATAATGACATTATTGCCAATTGTAATATTGTCTGCCACTCCTGCCTGCCCGGCAAGTATGGAGTGAGAACCAATGGTTACACTCCCTGCAATCCCCACCTGGGCTACTAGAATTGTATCTTCTCCTACCACCACATTGTGGGCAATATGGACCATATTGTCTGTCTTGACCCCTCTTTTAATCCAGGTAGCCCCAAAGGTACCTCGATCAATAGTATTTCCGGCTCCGATCTCCACATCATCATCCACACGTACAAAACCTGTCTGAGGTATCTTTTCGTACCTCTCGCCATCTGGTGCAAAACCAAAACCATCACTCCCAATGACAGTTCCGGCATGAATAATCACGCGGCTCCCGATCTGGGTGCGTTCCAGGATGCTTACATTGGAATAGATTACTGTATCATCACCAATCACTACATCTTTATCAATGAATACACCTGGATAGATGGTAACTCGATCGCCCAACCTCACATTATCATCGATCACAACGCCAGGATAGATACAAACCTCCACCCCATGTTTGAAATTGTGGCCTATCTGGACATGAGGACTGATCCCTGTTACCGATCTTTTAACCTGATAAAATAGTTTCAATACTTTGGCTAAGCCTAGGTATGGATTCTCTACACAAACAAGGACGTTTGAAGAGCTGCGAATATCTCTAGGAACAATAATTGCGGAAGCCTTTGTTTCACCTATCCTCTTCTTGTATTTGGGAGAGGCACAAAACGTGATGTCGCCCGGCCGTGCGTCGTCAAATCCGGCCACACCCGTAATAATTATATTGGGGTCGCCAATAATCTCGCCATCTATCAATTCTGCGATCCTATATAAAGGTTGTTTAATGGAGAACTTCATGATCTCGCTTTTTCCCTTTCTCCTTTTTTGCCTGCTTTGCCACCTGTTCATCATACATCCTGATCACCTTATCAGTAATATCAATCGCGTCCGGGGCATAAACTACTCCTCCAACCCTCTTTTCGATGATTAAAGTGTATCCCTCCTCCTTTCCAATCTTCTGAACAATGGCAAAAACATCCCTATTGATTCGTCTGGTAAGCCTCCTATTTAACTCATCAAAAGCGATCTTTTTTCTTCTCTCCAAGAGCCTGAAATCCCTTATCTTCTCGTTCAGCTCATTCTCCTTTTTCTCTTTTGTCTCCTTGTTCATCGCCATTCCTTTGAGTTTCAGACTCTTCCTTATCTTCTCAATCTCGTCCACCTTCTCTTTAAGCATCTTTTCGATCTTTTTACCTTCCGCTTTGATCTCCGCAAGGGACTCCTTACCCGCCCTTGACGTATCAAGGATTCTTTGAAAATCAATAACACCAATCTTTCCAAGCTCACCCCCGTATGCAGTACTGCAAAGAAGGAACACACTCAAAACCACAGCCCACCACCTACTCAGCCTCATTTTAAGGCCTCCTTCCTTTGTTTTTATATAACACAACTTGCCATGTAAAAAAAGTCCATAAATTCCAAGTGGTGAATCTTTGGTGTTAGAGTTAAAATGCCATACCCATAGTAAACTCCCAACCCCCACGGCCCTGACCTGGGTCGGGATCAAGTACGTATCCATACTCCAGTCGTATAGGCCCTAAAGGCGAATACCATCGTACACCATACCCCACACTCTTTCTTAAACGTGATATATCCAATTCCTCACCGTTGTTAAAAGCGTTCCCGGCATCGAAAAACAAGACACCCATAAAACCCGCCTTTTTAATCAGGGGGAACAACAATTCCAGGTTGAACTGTATCATCTTGTTACCTCCGATCTTGTCCCCTGTCTTGGGATCCTTGGGGCTGATATCACGCCAATCAAAGCCCCTTATTGAATTGATACCACCCAGATAGAATCGTTCATAAACCGGCAACTTTCGGCCCGGTTCTCCATGTATAAATCCGATACGTCCGTGCAATACCCCAACTGTCTCCCAAAACAGCGGGATATACCACCCAGAATCGGCAATATATCGTGTAAAACCAATATCGCCACCAAATGGTCTTCCGGCATGATAAACTGAAACCATGTTATCCGATCCTTCAGTTGGATTAAAAATCCGATCCCTGGTATCCCGACGTATATTTCCCCCTATGCCGTGAGTTACATTTGTTCCCTCCATATCTTTAATAGAAAAGGATGCATCTTCACTGGTGATCGATATGTCGGCCTTATCATAATTGTAACTAAAATATATCCTGGTATAGGCGAAAATCTTGTACCCGAAACGAATCTTACCACCAAAGCTATCCTTGTCGTATGTGTCATAATCCCTCTTCAAGTTGTATATGTCAAATCCTGCAGACAACGGAATGTCAAAAAGCCACGGTTCGGTGAAACTCAAATCGTACTGGGTCGTTCTGCCACCCGAAGAGGCCCTCAGATCAAGTATCTGACCCTTTCCAAACAGATTCCTCTGGGAAATAGAGATTGTAGCGAAAAGGTGGTCTACGGAGCTATATCCTCCGCCAAACATGAACGCACCGGTAGGTTTTTCCTGCACATCGATCTTGAGGATCATCCGGTCGTCTCCACTCCCGCTGATTGTATTTATCTTTATATCATCAAAATAATCGAGCCGATAGAGGTTTCTGACGCTCTTCTTCAATCGTGAACTGGAAAAAACTTCCTGTTCATACACGTCAAGTTGGCGCCTGATCACCTTATCACGAGTCTTCGTGTTACCAGCAATAATTATCTTTTCAAAAAAAACCTGTTTCCCTTTTGTTACAAAATAGGTTACATCAACCTTTTGATTCCGTAGATCCTTGTTCAGACGAGGAGAAATGTCAACATAAGCATATCCTTTATCAGCATAAAGGTCGGAGAGGGTCATGATGTCCTCACGGATCACTTCCCGGTTATAAACCGTTTCTTTGGAGAGCTTAATCTTTCTTAATAATTCCTCCTCTGGTAAGATAAGGTCTCCTTCTATTGAGACCTTCCCGATCTTGACCTGTGGCCCTTCCTCTATTTTTATCTTTACGTATATCCACCTTCCCTTAAACGTAATCTCAGGGTCACCTACCTTTGCCTGGATAAACCCATGATTATGGTAATAGGTAGCTATATTAGATACGTCCTGACTCAAGACCTCAGGGTCGAGTTTACCAGAAGAGGTCAGCCAAGAAAAAAAGCTTTTTTCTTTGGTCTTCATTAGACCTTTAAGGGTCTTACTATCATAGAATCTGTTTCCTTCAAAGACTATCTCCTTGATGAGGAACTTTTCCCCTTCTTGAATGATAAACTCCAGGTTTGATTGTTTTTTCTTGACAGGGTAAATCTTGTAACTTACCTTCACATTATAATAACCCTTCTCCTTATAAAGATTCTCGATTATCTTTACATTGTTTTGAATCTTATAGATATTCAGGACTGAACCAGCCTTGATATCCAAAGCTTGCCTTAGTTTATCGTTGTCGATTACTCTGTTTCCCTTGAAATGTATAGAACGTATGGTTCCTTTCTCCACAACCCGGAATACGACCACTTTGCCTCCCTGTGTCTCAGTAGCCTCAACTCGGACATCATCAAAATAGCCCATTTTGTATATGGACTTAAGATCTTTCTGAAGATTCTTCCGAAGATATATGTCCCCCTCACGGGACTTAATCACCCTTCTTATAGCCTCGGATTCGATCCACTTATTCCCAGCAATCTCAATCTTTGCTATTTTTTCCCGCTTAAATACCTTGATACTGACTTCTGTAGCCAATCGCTGGATGGAAGAGAGTAATGTCTCCAGTCCCTCTCCTTCTTGAAAAAGGGTCTCCGCAGGGGTGTCCCTGTATGAATCTAGGATCTTGGCATCAAGGCTGAATCTTTCTCCTATCTGAGTAAAACTCCCCCAAACGACATAATCGGCCCCTGAATCTACTCCAAGGGCCCGTAATCTCTCTAACCCTATCCCTTCTTCAGGCATCTCTGTTGATTTCGAGATCGGTTCTACCACCGTCACTCCTTCCTCTCGAAGACGGTTCTTGATTAATTCTGGTATCTCCTCCCGTAGATAATCCAGCCTTTTTCCTGCATGTACCTCAAAAGGAAGGATCACCACATGAACGCTATCTTTTGCCCAAGTGTGGCTTCTGGCTCCTAAAAAGATTATCGATAATAAAAAGAAAAAGAGGGATAGTCTGACAGTTCGAAATATATTACTCAACATATTAGTCTAGGTTCACCATCTTTCCATCAATTATAGTTAGTCGTCGCGTCATACGGCGGGACAGGTCTGTATTATGTGTAGCAACAACTATTGTGGTATTGTACTCCCTGTTTAAGAGCTCAAGAAGGTCGTGTATCTTTTCACTATTTTTTGAATCGAGATTTCCGGTGGGTTCATCCGCAAGCAATAGAAGCGGGCTGAGCACAAGGGCACGGGCAATGGCTACACGTTGTTGTTCTCCTCCAGACAGTTCGCCTATCCTGTGCAAAAGCCGATCTTTAAGACCCACCTGGACCAGTAACGATTCGGCCATCTCCTTTGCCTGAACAGGTTTAATCCCCTTTATCAGGGCTGGCATCATGGTATTTTCAAGGGCATTGAACTCTGGCAATAGGTGATGGAATTGAAAGACAAACCCAACAGTCTGGTTACGGAACCTGGCCAGTTCCTCATCGCTGTATTGGAATACATCTTTGCCTCGAAAAAGGATTCTACCCTTATCAGGACGGTCCAGGGTTCCCAGAATATGTAAAAAGGTCGACTTACCAATACCGGACGCCCCTGTCACGGCCACCATCTCTCCTGGAAAGATATCGAATTCCACACCTCTTAATACCTCTATGCGTCCACCCTCTGTTACAAAGGACTTACTAACCCCTCTAACCGATATTTCCGGAACTTGATTATTCATAGCGAAGCGCACGGGCAGGATCAAGCTTTGCTGCCTGCCAAGCCGGGTAGAGTGTGGCCAAGAAGCTGATCAAGATTGCCGCACCAGCGATTATAACAACCTCAAATATATCTATCCTGACAGGTAGTGTTGTTATATAATAAATATCACTCGGTAGATGAATAAATTTATAGCGTTTTAAGAGTCCACACAGGATCAAGCCGGACAGTACCCCCAAGAAAGTTCCTATAGAACCAATAATAAGCCCCTCAAACATAAATATCCTGGTAATACTCCTACTCGTGGCTCCCATTGCCTTTAATATAGCAATATCTTTGGTCTTCTCCATAACCATCATGATAAGGGTACTAGCTATATTGAAAGCCGCCACCAGAACGATAAGGGTCAAAATAACAAACATAACAGTCTTTTCAAGCCTTAAGGCCGAAAAAAGATTCTTGTTCATACTCATCCAGTCCTTTGTCCAGTAAGGAAAGCCCATGGCATCCTGTATGGTACGCGCAATCTCTTCGGCCTTATAGATATCAGACACCCTTATCTCAATCCCTGTCACCGTATCTCCCATCTTTAATATCTTCTGTGCCTCGCCAATCTCTACATATGCTAATGAGGCATCATACTCATACATACCCGAATCAAATATACCGACTATCAAAAAGCGTTTCATGGCCGGGATTCTGCCCAAAGGGGTAAGTATCCCCCGGGCTGTAATAACATGGACAACGTCTCCCGTGTCTACAGATAAGGTGCTGGCCAGCTCCTTTCCTAAAATGATACCCGGAATCCACTCTTCGGACGTATTCTCTCCTGTATTCGTTGAGAGTGCCTCTATTGATCCTTTTCTAATGCTTGTCCTCAAATTGATGACCCGAACCGCCGTCTTTGGATCTATCCCCCGTAGAACAGCCCCTGATACACCCGATTCAGAACGGAGCATGACCTGGGAATAAATGAAGGGTGTGGTTGCAACCACACCCTTCAATCTATTCACCTTCTCCATCACACCCTGGTAATTGAAAAGCTTGCCACCATATTGCATCAAAATAACATCCGAATTTACGCCGAGGATTTTCTCCTTTATATCAGATTCAAAACCGCTCATCACCCCAATGACAACAATAAGGGCCATAACCCCAACCATCACACCTGTAATGGATATTAGAGAGATAATCGGTATGAAAGCCTGCTTCCGTTTGGCCCTCAGGTATCGAGCTCCTACAAAAAATTCAAAGGACATCATTGGATGCTGTTCATATGTTCATGTTCTAGTAAAGAGCCATTTTGCTCACGGAGAAAGCAAAATTAGACTTTTTACGAGACTGTCAAGCTTAAAGGCTATTGCCCAAAACCCTTTTCGCCTGCTACAAAACGTTCTTTACGTTCTTTGACAAACCCCGAAGAAAGCTTTTGGTACAAGGATCTTTGTTCAGCCCACACCCCGTTAATCCGTTACCGTTCTTAAATGAGGAAACAAAATCACCTCTCTGATGGATGGTGTATCAGTCAAGAGCATAACCAGCCTGTCAATCCCAACACCTTCTCCTGCTGTGGGTGGCATACCGTATTCGAGGGCTCTTATATAGTCCTCATCCATCAAGTGGGCCTCCTCATCCCCTGCTTCCCGATCCGCAACCTGTTGTAAAAACCTCCCCCGCTGATCTTCAGGGTCGTTCAATTCCGAGAAACCGTTTGCGATCTCCTTGCCAGCAATAAAAAGTTCAAAACGCTCTGTCAGCTCCTGGTCCTTGTCGCTTCTTCTGGAGAGGGGAGAAATATCGACTGGATAATCCGTAATAAATGTTGGTTCAATCAATTTGGGCTCAACCAGAGCATCGAATATCTTGGTAAGAATCTTGCCGATCCGGTGTGTCTTCCTTATGCGTATCCCCTTTGATTCTGCAAACTCAAGCAATCCTTTCCGATCATTGAAGAGGGAATCTTCCAAGCCGCCCAATTCAGACAGAGCAGACTTGAGGCTCATGCGACGCCAAGGCCTTTTTAGATCTATATCAACCCCCTGATACGTAAGAGTATTCGTGTTTAACACCTTCTCAGTCACAAATAAGAACATATCTTCTGTAAGCGCCATAAGCTCTTCATAGGTAGCGTACGCCTGATAAAACTCTAACATCGTAAATTCAGGGTTGTGTTGGGTAGAAACCCCTTCGTTCCTGAAACACCGGTTTATCTCAAATACTCGCTCAAACCCTCCAATAACCAGTCGCTTCAAGTACAACTCTGGAGCAACTCGCAGATAAAGCTCCATGCCTAATGCGTTGTGGTATGTCTTGAAGGGGCTGGCCTCAGCACCACCAGGAATGGGATGCATCATCGGCGTTTCCACTTCAATGAAATCCCTCTCCCGAAGAAAATCTCTAATGGTCTGTATGACCTGGCTCCGTATAAGAAAGATCGATCGCACATCTGGATTCATAATCAGGTCAAGGTACCTTTGACGATACCGTTTTTCCGTATCCTTTAGACCATGAAACTTCTCCGGAAGGGGCCTGATCGCCTTACATAGGAGTCTTATACTATCTACCAGTAGGGTCCATTCTCCGGTTCTTGTCTTAAACATCCCTCCTTCTATTCCTACAAAGTCACCGATATCAAACTGTTTAAATAGCTTGTAAGCCTCAGAACCTACGCGATCCTCCTTTACATATGCTTGAAGCTCACCTGTCCGGTCCATGAAACGGAGGAAGGCGGCCTTACCGAATCGCCTTATAGCCAGGATCCGTCCAGCAACCACAAACACTGTTTTCTCTTCAGAAACATCTTTATTGTAGCCCTCAAGCCTTTTCTTTATGGTTCCAATATCATGTAACACCTTAAAATCGTTGGGATACAATTCCACGCCAGCCTTGGACAACTCCTTTGCCTTAAGCCACCGCTTTTGAATCACATCACTAGTCTTTATCATAGATTACGTACATCCCTTACGATCAATTTTTCGTAACTATTTAGCCGAATAAAGTATGTTTAGCTAACACTTGACGGTTTCGTAAGAAGTCTAAAGGTCTTACCTGAACATACCTTATTTAGCTAAATAGTTAGCTTCCTACAAGTTACGTAACATTCCACGATTATGCAATTAAAGATCAGCCATCCACAAATATCTAAATCCCCGCACCTTTTATAACCTAGGGTCCTGAAGGCTCGGAGGGCCTATGCCTCGGGGAGGGAGGTAGAAGTTTATGGATGGACATGAGTTATATCTGAAAACCGGGTAAATACTTAACGTTCCTTTTTTCTCTCTGGAAAATAGGGTCGACAGCTAATCTGTGACCCTCTGTAGATTACTGTGAGCTTTTACACTCATTTCACGGGGTGTGTCAATACAAAAGAGGTAGCGTATACTATTCTGTGTGGGTGTCCGCAGGCACGATCCTTATGAGGTTAACGGTAAACTTGCTCCCTACTCCCTCCTCGCTCTGCACGACAAGCCGTCCATCATACGATTCTAAGATTCTGAGTATAATAGAAAGTCCAAGCCCAGTTCCATGAAGTTTTGTAGTAAAAAAGGGATTAAATATGTTCTTTAATATATCTTTTGACATTCCGCATCCGTTCTCCTTTATTTCTATATTTACTCTTCCTTCCCCGTCTGGAATCACACCTACTTCGATAGTTCCTTCATCAGAAATAGACTCCGCTGCGTTCAGGAACAGGTTCCACAGTATCTGACTAAGGTGTTGAGAATCCATTTCTGTCCACAGGCTTGAAGATAGATTCATGACCACCCTTATCCTGTCACGACATACGTCACTCTTTCCAAACAGACGAATGGTCTCATTTATGGCTTCCTTCAAGTTAATGGGCACAACTTCTCCCGAAGAGGGGCGGGCAAAGAGGAGGAAATCGTTAATTAAGGTATTTAGACGATCTCCTTCTCGCAAAACAATCTGTATCAATTTTTTAGGCACCGGTGTCGGTTTCATTTCGTCCTTTAAAAGCTGCACTGATCCGATCATGGATGCAAGTGGATTCTTGATCTCATGGGCAATCCCTGCAGCCTGTCCTCCTATTGCTGCTAAGTCATTTACCCTCTTTACATGATCTTCCATCATCTTCATCTCTGTAAGATCCTGAAACATCAATATCTTTCCCAAAGGTGTACCAGTTGGTCCTTTAAGCGTGGAAACGGAAAATCCTAGATAAGCCACCTCTCCATTCTTCTTCTTGAATCTAATCTCGTGGTATTGTCGACCCTTCTCGGAATCCGTTCCTACGTTGTGAAGATCAAGATATTCAACTACATCTGGAAAGACCCCCTTAAGCGATCTTCAGACCACCTATTTTCGGTCGAATCCGGTTATCGACTGTGCCGCCTGATTAAAGGATGTTATTCTCGCTGCGTTATTCAATGTTAACAGTCCGCTCTCCATACTACGAACTATACACGCATTAAAGGCCTCCAGTTGCTCCAGATCCTCTTCTCTAGATCTGAGCTCCTCTTTTGTCTTTCTTGCCTCCTCCGAAAGATAGCTGCTCAGGTAAGCTACCGTAAAGCAGGCCAGAACAGTCAGTGCAATCTTGTACAGTACGTAATTTATCTCGTACCATTCTCCGGTAACACCACCTGTACCATAAAATGGTACCAACAGACCAAAATATTCCAGCCCGATCATGAGGCTGTATTGAAAACTACTTGCCGCCGCCATGATCAGGCTACCTTTTCGGTATAGAAGAATACTCCCGTAAACGATAACTATTAAATATAAGAAAGAAAAAAGGCTTGCAATACTTCCAGTTGCATAGATCAGAAAAGTGACTAAGAGTGTGTCAAGACCAACCTGAACATATGCAAGATAGATTATATTTCTGACCTTATTTATCAGGATTGTATATATCAAAGTTAAAAAGTGGATCGAGATAATCAGAGCATAGAGTACCAGCATCGGTGGCTCAATCAAGGAGTGTGATTCTTTGTACTGGATTATAATAGTGGATCCAAGCAGGAGAGTGGTGAAGAGCGCTCTCAAGAACATCAGCCACTGAAGGCCATCATAAAGAGGTAATTTTGTGAACATCTTCTCGGAGTCCATAGGAGTTAGAAACGACGTAACAGTTTAGGGCTTCGAAAGAATTGACGGGTAGTGTTGTAGTCGGTCAATCTTGCTCACTCTCGTGAACCCCGTTAGAACTTCATGCACGCTCCACGGGTTTCAGATTTGTTGATCACTCACCCTCAATTCAGATTGATTCCGTTCTTCCAAACAGACTTTTCTAACGGGGTTCAAAACCGTTCGGAAGATTAACCAATTACAACTTTTTTAAAGGATCCAAAGTGTTACGAAAAAAACAGTGTTTCGGAGAATCGATTGCCGGTTAAGCATATTGCATGATTTCCTGAACAACATCATCCGCCAATCATTCCTGCCATCTTAAAGATAGGCAGATACATGGAAACCACCAGGCCCCCTATTGTGGCGCCAAGAAATACCATCATAAATGGCTCGATCATGGATGTTAGGTTTTCAACTGCTGCATCCACTTCATCATCATAAAAATCGGCTATCTTGCCCAACATGGTATCGAGCGCGCCTGTTGATTCCCCTACAGCAATCATCTGGACGACCATTGAAGGAAAGACACCACTTTCAGCTAATGGATCAGCAATCGTACGCCCCTCAGCAATGGCAGAACGGACTTTATGAATGGCCTTTTCAATAGTCTTGTTACCTGACGTCTTGGCAACAATATCGAGGCCGTCCAGGATGGATACACCACTACTTAGCATGGTTCCCAGAGTACGTGTAAACTTGGCCACGGCTACCTTCCTGAGCAGCAGCCCGAAAACAGGCAATTTAAGGCTCAGATCGTCCAGAATCTCACGTCCTCTATCCGTGTTATAGAATCTCTTAAACGCGACTACAAAAGCAATAGTGGCGCCAACTATATGAACTATATTGGCTTTTACAAAATTACTTAGACCCACTACCAACTGCGTGGGCGCTGGAAGGGCACCGCCAAAATCGGCAAACATCTTTTCAAAGACAGGGATGACGAAGATCAATATTACGCCTACTACTATAACGGCAATGCACAGCACGATGATAGGATACGTCATGGCACCTTTTACTTTCCTCTTCAGCTTTATCGCCTTCTCCATGTAGTTCGAGAGTCGATTTAGGATAACGTCAAGTATACCGCCCACCTCCCCTGCAGCAATCATATTGACAAAAAGCTCATCAAATACATCAGGAAACCTTTTTAAGGCATCAGCAAATGTTGAACCACCTTCTACAGAGTTCTTTATCTCCTTCAAGATGTTCTTAAAGGTCTTGTTCTCCTGCTGAGAATAGAGTATGTCGAGACACTGAACCAGAGGAAGGCCCGCATTGATCATCGTGGAAAACTGCCTTGCAAAAATTACAACGTCCGAATCCTTAACTTTGGGCTGGAAAAGTGACACATTTTCAAATAGGTCTCTTGGTTTCTTCTTTATCTTGGTTGGAGTAATCCGAAGCCGACGTAACTGCATACGTACTTGACTTTCGTTTTCAGCTTCTATTTCACCCTTTTGAACCTCCCCTTTTCTATTCCTTCCTTGCCAAATATAAACAGGCATATTTCACTCTCCTATGGTCCGTATGTATCCCATGCGAGGCCCGTGCACACCCCCCTTTTTTT
>DTYH01000256.1 GCA_012961955.1 Desulfobacterales bacterium | reverse complement strand
TCTCCTCCCCACCTTGGACCCCCTTTCTAAAATTTCCCATCTTCACTTTACCATACTCTCCCATTTTTGGGGTCCACTACATAGGTCATATGTGATACGACCGCTAGCTACAAAATTAACATGCCTTTTTGTGTCTCCCTGCTCTTGACAATTGGTCTGCGGTAATTATATTTTAAAAATATTAAAAATTCACACTCTAGGTGTTACTTTGTCTCGACGGAGGATAGAAGATGCCTATATACGAGTATAGATGTACTAAATGCGGCAGAATCGAAGAAGTCCTACAAAAATTCTCCGATAAACCGCTTTCGACCTGCAAGTACTGTTCGGGAAAACTCCAAAAAATTATCTCGCACAGCACGTTCCACCTTAAGGGAACCGGCTGGTACGTAACGGATTACGCAAATAAATCTCCAAGTCATGATACCTCAAGAAAAGTAGATTCAGAAAAGAAAAAAGAGAGTAAAGAGTCTAAAAACGATTAACTTAAACCACGGGCGAGGGTGAGTGTTTTTGCTTATTTCTACAAGCAGCTACTTTGAGCTAGCATAACGTTAAATCTAAAGATCTGTGATTGAAAATCTTTCTGAAAGGGGGTGCCAGTTAGCTAGAGAATAGGTTTTTCAATCCATTTGAGGGTGAAAAAATGAAAAAGGAGAGATAGTGATATGAATATTAGGCCATTACAGGACAGAATAATAGTGAAACGTACTGAAGAAGAAGAAAAAACCAAGGGAGGAATTATCATCCCGGATACAGCGAAAGAAAAGCCTTCACAAGGACTGGTGGTTGCCGTTGGAAGCGGTAGAATTCTGGAAGATGGTACTAAACTTCCCCTGGACGTAAAGAAGGGGGATCGCGTACTTTTCAGTAAGTACACGGGGACCGAGGTAGATATCGATGGTGAAGAGCATCTTATAATGCGTGAGGACGATGTTCTGGGCGTTATTGAAAAATAGGTATTCAGCTTACTTAGGTAAATCTGGTTAGGAGGAGATTATAAAATGGCAAAAGAGATAAAATATGATGTTAAGGCTCGTGAAGCGATTCTTTCAGGAGTTAGGAAATTGTCGGATGCGGTCAAGGTCACTCTGGGTCCTAAAGGGAGAAATGTCATATTGGAGAAATCCTGGGGCTCTCCCACTATAACCAAAGACGGTGTTACAGTGGCAAAAGAGATAGAGCTGGAAGACAAGTTTGAAAACATGGGGGCTCAAATGGTAAAAGAAGTTGCCAGTAAGACTAGTGATGTTGCTGGTGACGGAACCACAACGGCCACAATTCTTGCACAGTCTATATATGAAGAAGGGCAAAGATTGGTTGCGGCAGGGAACAATCCTATGGCCATTAAGAGAGGGATTGATAAGGCCATAGAGGTAGTAGCAAAGGAATTGGCCAAAATGAGCAAGCCTACCAAAGAGCAACGAGAAATCTCACAGGTTGGGACAATATCGGCCAATAACGATGAAACGATAGGAAATATCATTGCAGAAGCGATGAGCAAGGTCGGAAAAGAGGGCGTTATTACCGTAGAAGAAGCCAAGAGCATGGAGACTACCCTGGAAGTGGTGGAAGGGATGCAGTTTGACAGGGGTTACCTATCCCCCTACTTCGTAACGAACCCGGAAAGGATGGAAGTGGTTCTTCAGGAACCATTAATCCTGATCCATGAAAAGAAGATCAGTGTAATGAGGGACCTGCTTCCGATACTGGAACAGACGGCCAAAATGGGAAGACCCCTCTTGATCATCGCCGAAGATGTTGAAGGAGAGGCACTGGCAACTTTGGTAGTGAACAAACTCCGGGGTACACTCCAGTGTGCAGCTGTAAAAGCCCCAGGATTCGGAGATCGAAGGAAGGCAATGCTTGAGGATATTGCGATTCTTACTGGAGGACAAGTTGTTGCCGAAGACCTTGGCATTAAGCTTGAAAATGTGACCATGAATGATCTTGGCACTGCCAAGCGGGTTCATATCGATAAAGACAACACCACGATCGTGGACGGAGGCGGAAAACGATCCGAACTGGAAGGACGTGTAAGACAAATCCGCGCCCAGATCGAAGAGACCACCTCTGACTATGACAGGGAAAAACTTCAAGAACGTCTTGCCAAGCTGATCGGCGGTGTAGCAGTAATCAATGTTGGGGCAGCTACTGAGACGGAGATGAAAGAGAAGAAGGCACGCGTAGAAGATGCCCTGAACGCAACACGTGCTGCAGTAGAAGAAGGGATAGTCGCTGGAGGCGGAGTCGCGCTAGTGCGTTGTATACCGGCACTGGATAAGCTAAAAGTGGATCAGGATCAAAGACTGGGTGTGAATATTATAAAACGAGTACTAGAAGAGCCTCTTCGACAGATCGCCAACAATGCTGGTGAGGAAGGTTCTATTGTGGTAGACAAGGTAAAGGAAGGGAAGGATGCATTCGGGTATAATGCTGAAACAAACAGGTTCGAGGATCTAATCGATGCTGGGATAATAGACCCAACCAAGGTGGTGCGCTGTGCAATACAAAACGCTGCCAGTGTAGCCGGGCTAATGCTTACCACAGAGGCTATGGTTGCAGAAAAGCCCAAGGAGAAAGAGGATATGCCACCTATGCCTCCAGGGGGTGGTATGGGCGGTATGTACTAGTTTACTCTGGATAGATTCCATTACCCCCAAGAGAAAGCCTCCATGCTTGTGGCATGGGGGCTTTCTTTATGTTTTTGCCTAAAAAAGGCTCACAACACCAGTTCACCCCGTTTAGTTTCCCGAGAGGAATCCTATTTAATGGGGTGAAATTCTAACGGAGTTTGCTGTAAGCATGAAAAAATAACACTACCTGTTTAAATCGCTTGTCTCGTGTTAGATTTTATTTTCCTTGACATATTAGAATGCAATAAATTAAATTTGAAAACTTCGTAATTCTTCATGGGCTGGAATTTTTCTTAGAACCACCTGGGGGAAACCTCAGCCACCAAAGTGAACCCTGTTAGAAGGAACGGGATATTAACCTCCCCCGCTTTTAAAACGACCCAATAATATATAATTCATTCCGCCATGAATGGCGTCCCTCTAACGGGTAAAAAAGCCTCACCCTGTGAAGAGTTACAGCAGTTCTATACGGAGTAGATCCCTAGCTAATCTTGGAGGAGGCTATGAATTACAGAGACACTTTGAACCTTCCCAAAACATCGTTTCCGATGAAAGCCAATCTTCCCCAGCGCGAACCAGAATTGCTCAAAAAATGGGAGGAGATGAGATTGTACGAAAAGATAAGAGAAACCTCAAAAGGTCGTCCGCGTTACATCCTCCATGATGGGCCGCCTTATGCCAATGGACATATCCATATAGGTACTGCACTGAACAAGATCTTGAAGGATTTCATTATTAGATCCAGGCAAATGGATGGCTTTGACGCCCCGTACGTCCCGGGCTGGGACTGTCATGGCCTTCCTATTGAACATCAGGTGGATCAGGAGCTTGGTGATGAGAAAAAGAACCTCACCCAGGTTGAGATCCGAAAGAGATGCAGGGCCTATGCTGAGAAATATATCGAAATTCAGAAGGGAGAGTTCAAGCGCCTTGGTGTACTCGGCGAATGGGATAACCCTTATCTGACTATGAAGTATCCATATGTTGCCACCATCGTTCGAGAATTTGGCAAGTTTGCCAACAATGGAAGCCTTTACAAGAGTAAGAAACCGATCTACTGGTGCTCTACTTGCAAGACCGCGTTAGCCGAAGCAGAGGTGGAATACCATACCCATATATCACCTTCCATCTATGTAAAGTTTCCGTTTGTTTCAGATATTACGGGCAAGTTTCCGGTCCTGAAGAGAAAACGTATATTCTTCCCTATATGGACTACCACACCGTGGACCATTCCTGCTAACTTGGCCATAACTCTCCATCCTGATTTTGAATATGTTGCAGTGGATGTGGGGGGTGATGAAGTCTACATAATCGCACAGGAACTTGTTGAGACCTCTATGAAGACTTTTCGTTTTCAAAACTTCAGAATACTGACTAAGGTAGAGGTCTCAATGCTTGAGCTAAAAGAGTGTCGTCACCCCTTTTATGATCGTAAATCTCTAATAATCTTGGACCCGTATGTGACCCTTGATATTGGAACGGGATGCGTACATACTGCTCCGGGTCACGGTCGAGAGGATTATGAGGCTGGGATAAAATATAATATAGATATCTATTCCCCTGTTGATGACAATGGCTGCTTTACAGAAGATGTCGAGTTTTTTGCCGGAATGTTCGTCTTCGATGCCAACAAGCATGTAACGTCTAAACTGAGGGAGGTAGGGGCCCTCCTTGCCGAGGAGGAGGTTGAACATTCCTATCCGCACTGCTGGAGATGCAAGAAGCCTGTCATATTTCGCTCCACTGAACAGTGGTTCATCTCAATGGATGGGACAGGACTTCGTGACACCGCACTCGCCTGTATTAGTGAAGTGACCTGGATACCTCACTGGGGTCGCGACCGGATTTACGGAATGATCCAGAATCGACCTGATTGGTGTATTTCTCGGC
>DTYH01000255.1 GCA_012961955.1 Desulfobacterales bacterium | reverse complement strand
GTATTTCCATTGGAGTAAAAGATTCTTTTCATAACCCTTTAAAGAGTGACGTGCGAAACTTGAAAACCTTATTTAGAAACATTCGTTCGAGTGTTAAATGTTTATGAAAATCTGTTCATTCACGTCTCAGCTGATAGCAAACTCTCGACCAATTGAATAAGCTCATCCGATTCAAGAGGTTTCTTTATATAAGCCTCAGGTTCCGGGAAAGAACTCCCCCAATAGGTTAATATCTTTTGACAGCGGAGGAAGCTCTTCTTCGAAATGGCAGAGATCATGATCACCGGAATCTGCTTGAGTTGGTCGCTGATTTTGAGTTGTCTGTACATCTGAACACCGTTCTCTTTGGGCATCATCACGTTTAAGATGATGAGGTCAGGCTTAACTTCTCTTGCTTTCTGCACACCTTCTATACCGTTTTCTGCAGCTACCGCTGTAAAACCGCTTGTTTCCAATAGAGTTGACAGAAACGTTCTCATGTCCGGTTCGTCATCAACTACTAGTATCTTTTTTTCTTTCATCTTAATGCCATGGATCGTTTTTATAGATCCTATCAAAGCTTTTTATCTTTGCTTCGACTTTCCGCGTCGGATTAACTAATTGTAATAAAATAAAATTTATTGCATACTTTAAATGTCTCCAATAGAATTCAGGAGTCACGCCCAGCTTCTACCTCTATGGGTTGCAGGCCCTACGAACCGGAAGCCATAGGGCATACAACCCGCCGGGAGACGCGATAATCCTACCTAAGGCACTTGTTTGTGGTGCAAATGGTGCAGCTTGCCTTCTGGGAGGGAGGCCCTCCCGTTTCCGGTTCGTAGGGCCTACGACTCAGAGAGGCTGGAGGCCATGCCAAGCTTTTGTTCCATTGTTCCTTTCTCTCAGATCCGCCTGCTGCCGAAGTACGAGGTGAACAGTCGCGACAGACATTTTTGTGTCCTAGTCCTTAAAAAAATATGTTTGCGACCGCCCGTAAACTGCATAAAGCGAACACATTACCCAGCCTAATCTCTTCAAAGACCTGACATTTTAGACCTACTAAAGCATCAATCATGCCCAAAATATAAAACACCTGTTATTTCAACAAATTGTGATTCTAATCCCTCAATGCCACGCGAAGACGAGTGTTATAGTAGTGCAACAAAAGGAACTAGAAATAGACACAAATTAACCCAATTACAGCATGTTAGGCGGGATACAACAATTTGCAACATTTGTTGCAACAGAGATGCAACAAAATAAAGAAAGGTTCAGCTGGTAGAGTTACAAGAGATCATCAGGACAGGTTGTATTTCTTCATCTTGCGCCATAGTGTGGTACGATCTATATTGAGTTCCTGGGCCGTTTTCCCCCTATGCCAGTTATGTTGTTTCAGAGTTTCAAGGATCCGATCCTTCTCACTAGAGTGGCGATTGGGGGTGAGATCATCTACAAGCTCTTTGGTCGACCTATTTGAGGAGAACCTTTTTTGGAGGAAGAGGGGGAGGTGCTTACGTTCGATGGTTTCGTCCTGAGAGAGAATAAGGGCGTGCTCTAGGATGTTCTCCAGCTCCCTAATGTTGCCGGGGTAGTCATAATTAAGCAGTATCTCCATGGCTTCTTCAGAGATCTTTCTTGCTCGGATTTCTTCTCTGAGGCCAGAGAAACGCTTCATGATATGCTCGATAAGGAGTGGAATATCCCCTTTTCTCTCTTTTAGAGGAGGTAACTCTAACCGAATGACATTAAGGCGATAGAAAAGATCTTCCCGAAAACCGTTCTCCTTTACCAGCTTTTCCAAACCCTGGTTGGTGGCGGCGATGATTCGCACGTCCACCTTCGTGGTCTTACGGCTTCCAAGAGGATAAAATTCTCTGTCTTCGAGTACGCGAAGAAGCTTTGCCTGAAGCGATAACGGAAGATCGCCTATTTCGTCCAGAAAGATAGTGCCACCGTCCGCCTCCTGAAACCGTCCTGGTTTGTTTCTGTCAGCGCCGGTAAATGCTCCCTTGACATATCCGAACATTTCGGATTCCAGAAGATTATCGGGGAGAGCCGCGCAGTTTACCTTAACGAATGGCTTATTAGCCCGTTTGCTGACATTATGAATAACTTTGGCAAGAAGGTCCTTGCCCGTACCTGTGCGTCCCTCGATAAGCACAGTGGCGTCACTGTCAGCTACGACTGGTATAATCTCGAATATCTTCTGCATTGCAGGTTCCTTTCCGATCATGTCAGCAAATGTATAGCGGTTTCGGATCGCGCGGTTCAGCTGATAGATCAGTGAAAGATCCTGTATGGTAGCAAGGCCTCCCACTATTCGACCCTGCTCATTCCGCAAGGCCATATAGTTGGCCTGAATGGGGATGACACGACCATCCTTGGTTGTGAGTAGGCCTTTCTTGTTAGATCGAGGCCTTCCGTCTGTAATGGAGTCCTTTAACAAAGATGCACCCTTCTTGAAGTCTTCATCCAAAATAATAGAGCAAAGCTTCCCCAATACCTCCTTCCGATCATAGCCGGAGATGGATTCTGCCATAGTATTAAAGAAGGTAATATGCCCCCCCCGCGTGACCGTAAATATGCCGATGTTTACATTGTCCAGAATGATCTTTAACTGACGTTCGTTATAGCGTATACGGTTTATGAGTTCCTCAAATACTGAATAATCCTGAAAGATTTCAATACAACCAATAACCTGGCGGGTCATGTCATATAGAGGCATCACGATCTTGGTGATTACACGTTTCTCGTTGTATCGATCCTTGATCTCCACGTCGAAACGTAATGACTTCTGTTCCGCCTCCACTGCTTCATGGAATTTACACTCCCCATAACATAGATCATTACGAAATATCTGGTAGCAATACCTCCCGAGGACATCCTTCTCATGGTATCCTGTGAGCAGTTCAGCGGCTCGATTGAATGAGGTGATTCTGCGATCTGAATCTACCGTAAATACGCCAATCTGCAAATCATCAAATATTGCGCTTAATTGCTGATAGCAAAGGAGTCCTTCTTTTCTACTGGCTTTTATCCCCATAACTCGTGTTTCCTACATATTTTAGAAATGAATTCTCGCGAAAGTATTGGTAATTATGGCAATTGAATCAACTACATCTTACTTGCCTTAGATCATGTGTTGGGTAAAGATTGCCGAATCAGAAGTAGAGGAAGGGGGGAGGTTATTATAGCCGTGGAAAATCAAAGGATCACTCAGGTCTTGCTACTTTGAATTATTTTCCATCAAAAGGACGATACCTTCGTACGGTCTACATTAAGGTTTTTTGAATAATCTCTAAAAGTTCCTCAGCATCTGGTGGCTTCTCGATATAGGCTACCGGTTCAGGGATCTTTTCCCCCTTGTATTCGTCAAGTACCTTCTGAGAATGGAAAAAGGTCTTTCTGGAAAGTGCCGAGAGCATGATGACGGGAATATCCTTTAGTTCGGGATCATTCTTCAAGTCCCGATACATTTGGATACCACTCTCTCTTGGCATCATCACATCGAGTATAATAAGAGAAGGTTTGTCCCGGCGGGCAATCTCTAATCCTTCCTTTCCATCCACGGCAGAAAGGGGCTTGAAGCCACTTGTCTCCAATAATGTAGTGATAAAGACTCTCGTATCCAATTCATCGTCCACGATCAGCACTTTTCTTGCCATTTTTGATTTCCTCCATTATCTTTCCCTCAAGATCTCAATCTGTTGGCGCCTTTAAAGTAAATTGCTTAGCAGGGTTTCTGATTGCGATCACATGGCAATGGGCATATTTGGCAACATTTGCTACAGTACTCCCATGCTCTATCCTGTCCGGTTCGGATTTTCCAAGTGCTCCCATCACAATCAGGTCGACACCATTCTTTTTGGCATATCTGATAATCTCCACATCTGGAGCGCCGCTCCTTACAACGAACAGATAATTTTTAAAATCACCCAGTCTTTTGGCGTATTCCTTGCTTAAGGCCGCCTTAGCCCTTCTTTCCACCTCTTTATTAAAGAAGGACTCACCGCTTGGCGCCTCTTTAGAGGTATGTTCATCCACTATATGCTTCCAATAGGCGTAGGAAGAATGCGGGATATGAATGATATGGAGCTTGGCATCGTACCTTTTAGCCAGGTCGAGGGCATGAAGAAAAGCGATATTTGCGTCCTCGGAAAAATCCGTACAGAACAGAATGTTCTTATATTCTATCATGGCTAATCCCTTTTCTAATTAGGTTACTAATATGCTATTCTTTCCTTCAAAGAAAAAAGTGGCAATACTAATAATGATGGTCTCGTAAAAAGTCTTTTGTGAACGATTTTGAGCTTTTTGGGAGAAAAGCATTTGAAAGATTCAACGTTAAAAAAAATGTAACCATTTCAAGGCGCAAGCCCCAGTTTTAGAATTCTAGCCGAATGTTTCAAATGGGCCCAAAATGGTCACCTAGTGAATAAAACGGACTTTTTACGAGACCATCAATACTTTTTGCTCTCTTTTACCATGAGAGATTGATACTTCTTGGGAAGCCTGATGATAAATTTTGTACCCCTTCCTTTCTCGGATTCAAACTCAATAACGCCCCCATGCTCATCTACAATCTTCTTGGTAATCATCAGACCCAGCCCAGTACCGCGGGTCCCCTTTGTACTGAAAAAGCTCTGAAATATCTTAGCCTTCGTCTCTTCGTCCATACCGCAGCCGGTGTCCACAACCTGATACTCAACAGCCCAGCCTTCGGTCCTTAATGACCGGATAATGACTTTACAAGATTCTTTAGAACAATCAAAGTCTGTACAGGCCTCTATGGCATTTGTAACCAGGTTCAAGAGGCAACGGTGAATCCCATCGGGATCAAGCCATCCATCTGTCAGGCTTTGGTCAAGGTCGATCTCAATAGTTATTCCCAATTCACGAGCTCGGGGGAGCATTAAATCGAAGACTTCCTCGGCTGGCCTGTTGAGATTACATAACTGATACTTAGGTTCCCGCTCCTTGGCATAATGGAGCAAGTCCATGGCCATATCTTTTATTCTGTCCACATTTCTTTTAACCATATCCCAGCCTTGGCTAAGATATTTCTTATCGTTGAGTTCAATCCCCTTCTCCAGTACAAATATACCACCAGTAAGACCACCTGAAATATTCTTAATGGCATGCGCCAGTCCTGCTACGGTTTGACCCACTGCTGCCAGTCGTTCGGCCGCTACCAATTTTCTGGTTTTTTCCTCAACAAGCTGTTTCAGGTTTTCTGTGTATTCTCTAAGCTTGGCCCTCATCGCAATCCTTTCATTTGCCCTCTTTAGGGCAATCCCCAGGACCTCATCATTGATTGGCTTTGTAATGAAATCGGTTGCCTCAAACTTGAGACTCTTGATTGCCAGATCCATATCCCCGTGTCCTGTAATCATAATAACTTCCGTTTCAGGGCTCTCCTCTTTAATCTTTTGAAGCAGCTCTATACCGTCCATGCCTGGCATCTTGATATCTGTTAGTACAATAGCCGGCTGAACCTTTCGGAAGAGATTGAGTGCTTCTTCACCATCTTTTGCCACTGAAACCTGGTAACCGCTATCTGTCAAGGATATGCTCAATACCTTACGAATTCCCTCCTCGTCATCAACCAGGAGTATCTTTTTCACCACTAATCCTCATTCGGCAATTGGGAACTGGACGATGAAGTTAGAACCCTCATTTTCCCGGCTTTTCACCTTGATTACACCATCGTAATCCCGTACAATGCTGTAACTTATGGAAAGGCCCAGCCCTGTGCCCTTGCCTACCTTCTTGGTTGTAAAAAAGGGTTCAAAGATTTTGTCAATTATTGACTTCGGGATCCCTGTACCTGTGTCCCTGAATTCAATCGTGACCATTCCCTCTTGAGAACTGGTTTTCAAGGATATTTTTTTCATCCCTTTTCTATGATCAGCTTGATTCCATCTTTCTTCAATAGCATCCCTGGCGTTGATAAGAAGGTTGATGAAAACCTGTTCCAGGCGGTTTGCATCGGCCAAGATCGGCGGCAGGTTCTCTTCATACTCTCTTACAATCTCTATCTCTCTTAACTTTAGTTGCTGACCAAAGATATCAAGGGCCTTGTTCAGGACATCATTTACGTGAACCTTTTCTTTCTTGACCTCTGATTTCCGGCCGAACTCTCTCATATGGTTAATTATATTTGAGGCACGGTCCACATAGCTGTCCATCTCCTCAGCCAGGGTCTTCAGGATCTCATCTTCGATCCTTTCTTTTCTGTTAATCTTTCTCATCAAATAGCTGCTCGCGGTCTTGATAACAGAGAGTGGCTGGTTCAGCTCATGGGCTATACCTGTGGCCATTTCTCCAAGGGTAGCCATCTTGCCAGCCTGAATCAATTGTTGTTCGGCGGTCAATCTCTCAGTTATGTCACTCGTAGTTACCAACAAGACGTCTTGACCCAAGTACTCGGAGGGTGAAACACGAATATTGACAAAGATTGTCCTACCTTCTTTAGTTATTTGCCTTGCCCGATTCAGAGTATTTGAGGTTTTGAGTTGTGAAAAATAATCTACTTCCTCATCTTTGTCAAAAAGGTTCAAAAAGGATGTCTTCAATAATTCGTGTTTATGGAATCCATACACGGAAGTTATGCTATCATTGCAGTCCAGGATTTCCAGATTCTCTTTGTCCAGGACAAAGAGCGGGTCGGGTATATTATTGAAGATAACCTGGTATTTCTCTTCCGATTTTTTAACCTCCTCCTCGAGACGCTTGCTACGGGTAATATCAAGAGACATCTCCATAGCTGCAACAATTTCTCCCTGGGAGTTCCTAATCGGAGACGTTCTAACCGTCCAGTAAGATCTGGTACCGTCTTTGTTAATTCCGGTCTCCTCACTGGAATGGGGTGCTCCGTCTTCGAATGTCATCATTACAGGGCATATTTCGCATCTTTCTGATCTGTTCTTATACGCACGGTAGCAATAATCACCTATCTTTGCATCAAAATGTGTGGCAAACTCACGGTTATACCTTATAAGCTTCAGGTCCCTGTCCTGGACCGTGATATAGCACGGCACATGTTCAAATAGATTCTGAAATTCATCCCTTTGTTTATTCAACTCCTCCTGCTTTTCACCTATCTGCTTGCCCATCTTATTAATGGCCGTAGCCAGCTGGCCGATTTCATCACGCCGATTTAAATCTATTTGATGGTTATATTCTCCTTGACTGATAAGCCGTATCCCCTTGATTATTCTTTTGATGGGGCGATTCAAGAATACAGTGAGAAAAACTCCTATACCGACAGATATCCCTGTAAAAACAAGAATACCCAAGGCCACGATTCGGTGTTGATAGGACAGGATCTCTCTGTCTGCACTCTCCAGGGAGGCAACTACGTCAAGGACACCCAAAACCTTCTTGTTTTGTGGATGAATGTGACACGCATGGGTGGAGCAGCCAGGCTCATTATATATGGGAGTGATGAGTGCCAGGACTCGGTGTCCGTTGGAGGAATCGTATATGCGTGTCCTTTCTAGGAGACTCGCGCTATCCAGGGGGGATTCCTCCCGTCCCCTATGACAGACATAACAGGCTTGAGATTCGACGTCAGACTTAAGGTCAATTTCTGATGGACTATTTGAGAATTTAATCTGTCCTTGTTTATTGATGATTCTAATCGATTCTATCT
Source organism: Desulfobacterales bacterium (assembly GCA_012961955.1). Classification (GTDB taxonomy): domain Bacteria; phylum Desulfobacterota; class Desulfobacteria; order Desulfobacterales; family DTYH01; genus DTYH01. Next base: position 316 of record DTYH01000255.1, on the reverse strand, counting down.
CTTTTTGTCGACAGATATTCTTTATGATGTCGTTGATGTCCTCTCTTGAATCTGTCATCATGGCGTAACGAGTGCCAAGCTTCACGGTGTCGCTCAATATGTTAACCTTTGTTAACATCTGATCAATGGCCTTTTTGTTCTGGTATTTGATATTAGGATATGCCCAGGTGGACATAGCTATCAACAGGATTAGGCCAACCCATAAGACCAACTGAAAGGTGAACCTATCAAAATATTTAGTCCCAGTCCTGTTATTGTCCGTCACTTGAACGTTATTTTGTTTCAAAAAAAGCACCACCCAACCTGATAGGATTCC
>DTYH01000254.1 GCA_012961955.1 Desulfobacterales bacterium | reverse complement strand
CCTCCCCACTGAACGCAGGAGACATGGACGGTGCTGGATAAACTATCGACTGACAGGTTCTAAAATGCTTTAGCATTTCATCCCGCGGACTTTGTGGCCCGTACAACCCGGGATGAAACCCTAAAGAGTTAACTCCGAGGAGTAAGCCGATGACGGTTCAGGCGAAGGCTTCGGTGCGCAAAAACAATCTACTCCGACAGGACACTTTTCACAAGGTCATAGTCGGACACCTTCACATTCAACCCAAGCCTCTCCCCTACTTCGTCTACGGTCATATCGTCAAGGAGCAGGCCATCCGGGTTAACACAATTCGGCGGAAGAAGGAGGGTCCTTTCAGGGAGTTGGCCCGTGGCCTTTGAAGAGCTTATCTCCTCCCGAGCGCCCTGAAAACCCCCGAGACTTTTTCCTGTTAGGTCTTCCTTTGTATGAAAAACATGCTTTAGAGATCGCACGATATCTCCTCCGGTGAGCAGTCCTGATACCGTCACAGTTTTACCGAAGAATGAGTTTTCCACTACAACCAGGTCGACCATGAGATTTCCGACCCTGTTTAGTTGAGCGAGGACCTCCTTCATAAATCCGGACGCCAGGGTTCCGGTGACCAGAATGAATGCTCTGGGATGCTGGATTCTGCGTGGCAGATCCCATAGGCGATCTTTAAAGGTGTCAAGAAAAGACCGTACCATTCCGACGCCGTTCTCCAACTGCGGAAATCCCTCATAGGCCAGTGTTGCTGGAAACCGGGCGCCGGCGAGCAGGTATATTTCGTCCGCAAGATATACAAAGCGAGTCCCGAATTGCCTCTTGAAGGACCTCTGCCAGTGGTGGACACTGATGACCAATTCCTTCGCAATCTTCCGATCAACCGGAACAAGCGGAGGCAAGTGGTCCCTGTATTTTGTCAGTCCCACCGGCACGATTGAGACGGACCTGACCTGGGGATAAAAATTGATTAGATCGCTAACTGTCCTCTCAAGATACTTCCCATCATTGATGCCAGGGCAAAGCACGACCTGGCAGTGCATCTCGATTCCACCTGAGGCCAGAGAGGCAATCTTCTCAAGGATGTCACCAGCGGAGCTGTTGCGAAGCATTCTCGACCGCAGGTGGGGCTCGGTGGAGTGGACGGAGATATATAACGGACTAAGCCTCTGCTGTATAATCCGTTTCATATCCACGTCCGAGAGTCTGGTCAGGGTGATGTAGGTGCCGTGAAGGAAGGAGAGCCGATAGTCTTCGTCCTTGACATAGAGACTGCCACGCATGTTAGGAGGTAACTGGTCGATAAAACAGAAGATACAACGGTTGTTGCATCGTTGGATCTCTAACTCTTCGAAGTTGAGCCCTAAATCTTCGTCCTCTGGCTTTTCTATCCGAAGCCTGAAGCAGGTTCCGTCCCTGTTGACGGTAACCTCAAGGACCCCATCCCCAACGAGGTATCTGTAGTCGATGATATCTCTGAGTGGTTCCCCGTTGATCATTTCGATGTTGTCACCGGGACTTATCCCCACCCGTTCGGCGATACTGCCGGATTTAACCTCTGTAACTATCATATTGATCGATTATTACTCAAGCTTTAACTCTCTTCGAAGTCCTGTTATCCCTGTTAGAACTTCTAGGCCTGAGATGTTGTCCAACGGTCTGAAGTTACCGCTGCGATCAGGGTTCATGATACCTCTAACAACACAGAGTGCCATGGCGTTGTAAGCATAGTGGTCACTGGGCACATCCCGAAAACGAGATTGCTCCCCGAAATAGCGGGTTGTTAGCCCTGGATCATCCGAGAAGAGAGACAGAATCCCTTGCACAACAAGGGCGAAATCCAGCCGTCTGACCGGTTCATCCGGCTTAAATGTGCCATCAGGATATACCTCAAGGCCTATAAGTCTCAGACGAGCAATATCCTCTATCCACTTCCTTGCCGGATGGCTGAGGATGTCTGAGATGTACACAGGAGGGGGGTCTGACTTGTATGCCAGCGGGCTATTCTCGACCTTTCTTCGGAGCCCGAGCTCCTCATATAATAGTGCTGTTAGGTCGGCCCTTGTAATCCTGTCTGCCAGGGCAATTCTCTTTCCGGTGAGCGTCTGTGGGGCGATCTTTGATAACCTATGCATGATCTCCAACTGCTCCCCGGCTAGGTGGGCAAACCTGCCGTTCAGTCGTGAGACCCTGCTATAGGCCTCAGCGGCTTCAGCGAACATGTAAGCGGTCTTGTACGCCTCGGCCTTGTAAAAATACGCGGCGTCGCTGTTCGGTGAGAGTCCCAGCGCAGCGTCGAACTCCTCTATCGCTTCCTTTATCCAGTCACCCGTCATTCTTCTGGTGAGTATCCGTCCATTAACTATATAGGCTTCGGCAAAACTGCTATCCTTTTGTTTGGCCTTTTTCACCATCTGCAAGGCACTCTCAAAATCACCCATCTCCATCTTAACCATGGCTATTCCCACATAGGATCCCGGGAAATCGGGATCAAGGGATTGGGCCTTTTCAAAATCCGCAAGGGCACCGTTAAGATCGGCTGACTCAAGCCTATGTAACCCCTCACTGTAATAGTATTGAGAACCAGAGAACAGCTCTATCTTCTCCTTGGGCTTTGGCCCGCAGCCGAAAATAAATGCCAGCAGTGAAATTACCACAAATGGCAAGTACATAACCCTACATAACACTACTCCCACCTCCTATGTTGGCTCACTTCAGGAGTTAATGCTTTAGCATTTCATCTAGCTGATAGAGAATGCCTGGTTGTGAATGCCTGGCACCTAATCTATCACCATGATCACCTTGCTTTGTCGCAGAAACGACAGGTTTTTCTTGATGTTGTGCAGCACGAGGGCCTGGGCATTCGGGATGACAACGTCCGTGCGTTTTGGTCCGGAGACCCTCAATGCCTTGATAACAAGCGGTTTATCGCCGACACGCTTGCTCCGCAGTGCTCCTTCCAGGTCTCTCATGTACCCGACGATCCCCCTGGAGATGGCATATTTCCTCTCGACAAAGGCTGGGCCGTAGACTTGCTGGTTCTGTTCATTAAGAACCTTGGGGGCAATGGCTGGCTGTAGACCTGATCCCCGAGCGTCGATAATCAATCCCGTGTACGTCTGGGCCTTTGAGACCTCCAGCGGGAACAGCTCCTTTGGGAAGGGTCTATCAGATGGCCATGGCTGGCCACAGAGGGGACATCGTGTGGTGTCAGCAGTGACGGGTTCTCCTCCGCCGGTTTGTGGTATCAGTAGTCCTAATACCGGTCCGATAAGGTCTATCTCTGCATCTACCTCTACTGAGAGGTCGGACATATACCTGATGTCGGTCCTCCTGGCTTTTCCGATCGCCTTCTCCACCTCCGTAGCAAGCAGATGATCGGCCTTTAGGGTATCAGCAACCGTCTTATCCGAGGTGAGGTTTGTCCTCCCCAGTGTCTCCATCAGGATGTCGATCACCACCCTCTCGGCCCTCTCAAGTGCGTTCTCTTTCTGGGCAGGACGAGGCAGACTTGTGTCTGGTAGCCCAACCCCTGTTGCCCTCAGTGTCCATCTCTGCCAGTCCATGGTGCCCATACCTTCCAACTCCTTGGAGAAACCCGTATAGTAGAACAGAAGGCTTCCCAACATGAGCAGCAGGAAACAGATTAGAAGCAGGCCGGTGGGCCTGTTATCTCTTGAATGGCGGTTTTGGCCTTCCGTCCTTTCTCTGGGACAAAGGGTAAGATTCTGCATTCAGATACCCCCCTTTAAAAAGAGACCACAGCGCTTCCGGTCACTGTGGTCCGTTGATATCTCAAGCCGTTTGGAGCGGGAGACGGGACTCGAACCCGCGACATCAAGCTTGGGAAGCTTGCGTTCCACCACTGAACTACTCCCGCTTGCAATTGCTTAAAAGATAAAATATTTTAACCACCGTGTCAACTAAAAATTACAGCTTCCAGCTCTCTTTCCCTGATCTATGTTGAGGATTCAATTATTCGAAGGATCTCCTCAACGACAAGATTCTGATCCCGGACTTGTGTCCATTTGATTCTCGGGTCTCTCCTGAACCAGGTCAATTGCCTCTTCGCATATCTACGGCTGTTTTTCTTGATTCTATCCACAGTCTCCTCTAACCTTGCTTCACCATCGAGAAGGGGGAATATCTCCTTATATCCCACGGTGTTGAGGGAGTTTAGATCCCGGCCATAGCCCATTTCCTCGAGCTTTTTGACCTCTTCAATCAGACCTTTGCTGATCATATCGTCAACTCGCTTATCGATCCTCTGGTAGAGGCATGTGCGTTCCATTGTCAATCCGATGATGATGGGTTCGAATTCGAACATCCCCTGGGGGGATTCCCGTTGAAGGCGAGAGATCGGCTTGCCGGTGAGTTGATAAACCTCAAGGGCGCGTACAATCCGCTGGATGTCATTGGGGTGAATCCTCCCGGCAGCTTCGGAGTCAATCCGCATCAGCTCCTGGTGAAGGCGGTTGCTGCCCAAGCGTTTAACCTTCTCGATAAGTCCTTCCTTAACCTTAGGATCTGATCTGGGGCCGTGAAATAGGCCATCCAGCAGGGCACGGATATAGAACCCCGAGCCACCCACAACAACCGGAAATTGATTCTGGCAAAACAGATCCCTTATAACGCTCCTTGCCTGCTGTCCATAATCGCCTGCAGTGTACCGCTCGTCTGGATTGACAATATCTATGAAGTGATGTTTGACAGCCTTCCTCTGTTCTGGCGTGGGTTTTGCTGTCCCGATGTCCATATATCGATAGATCTGTCGGGAATCAGCAGAGACGATCTCGGCCCCGATTCTCTTCGCAAGTCGGAAAGCAAGCTCTGTTTTTCCCACGGCTGTGGGGCCAACTATGACAACCAACCGCCTTGCCCTTATCATGACGTCCTCGAAGCAACAGATCTTCAGGAGGGATGATAAACTGATAGGTCTTTTCGGTCTATAGGCTTAAAATGGGGCTTGAAGGATAATAGAAGCGCGACTCGAACACGCGACACAGGGATTAGGAATACGATTTAGGGGCTTTTCGTAACCCATTGATACCCCTGAGGAAATCAACCCAAGTCAAAGATTTTACTTGACAAAGGCACTTTATTTGCTTATAGTAATTTTAATGAATTTGGGTTGATTTTGACGGAGATTTGGCACAAAATAATCGTACCTAAATATACATCTTTTTCGGCCTGAAAGTCAAGCCCTCTTGAGAGGCATTTTGAAGGTATGGGCAGAGCGAGGTATATTAAGCTCCCTAAGCCCGGAACGAATCCTAGGGGCGTGGAAATTACCAAGGATGCCTTATCAAATTTAGTTGGGGATAGAGAGAGTAGGATGATTGAGATTAACTGGCAGCGGTCGGAGAGAGTCTATAGCCCCTACAAAAGGTGGGTTGATTACTGGAGGAATGAAGAACATGAAATCTAATCGAAGAAAAAGAGGTACTCAAACCAGTTCGTTTGGTTCTCCTGGAAGGATAAACCACGATTCTACTCCCTTCTATACTAGTAGATTATATGAAGATTTACCGAAGGAACAGAGGGTTGAATATGTGGAAGATCCGATCCCTCCGCAATTTTTGGACAGCATCTTTTGTAAGTCAAGTGAACGGATGGAGGAATTGCCTGATAATAGTGTTCATTTAATGGTTACTTCACCGCCCTATAACGTGGGAAAGGAATACGACGAAAACCTTACCCTTAAGGAATACAGGACATTTCTAAAAAGAGTCTGGAGTGAAGTTCAAAGGGTTCTTGTCCCTGGAGGGAGGGTATGTATCAACATTGCAAATTTAGGAAGGAAGCCCTATATTCCCCTTCATGCTTTTGTTGTTGAAGACATGCTTGCCTTAGGATTCTTGATGAGAGGCGAGATAATCTGGAACAAGGCCTCAAGTGGCAGCCCGTCTACTGCTTGGGGAAGCTGGCTTTCTGCTGCTAATCCAACCCTTAGAGACATCCATGAATATATTCTAGTCTTTTCCAAGGGTACATTTAGGAGGAAAAATACTGATAAGAGAAAAAGCACCATCTCCAAAGAGGAGTTTCTGGAATTTACCAAAAGTGTCTGGACGTTTGCCGCAGAACCGGCAACGAAAGTCGGACATCCGGCACCTTTTCCTGTCGAACTGCCCTATAGACTAATTCAATTATACACTTTTACGGATGAAGTCGTTCTTGACCCATTTTGTGGGAGTGGACAGGCCTGCATTGCAGCCATCAAGGCTGGTCGGCATTATATAGGTTATGACATAGAAGAGAAATACGTACAATTAGCCAAGAGGAGAATAGCACAGTACAGACAGCAATTTACAACTCCTTTACTGGAGCCAAAATAAGGTCGTTTTCTATCTCCTACAGGGGCAAGACGACAGGGGTGTAAAACGGGCTTGAAGGGAGACAGTCTGCCGGTCCAGAAGCACTGTGGCCGTGCCAGAGTTACCCAATCTCACCTGCGAAGCCTGGGGAGAGCTACACTTTAGCTGGCATGAGGATATTAAGGCGTCTGTTGTCACGACGCCGCCTGGCATTGGATTGGCACAAATCTGGCACAAAAGCCCAAAATCAATAAAAGCACTTAGACAAACTCAGCCTAAGTGCTTGTTTTTTCTGGTGCCCCCAGCGCGACTCGAACACGCGACACAGGGATTAGGAATCCCTTGCTCTATCCACCTGAGCTATGGGGGCGATCCAGCTGCCGCAACAGACGGAAATATAATAGATCCTGAATCCTCTGTCAAGCCCTTCCTCTGAGAGGAGGTCTTTTTATCAGGGTATATTGGGAGTGATCTTTTCCTAAACCAAAGGATGTCTTCCCGGCTTACACATCACCCTGGAGAGTGGGCTACATCAGCTTCCCCAAAGCATAACCTATAATAATGCCGACAAGCAGGGTTGTCACTAAGACCCTGGAACTCAAAACGTCCTTGGCATGCCCCTTCCGCAAGGAGAAGAAGGTCACAATATAGGCGATGGCATTGACGATAAAAAAGAAAGGAAGCGAGATGATACTGGCAATGGGAGGACCAATTATGGGAATGGCTGCGATCAGAGCCACCAGTATTGCAAACAGTTGGGTCACGTATCCGAAGAAAAGAACGGTTACGACGATAACCTTCTTGTCGAGACCAATCCGCTGAGCAATGAGCACAAAGAGTACCAGAATGAGAAGAACACAGATGGCCTTCCAGTTCTTCTCCACGAAACCGCGCATTCCCTGCCATGCCCTTTTAAACATTGATCGTCTCCTGTGTAGCATAAGCAACCGCCATCTTCCCCGCGATCTTGGTCTTTTGCTGTGCCATCAGAGACACCACGCCGCTTACCAGACGATGGCTTCCAAGGCACACCAACCCCCCTCAGTCTCAACTCTCTCTTTTAACTCCAAAAGGAAATCAATTCCTCCAAATAGTAATTTATCCCCCATGTTTTTATTGAAAATTGAAAAAGCTCTTTTTGTCTCTTCCTGATATAATAAAGTTCGACTATTTTCCCGTAATTTTATGGATGATATCTTTTACTGATGCTACTGTAGGCATAGTGGCAGATTCAAGTATCCTGGATACCGGCTTAGGAATATCCGGGCTTGTAAGTCTTGCAATAGGGGTATCAAGATAATCAAAAAAACGACATTCGCATTCGTGGGCTATGGTCGCTCCAATGGAATTGCTTCGCGGTGCCTGTTCAACTATCAGTAATGAGTTGGTTTTACACAAGGAATCTCCTATGATTTCATAGTCAATATTTGCGAAATCAAGGGTGCGTAAATCAATTACCTCAGCGCCTATTCCTTCTGCAGAGAGTTCCTTTGCAGCCTGTTTTGCTAAAGCTACTGTGGATAAATAAGAGAGCACGGTTATATCGTCGCCTTCGGTTATTTTCTTTGCTTTTCCTATCTTGATATAATACTCATAGTTGTTGGATGGAATAAGACCAGTCTCATTATAAAGTTCTTGATGTTCAACTACAAGGACAGGGTCTTTACTCTGCATGGCAGTATTAAAAAGACCAATGTAATCAAAGGGAGTTGTTGGAGCAACTATCCTCCAGCCCGGAAATAGTGCAAATAATGCCACTGGGTCCATCGAGTGCTGTCCACCATATCCACAGCCGATGGCTATGCGTGTCCGTATAACAAGGGGCATATCAATATTGCCGCCATAAATATAACGCAGTTTGCCAATTTGGTTAAATATCTGGTCGGCTGCTACAAGGGTAAAATCAGGAAACATAATCTCCACGACGGGCTTCAGACCACACATGGCTGCCCCACAGGCAAAACCGCTGAATCCAGCTTCAGAAATGGGGGTGTCTAACAGGCGGTTTGGATATCTTTGTGGTAAGCCCCGAGTAGCCTGATAAGCTCCACCACCAAAATGGCCCACCTCCTCACCGATAACAAATACATTTGGATCCTTTTCCATCCAATGTCCTATCGCAGCAGCAATTGCCTCCACATATTTCACTTTTTTGTCTAATTTGAGGTCCTCTGCTTCTATAAACTTTATTTCGTTAAATTCACTGCCATCGCTGTGGAGCCCCTTGGTTAAGGATTCCGGCTTCGGCCAGAGTGATTCTTTAATGCACCTCTTTCCTGATTTTCCATTCTTCTCGGTGCAATAATTGGCTGCTCGCCGGACTGCGTCATTGGCCACCTCTTTAAGATATAAATTTTCTTCTTCTGTTAAAAAACCGAATTTGCACATCTGTCTGGGGAAAATCTCTACAGGATCGCGTTTCTTCCATCTGTCTTCTTCACTCTTATCTCTGTAGCCAAAGGAACTTCCTGGTATATCACCAGCATGATGAAAGAAACGGTAGGTCATTGTTTCAATGAGGTAAGGTACACTCCCTTCACGTAGATTCTGTGCTGCCTCTTCAACTGCAATCTTCACGGCTAAAGGGTCCATACCATCTGCAATGCGCCCCTTCATTCCATAAGACACCGCCCGCAGGGAAAGCTCCTTAATCGGAACGGACTCTTTTAAGTGGGTGGCAACGGCATAAAAATTATTCTCCAGAAGGTAGATAATAGGTATTTTCCAGAGACCAGCAAGATTTAATGCTTCATGAAAAGTGCCTTGATTTGCTGCACCATCACCAAAGAACGAGACCACTATCCCATCTTGTTGTTTGTAACGCTGTGTCCAAGCAACACCAGTGGCAACAGGTATTCCACCAGCGACAATGGCACTGGTCCCCAAAACGCCTATCCTCAGATTACACAGATGCATTGAGCCACCCCGACCACCACAACATCCCGGGGCAAGCCCCATAATTTCAGCAAGAAGTGTGTTGATAGATCGCTGCATTTCAGGGGTTATTTTATCAACCAAAGGATTATAACCTGCTGGTGTGTAATATGCTAATGCTTTCGCCAGAAATTGGTGATGGGCACGATGTGTTCCGCCTATATAGTCAGTCCGGCGAATAGCACTCATAGCCCCAACAGCAACAGCCTCCTGACCGACGCTGCTATGTACTGGACCATGGATAAGGTTTTCATTCTTCAATTCCAGTACCATTATCTCAAAAGCACGGATGATGTAAAGCTGCTGTAACATTACCAATAATGTGAATTTATCCTGCTTCTCCCAATCTTCGTTGGTGATTTTTAATTTTTTCCAATCAAAGTCAGGACCTATATTTTCCCAAATTGGCATAATTCCTCCTAAATGGCCAATATTGCTTATCTTCTTATCAGTCTTTCCACCCTTCTAAGGTGGCCACCGCCTGCCGGCTTTCTCCGATAAGCACAGCAGTCATTCCATCATCGGTGAAGATATTAGCGCCGGCATCAGCATCCTCCTTTCATTCTTCTTCAATGGCGAAGGCTCTCACCGGGGAACCGTCACGACCCTTTATCTTCAAAGGTACAGCCGCAAAGAACACATCCTCCTTAGTCAATTCTCTCAAGTGGGCCAAAGCCTCCACAATAATTATTTCCTTTTCCAGAAGAGTCTTATGGATTAACCCATAGTCCTTTGGGTGTACACCTGGTGTCTCTAATCCCAAGAGATCTATTTCCTTTTCTGCTAACCACCTGGATAGCTCTACGGTAATCACTGGCTGGTCAGAGAAAAATTCTTTCTTTGGATAAACTTCGTCCCAATCGGTACGGAGGAGGATCTTTGCCCCCTTAACAATTTTATTTTCATAAGGCTTAAGATCTTCAATTTTTATTTCGTCTTTTGCCTTCTTTTTACTCAGGTCAATTACTATAGCATCTCCCACGCACTTATTAAGGTCGATCTTGTCAACCGTCCGTCCTTTGTCAAGGAAATGAAAGGGAGCATCAAGATGAGTTCCCTGGTGAGTACTCATTATTATCTGGGTGATGTTATAGCCCATGCTTCCAATGGTATGATGAACCAGTATTCCACACTTTGGATCAGGACTGAAGGTAGGTGCCTGATGATAAATCTCCAGCGATAAATCCACTATTCTTTTGGCCATCTCTTCTCTCCTTTTTAACTTAACAAGGGTAGCATCTCTGCGGCACCGCGTAATACACTAACCTTTGCTTGTTTGCCTTTCATCCTGAAAGCCTCTTTTAGAGCTTCCTGAGGAGTACGGGCATGGAGAAGGCCCAACTTAAATTTATCCTCCTTCGAAATCCCTTCGCTTACTAAGATACACTTTGCCCTCTCTACGGCTACCCGGGAGACCTGAATCATATGTACCCCAACCGTAGGGCTGATCTCTTTTTTCTCCACTAATTCTTTGATCTTAACTACTCGCTGATAACCGTAATTGGGAATTTCGGGATGGCTCTTGGATATTCCCTCATAACAGGGAGAAACCAGAATAATTACTCCTCCCTCTTTAACCACCAATCCAGCGGTGTCCAGCGCCTTATTCGCCTGCCAGAATTCAATATCAAAGGGATAACTATCAGCCACAACAATATCTGTCCTCTCGGGTATTTGCACTCCATGTACCTTTTTCGCTATTCGGCAGCCCCGGCAATGGGCCTCCTCTAAGTCACCGACTACCACATCCACAATCCTTCCCCGACTATCCACCACAGCGTTTATGATAACGTTTAGTCCTGCCTGGCGGGAGACCTGATCAATCACTTCCCTTACGGGGTTATCCCTTTTGCCAAGGAGCTCCTCTTCACCGAGATTAACTCCTGCCCAGTGCATCTGGTCATTGGTCTTCTCTCCGCAGATTCCCGGAACAATAATCTTTCCTCCGCCGCTGAATCCAGAGGCCATCAGGGGCATAATACTTCCAATACCGATGATAAAGTCAGCCTCTTCTATTGCCTTATTTATCCAGATTTCCACCCCCAAGGAGGTTTTACCAATAAAATTCAATTGAGATTTATCTTCCCAGCGATGGTTAACTACAGGAAATCTATCTACCATCTCCTGGCCAAGTTTAGCCACTAACTCTTCCTTACTCATTGGACGGTGGGTGCCTAAGGCAATGATAATTTTAATATCCTTGTCCCTGATTCCTCCTATATGAAGTTCTTTTAGTAGATGAGGAAGTATTTTTTTCACTGGTGTGGGTCGAGTATTGTCATCAGAGAGTATTAATATCTTCTCTCCTTCCCTAACCATGTCTTTGATTTGAGGAGTTCCGATAGGGTTGCAGAAACTATCTCTAATGAGTACATCTTCACTTCTGGATATCGGGATCTCCTCTGGTTCATAGACCCCCGCTAAATTCTCATCAGGAATCTCTATACTATCTATATCCTTGTAAGGAAATTTTATCTTCACCATTTTTGATTCACCGTTGAACTCTGGAGAACTGAATTTAACCAGACCCTCATTGAGCGGTTAATCCACCATCTACCATGATGGTTGTCCCCGTTATGTAGTCTGATTCTGAAGAGGCAAGGAACACAGCCGCGCCAGCAATATCCTTTCCTGTAGCGTGATACTTGAGTGGGATACGTTCCGTGGCTGCATCATAGTTTTCCTTTATCGCAAAGAAGTCCGTAGCAATACTTGTATCCACAATACCGGGGCCAATAGCATTTACCCGGATTCCATATTCTGCCAATTCCAGTGCCATACATTTTGTCATAATTTTGATACCACCTTTAGTGGTTGAATAATGACTCAAAAGGGGTGTTCCCACCTCTTCGGAAAGTGAAGAAAGGTTGATTATTTTGCCTGTAGCGGGATCCCCGGGCTTATAGCCGATACTCTTAGCTCGCTTCACCATATGCCGAGCAACACGCTGGGACATGAAGAAGGTGCCGAAGAGATTAACGCTCCATATCTTTCGAGTGAGTTCAGGGGAAACTTGGAGGAAAGGCTTAAACCTGGCAATCCCGGCGTTGTTCACCAAGATGTCAATCCGCTTCCATTCTTCAAGCACAGCATTTACAGTATGATCAATGTCTTTAAGCTTTGAGATATCACATTTAATCGCCAGGGCTCTTTGGCCGGCTTTCTCCACTTCCTCGGCCGCTTCTTTCGCCAGGGAGTCGTTAATATCAGCGATGCAAACATCGGCACCTTCTTTAGCAAAAGCGCGAACAATAGCTCGACCGATTCCATTTTCAACCCCACCGCCGGTAACAATTGCAATTTTGTCTTTCAATCTCATAATCTCACCTCCCTGTAAGTTACTAATCCATTATCAAGCCCCCATTAACATCCAGTATTTCACCAGTAATATAGCGGGCCGCCTCTGAGACTAAAAAGAGTACGGCCTCTGCTACATCTTGTGGCTGGCCATACTCTTTCCAGGGTATCATATCTTTGAATCGGGCATTTATCTCATCTCCCCAGAGATCAGTCATCTCTGTTTTGTGAGGACCAGGACAGACACAATTGACATTAATCTTATAAGGAGCAGCAGCAAGAGCCAGGGATTTGGTAAAGCAGATTACTCCTGCTTTGGAGGCAGAATAATGAGCACCCACGACTACCCCTCCAATCTTTGCTGAGGCAGAAGAGATATTCACAATCTTTCCAGATTCTCTCTTGATCATTTCCCTGAATACGGCCTGAGAGCAGAGAAAAGTTCCCTTTAGATTGACAGCAAAAATTCTATCCCATTCCTCGGCCCTTATCTCCAAGATGGGAGAGCTGGAACATATGCCGGCACAATTGACCAGTATATCTATCTGGCTAAATTCGGAAATGGTGGCCTTGACCATACTCTCAACATCCTCCTTCTTCGAGACATCTACTTTAACCGCTATTGCTTCCCCTCCTGAGATTTTTATCTCTTCGACAACTCTCTTTGCCTTTTCTAAATTGAGGTCACTGACCACTATTCTCGCCCCTTCCCTGGCCAAGGTCAGAGCAGTAGCCCTGCCCAGACCCTGTGCTGAGCCAGTGACGATGGCCACTTTATTTTCCAATTTCATTTCTCTCCTCCACACTATTTTACCTAAATCCGGAAAATTGAACACTGAAAAACACTGGATCTACTGAGATGAGTATTGTACCAAAGTCGGATCAGTCGTTTCGGTGTTCATTCGGTGTTTTCCGAACCTGGGTTAATATAGATTGACTTATTTTCGGTAAAGAACTCTATGCCACTTCTCCCAGCTTCCGGAATTCCATATCCTGAAAGTTTAATACCGCCAAAAGGAAGCTGAGGTTCCTTAAAGCTCGTGGGGAGATTTATATGAGTTAAACCTACTTCGCTTTTGTTAACAAACTCCATAGCTCTAACTAAGTCTCTGGTGTAAATAGAAGAAGATAACCCGTGCTTAACCGCATTGGCTACTTTCAGCGCTTCATTAAAAGAATCCACCGCCATTACGGAAAGCACAGGCCCAAAAATCTCCTCCTGGGCAATTTTCATTTCTGGCTTCACCTGCGTAAAAATAGCAGGCTCTATAAAAAAACCCCTGTCGTACCGATAGCCGGTGAGCCTTTTGCCACCGAAAATTAACTTGGCGCCTTCCTTTTTCCCCAACTCAATATACGAGGTTATCTTTTTAAGCTGCTCTTCTCCCGCTACCGGCCCCATAGTGGTCTTAGGGTCTAAGCCATCCCCCACCTTGATTTTTCTCACCTCATCAACCAAAAGGTCAAGGAACTGTTCGGCTATCTCTCGGTGTAAAATCAATCTGCTGGTGGAAGTACACCACTGGCCAGAGCACGCATAACCGGCTGAAATTGCATCTTTAACTGCAAGTTCCAGATCAGCGTCTTCAAGAACTACCATGGGATTTTTGCCTCCCATCTCAAGCTGCACCTTGGCCATGTGGAGTGGGGCCTGCTGGCATATTTTCATCCCTACTTCAGTGGAACCAGTGAAAGAAACAGCTTTTATTAAAGGATGAGTAACCATTCTGTCTCCTATCTCCGAACCTTTCCCGGTGATAAAATTCAGTACTCCCTTCGGGATTCCCGCTTCTATCAAAATTTCCACCAGCATTAATCCTGAGAGCGGAGTAAAACTCGCTGGTTTAAAGACCACGGTGTTTCCAGCCATAAGAGCCGGAGTTATTTTCCGACAGGGGACGTTCACCGGAAAATTCCAGGGGGTAATAATAGAAACCACCCCCAAAGGCTGCCTTACACTATAACAAACTATATCTCTTCTTCCTGAAGTTCCTGGTTCAGATAAAAACCTCCTTGCCTGCCCTACCTGAAATCTCATCTCGTTTATCGCGGACAGGATTTCTTTGTGAGATTCCTGTAAAGTTTTGCCTTCTTCTCTCGTTAATTCTAAAGCCAGCTTTTCTTTCCTTTGCTCCAGAAGAACTATGGCCTTGCGAAAGATTTCTTCCCGCTCTGAAAGAGAAGAGAAACGCCATTTTTCAAAAGCAGTGGCCGCAGAGACGATAGCTCTCTCAAGATCAGAAAGGGTAGAAGCCTGAAAAAACCCAATGACTTCCCTAAAATTGGCCGGATTAATGTCAGCAAAGGTTTCTTCCGAATCCGACTTCGCCCATTCACCATCAATAAAGTTTAAATAGGTTTTTGTTGCCATTGTACACCTCTCAATATCCTAAGGTTACCCCACCATCTATTGTCACAATCGAACCGGTCATAAAAGAAGAATCTTCGCTGGCGAGGAAAGCGGCTAATTTTCCACACTCTTCAACTGTCCCGATTCTCCCTATCCTATCATCAAAGAAATCGACCTCCAATGCAACTTTCATCCCGATGAAATCCCTGTAAAATGTCAATGAGCGTTCCATATCACTAACGCTCAATGCGACGTGTTCGAGGCTGCATATCATTTCTATTTCCTCCCAGCTCTCTTCTTCTTATTATTTTTAACCCAGATTTGGAAAACACTGAATGAACACCACTCATAAGTATGTTCCTTCTCATTTCAGACTCTTCGTTAAGAACACCGGCAATCGCTATCAGGGTTTTAGTTATACTTTACAAAAAGCTAAGGTATTTGCATCGCAAAGTCAAGAAATTTTTCTGGCGCCCAAATCAGTACTAATTGACTCCAAATTCCCACATAAAAAATGGGCTATAACCTTTTGATTATCACCAGAACAGGTTATGGCCCAGAGGGTTCGGAGACAGTCCTTTTGGTTCAAGAATCCTTCGCTCTATCCTCCTGAGCTATGAGGCGCAGTTACCTATTGGGACAAGCTTAAACTTCGCTACGTCAACCAATCCCTTGTCAGTCAGCTTAAGTTCCGGAATGACGGGAAGCGACAGGAAAGAAAGGGTGATAAAGGGACTCCTGACTTTCACCCCCAGCTCTCTTGCAAGCTCGTGGAGTTTTTCTAAATCTTCCTGTACCTCTTGAACCGATCGGTCCGACATGAGGCCAGCAATCGGCAGCGGTAATCGACCGAGGATCTTTCCCTGATCAGCTACAACATACCCCCCACCCATCCGGATCACTTCTTCCGCAGCAAACAACATATCCCTGTCATCCACACCGACCACAACGATGTTGTGGGAGTCATGGGCAAAGGAAGAGGCAAGTGCCCCACTCCTCAACCCGAATCCCTTTACCAACCCCAATCCTACGTTACCGGTCGCCTTGTGCCTTTCAATCACAGCAAGCTTAAGGACGTCCCTTTCCGGATCCGCAACTATAAACCTACCCTCTGACTTTGCCCCCTCTCTCAGACTTCGCGTAATTATCTGATCCGGAACAAGTCCAATAACCTTCACCTCACTCTCCGTCGCTCTGATCTTAAAATCGTCCTCTGATAGAGGGGCGACGTTCATAGTACGATAGACCGAAGGCTCCTCATACCCCTTTATCTCTCCCGTCAATTTACCATCCTCTGCCACAATCTTTCCGTCCTTTATGACAAACCGAACCCGGAAGCTGCTCAGATCCTCCACCACAACAAGATCAGCAATGTATCCCGGGGCCACCGCTCCCAATCCTTTCAAACCAAAATATTCAGCAGTGTTTATCGATGCCATCTGTACAGTCCTTACCGGATCAAGCCCAAGCGACACCGCCTTTCGCAAGATATGATCCATATGGCCTTCCTTTATCAGATCCCCAGGGTGCCTGTCGTCCGTAACAAAGAAGCACCTCCTGTAATTTGAATCTTTGACCAGGGGTAACAGATCAGTCAGGTTCTTAGCTGCAGATCCCTCCCTTATCATTATCCACATGCCTGCCCTCAATTTTTCAGTTGCCTCCACCACTGAAGTGCACTCATGATCGGACCCGACGCCTGAACTGATGTAGGCATTAAGATCGGTTCCAGACAACCCCGGTGCATGCCCGTCTATGAGCTTCCCCCTCAACCTGGCAACAGCCACCTTTTTTAAGACATGCGGCACCGCATAAATCACACCTGGAAAATTCATCAGTTCAGCCAGCCCCAAGACCCTGTCAGATCTA
Organism: Desulfobacterales bacterium; assembly: GCA_012961955.1. Lineage (GTDB taxonomy): Bacteria > Desulfobacterota > Desulfobacteria > Desulfobacterales > DTYH01 > DTYH01. The sequence continues at coordinate 726 of DTYH01000254.1, read as the reverse complement.
AAGAGATCGACCATCTCCTCAGCAGCCAACTCGGCCCCCGCCGTTTCCATCTCTGTGGCCGGCACACAGGACGGAACCATAACAAAAAAGCCCAGAGGTACACCCTGGCTCGACTTAAGTAAATATTCTATCCCTTTGCCTCCCAAAACGTTAGCGATTTCGTGGGGGTCTATTATTATGGTTGTGGTACCGTGCGGAATCACTGCCTTAGCGAATTCCGGTACGCTCACCATAGAGCTTTCGATGTGGACATGTCCGTCTATGAGGCCTGGGAGCAGATATTTATCGCTAAGGCTAAGTATGTAATCGGCTTTTTTATACTGCGGACCAACCCCAGCAATCCTCTCTCCTATCAGGGCTACATTTGTAGGGTAAACCTCGCCGGAGAGGACGTTTACGAGATTGACCCCCTTCAGGAGGAGATCTGCCGGTCTGCGACCTACGGCCACCTCAATTATCTGTATAAGGTCCCCTATCTCTATGTTTTCGGTAGTATCGACCAATGTGTAATTCCTATGCTTTCTGGCCCTATTGTTCTTCAAGCTCTACATATGCGATGTATGGTAGGTTCCTGTGTTGCTCGGCATAGTCTATCCCATAGCCGACGATGAACCTGTTTGGGATGGTGAACCCCAAGTAATCGATATGCACCTCCCCTATATGCCTTGCCGGTTTGTCAAGAAGGGCACAGACTTTTAGGCTCTTCGGCCTCCGCAGCCACAGCGT
>DTYH01000253.1 GCA_012961955.1 Desulfobacterales bacterium | reverse complement strand
CGATTATTTGACCAAGCCATTCAACCACGCCGAACTGATAGCTCGCCTTAACACGGGAAAACGCATCCTGAAGCTGGAGAGATCACTCAGAAAGGCTAATGAGGAGATCCGGATCCTCTCCATAACCGATCCGCTCACCAAATGTTACAATCGGAGGTACATGAATGAACACCTGCCCAAGGAGATCAACAGGGCCAGAAGATATGGCCACCCGCTCTCCGTTATCCTATGTGACATCGATCATTTCAAGGAAATCAACGACACCTACGGACATCAGGCTGGTGATATGGTGTTGAAAAGATTTGCCCGGTGTCTCAAGGAATCGATCCGGCGTGATGTGGATTGGGTCATACGATACGGGGGCGAAGAATTCCTAATCGTCCTGCCAGAAACAGGTCTCATGTCCTCCCTCTCTATTGCAGAAAGACTGCGCATCATCGTGTCTCAAACGGAAATTATGTGGGATAAGGAGAATATCCGTATCACCGCCAGCTTTGGAACAACCGGTTTTGATAACAGCACACCTGACGAAAAAATCTCGGTCGATGCCATGATCAATATGGCGGATAGATACCTATACCAGGCCAAAGAGGAAGGGAGAAACAGGGTTGTAAGTGGAGAGCTTTTATAGGGCCACCCCGTGAACAGTTACGTGGAATATTCTTTAGTGCAATTCAGGAGTCAAAACAAACAATCCACCAAAAACCTTCCCTCCCACATCCCCTACCCACTTGTTCCTCCACGCAGCAAGGGAGCCTAATGAATCGCGATGAAGGGGGAGATCAGAACCTCTCCGTATGGCAATCTGAATTGTGAGTCCTGAAAACCCGAGGAGTTTCTTCTCTTACATCATTGTGAGACATGTATTAATCTGATACAAAGTGCAAGACCCAGTTAAATTCAACAAGTTGTCAATCGAATATACGCCCCACCCCCTAGTAGTGTCTAAGTTTAATACACCATTCTCTGTGTCCCACCCACCCTTCTAATCTATAACCACCCAAACTTACGTAAGAAGATGGAGATTATCCGAGTTGGTACGGATATTGATATGGTCTAGTTTGTTCGTTTTTAGGATTGAAGATCTATTTTCTGCAAATCGCTAGATAGCCCAAAAATTGCAACAGCTTGGGTCTTTGAAAAAGCAATGCCGTGTGCGGCTGGATGCCGCTCCTACCAAGAGTGACCTATGAAGAGTGAACGTGGGATAATCGCTTCATCTTTCACTCAACTTTTCACGATCCTAACCCCCGGTAGGAGCTGCATCTTGCTGCGCCTTTTTTTCGAAAGGCTAGATTGTTACGAAAAGTCCAACACTATTTGGAGAAGCTCAATATGAAAGCTGAGATACTAAAGAGGATAGACGAAATATACGAAAAGCGGGATACCCGCGCAAGAGAGTTAAGGGCTGAAGGGAAAAAGATAATAGGATACTTTTGCTGTCAGGTTCCTTTGGAATATTTGACCGCAGTAGATCTTGTTCCATACAGAATCTTAGGAAGTGTAAGCGAACCACCAACACAGGGGGATTTCTACGTAGAAAGTGTAACCTGTGGATACATAAGAAGCTGCTTTGACCTGGCGAGCAAGGGAAGATACGACTTCCTCGATGGACTCATCTCATGCAGGAGTTGCCAGGGGATAGAGATATCATTTGACCTGTGGAGGTACTATTTTAGACCAGAGTATGCATACAACATCGATGTTCCTCACAAGGTGAGCGAGTGGGGCATTAAATTCTTCAAAGAGGAGTTGATTGACTTAAGAAGGGATATAGAAGGGTTCTATGGCCGGAAGATCACAGATGAGGCATTAAGAGAAGCAATAGAATTGCACAACAGCAGCAGAAGGCTTGTCAGGGAGCTGTACGGGCTTCGTAAAGAAGATCCGCCTCTGATCTCGGGTCCTGAAGTGATGAAAGTCATGGTTGCCAGTATGAGTTTGCCTCCAGACGAGGTGAATGGATTGCTAAAGAGAATAATAGATGAACTGAAGGGGACCAAGGGAAGGTTAGAGAAGAGGGATAACAGGATACTTGTCTGGGGAAGCATAATTGACGCTGTTCCCCTGGTTCAATTGATAGAAGATTGTGGATCCTATGTCGTCATGGACGATACCTGTGTGGGTTCCAGGTTCTATTGGCCGGATGTGGAGATTACTGAAGATCCTATTGATGGTTTAGCTAAAAGATATCTGGATGGAATTGTATGCCCCAGGACTTTCAGGGACAACCCCGGAAGATCTCACAAAGACGATCTGGAGCACAGATTTGCGTACCTTAAGGAACTTGTAAAGGATTACAAAATAAATGGAGCTGTACTTGAGATTACGAGATATTGTGACACTCATGGGTGGGAGGTGCCAGACGTAAAGAGCTATCTTGAGGACCTCGGGATACAGACACTCTTTTTAGAACACGATTACAGCGCTGTTGCCCTTGAACCGTTAAGGACAAGGATTGAGGCATTTATGGAGACCTTCTAAGTCGTATAACCATAGATTCATCCCCAAAGAGGAGATTGAACAGAATGAAGGAGGAAGAGGCCAAAAAGAGTACGTTTAAGGTGTCAGAAGTGGCCAAGAAAGGTTATTCTCTAGTCAAGAAGTACCTGTATGAGAAGGCCAAAGAAGACGCAAAACAAGGTAAACCTGTAGCATGGGTCTGCCCCACAGTGATCTACGGTCCATTCCACATGATACTCGACGCCATGGACATAGTTCCGATGGCTATGGACCATTTTGGGGCCATGTGTGCAGTAAAAGGGGTCGCTTCCTATTTTTTGGACGCTTGCGCTAAGGAATATCTTAGTGATAGCCTGTGCGGCTACATGCGATGTGTCTATTCTCACGCAATGTTAGCCAAGGAACTAGGAGAGATGCCGCCTGAAGCCCCTTTGGGAGGGTGGCCGAAGCCCACCCTTATGGTAGAAAGGACTACCTACTGTGACGGAACATACAAGGTGTTTCAGACTCTGGCCCGGCACTATGATGTCCCTGTATATCACGTGGATCTTTACCCGGGTGTGTACCATAAGAATATTGAGGAATATCGAAAGAGATTGATTCAATACCAGTATGAAGACCTGAAAAACTTTGCTATGTTCGCAGAAAAAGTAACAGGGAAGAGGATAGACTGGGATAAGTTAAGCGAGATGGTCTACAGGCAAGAGGAGATACATCGCCTCTGGCGGGAAGTTGATCTCCTTAGAAAAACCGTACCTTGTCCTATATCGAACCTTGACCTGTGGGCCGTTATTGCCCCTGGCTTCTGGTTGCCCGGCAAGGAAGAAACCCTGGTATTCTTTCAAAACCTACTTGAAGAGGTAAAGACCAGGGCAAAGACAGGACTTGGAGTAGTGCCCGAAGAGAAGTATCGCCTCATGTGGATTGAGCTACCCCCGTGGCACGGATTAGAAATGTTCAACTATTTCATGAGTAAAGGGGCTGTGTTTGTGATCGAAAGTTTCTGGTACTCCCAGTTTCTGATTCCCACGGATAAACCAGACAATATTACGGACCCTCTCCTGAGGATAGCATATGAGGTTCCTACGTTTTCTACCAAGCTGATATCTATGGCTGAGGATGAGGCCCTAGCATGGCGAACCCAGTTCTATTTGTACATGGCAAAGGAGTGGAAGGTTGATGGTCTGGTAAGCCATCCCCTTTTGAGCTGCCGTGCACCATCATTCTCGCAGAGACATGCCGAAGAGCTGCTCATGAAGTTGTACAAGATACCCAATATCAGGATACAAGGAGACATTGTAGATAAAAGGGCTATGCTCCCATTTGACCAACTCAAACCACAAATAGATACCTTCCTAGAGTCTGTCGCCTATCACAAGGAGCTTAGAAGAAAGGAAGGGGTGATTTAAGGGAATTCCGCTCAAAAATGTATTTTGCAGGGATCGATATCGGCTCCACAGTCACAAAGATCGTAATCCTGGACGATAAAGAGAGTCTCGTATCTAAGATTATTAGATATACAGCACCAGAACACAGAAGATTTGCCAACAAGCTGATGGAAGAGGTGCTGGAAAAGGCAGAGCTTACAATCGACGATATTGAGGCAATAGTTGCAACAGGATACGGAAGGGTCAGTGTCCCCTTTGCAGACAAGAAGGTAACAGAGATAACATGCCATGCAATAGGGGTAAGCTGCATCTTCCCGCATGCCAGGACAATCATTGATATCGGGGGGCAGGATAGTAAAGGTATTAAAGTAATAAACGGGAGGGTAGTCGATTTTGTCATGAATGACAAGTGTGCTGCGGGTACAGGAAGATTCCTCGACGTTATAGCTGAGGCCCTTGGGAGCTCTCCTCATGAGATGGGGGAGTACGCCCTCCGTTCAAGTTCCCCTGTAACAATAAATAGTATTTGTACAGTCTTCGCCGAGCAGGAGGTGGTTTCTTATTTAGCCGATGGTGTGCTGATGGAAGATATCGCCGCCGGAATATACGACGCAATAGTAGCCAGGATACACGGAATGGTAAGGAGAATAGGGATTGAACAGGAGATTATTATGACTGGCGGGGTGGCTAAAAGCAGAGGTCTGATAAAGACCGCTAAAAAAAGACTTGGGAGAGTGCTTACTCCGCCTGAACCCTTAATCACAGGAGCATTGGGTGCCGCTATCTTCGCAAAAAGGTTGTTCGAAGACTCTAACAGGAAAGGAACCTTGATAGACAAATCAAAGCGAAGAATGGATAGGGTCACATTCTTTGATCAGGCAGCAAGATAGCATAAGGTATGTATATTCCATGTATTATGCAGGAATAGATGCAGGGAGTGTCTTTACCAAAGTGGCCATTTTGGACGATGAAGGGACGGTCACGTATGCTATTAGACCTTCTGGTCGCAACTATCAGGATTCAATCCGATCAGCGCTCAATGACGCACTTACAAGGAGACAGACATCTATTAACGACATAAGGATATTTGTGACCACAGGATACGGGGCTTCAGCAGCCAATTTTCCTAATAAATACATGAGCGATATTACATGTATGGCAAAGGGTGTGAGTTTCCTCTTCCCGAATGCGAAAACATTCGTTGAGGTGGGAGGGCAGGTAAGCAAAGTGGTGAGAATAGCCCATGGAGGAGGAGTAATAAAATTCGTATCAGGCGACAGATGTGCAGGAGGGAGCGGAAGATTTTTGCAGGTAGTGTCAATGATACTCAATCTAAGCTTCGAAGAGATGTGTAGGCTCTCTCTGGAACCAGGGAAGCGGATAAAATTCAGTACAAGCTGTGCCGTGTTTGCAGAGACTGAGGTAATATCAAGGATCGCCGAGGGTGCCACGCCAGAAGAGATACTGGCAGGGATACGCGAATCAATAGCAAACAGGATCACGAATATGGCTAACAGGGTGAATGCCGAGGAAGACTGTGTTGTTTGTGGCGGCGGTGCTAAAGACATCGGCCTGGTAAAGATGGTGGAGGAGAAGCTTGGGCTTAACCTGTTTGTCCCTTTTGAACCCCTTATCTGTGGTGCAATCGGCGCAGCCGCGATAGGTAAAGAAATATGTCTTGAGAGCGAGGAGGAGTAGAGATCTATGGATTTTACTTTAACGGATGAGCAGAGAATGTTTAAGGAATCTGTAAGAAAGTTTGCAGAGAAAGAGATTGCTCCGATAATAGACGAAGCAGAGGATAAGGAAGCGTTCCCGGTTGAGATAATCAGAAAGATGGGTAAGTTGGGTTATCTGGGAATCAGTGGTCCACCCGAATATGGCGGAGGGGGGCTGGGCAAGATTGAAGAGTGTCTATTCATGGAAGAGATTGCCCGGGTGTCTGTGAGTGTTGCAGCAGTCTGGGTTGTGCAAGGCGGTATTCCTCCCTCCATACTCTGGTCTTTCGGAAGTGAGGAACAAAAGGAGAAATATCTGATCCCCACATTAAAAGGAGAGAAAATCGTATCCCTGGGAGTTACGGAGGTCAATGCTGGTAACGAAGTGAAGGCTATACAGACTACTGCCAAGAGGGATGGGGATTACTATATCATCAACGGGTCAAAAACCTTCAACACCATCGGGACCATATCAGATTATATTATACTCCTCGCATACGTGGACAAGAGCAAGGGAATAGACGGAATGAATCTCTTCATCGTGGATCGGGGAACACAAGGTTACACCTTTACCAAACAGAGGAAAGAGGCGAACAAGGCTGCTGAATCAGCTGATGCCTATTTCGATGACTGCCGTATACCAATCAAGAACCTGATTGGCAAGGAAGGAGAAGGGTTCAGAAAGATAATGGAGAGGTTCAACGTTGAACGGATTCTGGTGTCAGCACGAGCCGTAGGTGTAGCTCAGGCTGCCTATGAGGCGGCAGTAAAATATGCGGGTGAGAGGATCCAGTTTGGAAAACCGATCGGAGAATTTCAATCGATTGCATTTAAGCTTGCCGATATGGAGGCCAATATACAGGCTGCTAGACTACTTACCTATTATGCGGCCTGGCTATGGGATCAGGGCAATATGTGTATAAAAGAGGTATCATCAGCAAAGCTGTTCTCTACCGAGATGGCAGCCAAGGTGACCGAGGAGGCCCTCCATATCCATGGAGGGTGGGGATTGGTCAAGGGGGAATTCCCTGTATGGAGATATTTCAGGGATGCCAGGGTTGCACCAGTCACCGTTGGTAGCTCTGAAATACAAAGAAGGATTATAGCCAAAGAACTCGGTTTCAGAGTCTAAAGAAATGGGAGGGTCTTATTTTGATGACCTAGAGGTAGGACAAGAGTTCGTATCTCCCTCTAGGACAATCACTGAGGCAGATATTGTCAATTTTGCCGGTATTTCTGGTGTCTATCATCCTATCCATACGGATACGGAGTATGCGAAAAAGAGCATATTTGGAGAGAGGGTTGCGCATGGCCCTTTGATCCTATCCATATCATTCGGTCTCATGGAGAGATTGGCCCTCTTTGAGGAAGCATTGATCGCCTTCCTCTCTCTGAACTGGGAGTTTGTCAGACCAGTACGGATAGGGGACACGATTACTGTCGTAGACACGGTGCTCGAAAAGAGGGAGACAAGAAAGGCGGACAGGGGGGTGGTAGTGTTTGATCGGGAGGTACTGAATCAGAAAAAAGAGGTGGTACAGAAGGGAAAATGGACGGGATTGCTGAGAAGATCGGAGAGACAAGAAGATGGAGAATAAGAAGAACAGGATCATAGACTTTCATGTTCACCCTACATGCAAAGAGTTCTGGATAGATACGGTTGGACCATACGCCCCAGCCATCCAGAAAAGTGTAAAGATCAAAAGGCTGTTTATCAGGAGTGAGGAAGAGATGGTAAGGGTCTATCAAGACCTGAACATGATGGCGGTTCTGGTAGCCTGGGATGCTGAAACAGCTACTGGTCTGCCAAGCTTGAGTAATGATTGGATAGCAGGGCTTGTCAAGAGACACCCCGATACGTTTATCGGATTTGCCAGTATAGATCCGTGGAAGGGAAAGATGGCCATTGATGAGCTGGAGAGGGCTGTAAAGGATCTAGGGCTAAAAGGGGTGAAGTTTCAGCAGGGTGCTCAGGCATTCTATCCGAATGATAAGAGGTTTTACCCCCTCTGGGAAAAGTGTCTAGAGCTCAACATTCCTGTCCAATTTCACACAGGCACAACCGGCCTTGGGGAAGGATTGGCCGGTGGACAAGGGATAAAATTGGATTACATGAAACCGATCCCCTACATAGATGAAGTCGCAGCAGACTTCCCTGATCTCAAGATAGTCTGCCTGCATCCGTCGTGGCCATGGCAGGAAGAGACCTTGGCAATGGCCAAGCATAAGGGGAATGTATATGTCGATCTTTCAGGGCACCTCCCAAGTAGATTTCCGGACTCCTTAAAGGAGGCTATCGGCACATACTTAAGAAAAAAGGCAATATTCTCTACAGATTTCCCGGCTGTTGAACCTGCAAAATGGCTTGCCGATTTTGAGGGTCTGGGGCTTTCAGAAGATGTCAAGGAAGATATCTTGATAAAGAATAGCAGAAGGCTTTTGGAGATGAACGATTAGGGGAAATCAAAAAGATTTCGTAGGTTAGTAACAATCTAGCGTTTTGAAAGAAGTTGTCGCAGCAGGGTGCTGCTCGCACTAACTCTAATCCCTGTAATTCCGGCACAACGAAAAATGAAAGTGGATCGACTGGCAGAATCGTCAAATTGTCAGACCGCGAAACCGTTTAATCGAGAAAGATTATTCAACCATCTGACGATTTGATCAACTTTCTTTCACTCAGAGGAGGAGCAATGACATGAGTAGAGTAGCAATTGTTGGTGTTGGTCATACAGTATATTCTGACCCGGGATCGCTTAAAGAACCATACTGGAAGCTCGATTTTGAGGCTGCCTCAGCTGCCCTTGACGATGCGGGAATGACAAAGGGAGATATAGATGCTGTCATTACCGCAAGCTATGATCTCTATGATGGGATAGTCATATCCGCACAATTTTCTGCTGGTGCTGCCTGTTCGTGGTGGAAAGACGGGACAAATCTGGCAGAGGATGGCGCCTTTGCCATTCCATCCGCATATATGAAGATAAGATCAGGCATGTACGATACGGTGATGGTAGTAAGCCATGGGACCATCCACTCACATGATGTAATTATGAAGTCGAGCAACATTGCGTGTGATCCCTTCTTTTTCAGGCCCATAGCAAGCAACAACCTCGTGCTTAATGCCCTGCAGGCCTCAAGGTACAAGGATATCTATGGGATATCAGAGGAATATGCAGCTCGCATCTCTGTTATGGAACACGGAAATGCCATGAAAAACCCCCATGCCCATATAAAAACAGAGGTGAGCATTGCGGAAGTATTGAACAGTCCTGTTTTGTGCTGGCCCATAAGAGCTCTGGAGTACTGCCCAGCCTCAAGCGGGGCGTCAGCCATCATACTTGCCACAGAAGAGCTTGCCAGTTGGAGGGCCACATCTAAGAAGATTGCCTACGTAAAGGGTATTGGGTGGGCCAGCGAAACGTATCAGATAGGGAACAATGGCAGCTTAGACAAGATTGCCTCTACTGTGAAGGCCGCCAATATGGCCTATGAGATGGCAGGAATAAAGAACCCTACGGAAGAAATCGATGTGGCTGAGATTGCAGGTGTCACACCCTATCAAGAGCTTATGCTCCTTGAAGCGCTGGGATTTTGCGATTTTGGTAAGGCCATTTCCCTTGTAGAAGAAGGGGTTACAGCTATCGATGGAAAGCTTCCAGTAAATCCTTCTGGCGGATTGATCTGTACCAATCCAGTTGGGGGTGCTGGGCTGTTCAGTGTTGCGGAAGCTGCCATGCAGGTCATGGGCATGGCAGAAGGACACCAGATAGAAGCGGCAAACGTAGCGCTCGCCCATGGTATGAGCAATGTATGTGGTCCTGCGGCCAGAGCGAGCTGTGTGGTTATCATGGAGAGTGAAAAGTGAAAGCTGCTAAAATACAAATGTTTGTCAAGCACAATAAGGATTTTCTCGGCACTAGGCATTAAAGGAGGCACAAACATGTCAAGAAGGGTGGCAATCGTTGGTGTTGGCCAGACTGAGACAGCTACCAAACTAAAGAGTTATACACACCCTGAGCTTGCCTATAAGGCGGTAAGGAGGGCTTTAGACGATGCAGGATTATCCTTAGAAGATATAGACGCGGTTGTGTACGGGAGCATGGATGAGTTCGATGGCATAAACTGTCCTGATAGATGGGATATCGATGCAGGAGGCGGCTGGCATAATAAACCGTTTATAAAGATACTCACGGGTGGATCGACCGGACACGCAACTGCCTCTATCGCATATCAGCATGTGGCATCACGGGTTTTCGATGTGGTGATGGCCCTAGGTGTACAGAGGGTTGGCGAAAACTTGGATGCCCAGGCGGTATTGAATAAGGCCTTCAATCCGCTTTTCCTAGGGGATTTTACCCTTGGATCAATAGACGGCTGGGCCCTTCTAACCACAATGCACATGGCGAAATATGGCTCTAGGGAGGAACAGTTTGCACTGGCATCGGTTATAGATCACGAACATGCATTGAACAATCCCTATTCTCATATCAAGAAGAAGGTTACCGTAGAAGATGTAATGAAGTCTCCCCCGGTGTGCTGGCCAATAAAGTATCTCGAATGCTGCCCACGGTCAGACGGTGCATGTGCAGTGATTATGGTATCAGAGGAGAAGGCCAGGGAGCTAAACAGGAAGGCGGCCTGGATCAGAGGGGTTCAATACATAGTCTGTACGCCCTACTACGGGGATAGACCAGGAGGTGTTGACTGGCTCAACCTGGCCATGGCCGGCAAAAGGCTTTACAAGATGTGCGGGATAACGAATCCAATGGAGGAGATCGACGTGATTGAACTTCAAGCCCCGTTTCCAATCGTACATTTCCTCGCCCTGGAAGCATTGGGATTCTGCGAACATGGCGAGGCCGGAAAGCTAATAGAGAGTGGAGCAACAAGGATGGGTGGCAAGCTCCCCGTGAACCCTTCGGGTGGTGTTATCTGCACGAACCAGATTGGGGTAGCAGGCCTTGTCAGGATCGCTGAAGCAAGTCTTCAGATCATGGAAAAGGCAGACAAAAGGCAGGTTGCAGGGGCAAAGAAGGCGCTGGCAGTAGGAATGGGTGCCAGTAGAGGACAATACCAAAGCGTGATGCTGTTAACCAAGGATTGGAACTAAGAGGAGGCATGTCAGGTATGGAAAAAGACATTATCGAAGTGCCATATACATGGGAAATTCCGTTCAAATATACCGCAGGCGAGGTGCTCACAAAGTTCTTTTATGAGCTGAAAGAAAAGAGGATCATGGGTATAAGGTGTCCTAAGTGTAAGAGGGTCTTGTTGCCCCCCAGGGGATTCTGTGAGATGTGTTTTGAACCACTTGAAGAGTGGGTCGAGGTGAGCGACGAGGGAGTAATTGGAGCATTCCAGATATGCTGTATGAAGTTCTTAGGAGCTCCTGAACCACCTTGGGCAAGTGGTCTTATCCGCTTAGATGGTGCAGACACGGCAATCCTTCACTTTATCGGCGGGATTGACCTGTCCGATATTGAGAAAGGAAAAGAGGCGATCAAGATAGGAACAAGAGTAAAAGCAGTCTGGAGTGACGCTCCAAAAGGTCTGATTACTGATATCAGATACTTCACACCTGTATAGGATTGTTCTAACCCTTCACGGGTTAACCCTTTCTTGGAACGACTCGGTAAAGATCTCGAGTCTTCGGTGGCGTGGAGGCCTAAGTCGGCCAGACACGGTTTTCTAGGCTAATCTTTCCACAATGGGGTTTCTAACCCTTCCATATCAGGGCGAGACAAGAATGTCTCGCCTTTCGCGGAATGACGGTACCGAGAAAATAGGCATGGATCTACACAGAAAGGCGGAAGAGATACTCAGGAATAGGTTTCTCGGAAAAGGGGATAAAGCTATCAGGAATAAGGTATGTCCCCTGAGAGACGCCATAGAGAGGAATGTAAAACCAGGGATGACTCTTCATCTGACATTTACAGGAAGCAGATGGCCTACTGCCGCCGTATACGAGATATTCAGGCAGTTTCAGAATAGTCGGGCCAACTTTTCTATCGCCTCACTTACGGTCAGTGGGCCTCTCATGATCCTTGTCCATGGGGATATGGTCAGCCGGGTGATCACATCATATTGTGGTGATTCGTATCACACGATCCGTCCGAATCCTGTATATCAGAGGGCCTTTCGGGATGGTAAGATCGTATTTGAAAACTGGTCAGTCCTCACTTTTGTCTTGAGGCTGATGGCAGGAGCCATGAAGATAGGTTTTGTCCCTACAAACTCCTTGATGGGGAGCACCATGGCCGTGGATAACACGGATTCTCTTAAGGTTATTGAAGATCCTTTCGAGTCGGGCAGGGAACTTCCGGTGTTGAAACCCTTAGTTCCTGACCTGAGCATCGCCCATGCCCTGGCCTCTGATGAAGAAGGGAATGCAATATTCTTTCCTCCCTATGCAGAAAACCTTTATGGGGCAATGGCAAGCAGAAGCGGTACAATCCTGACAGTGGAAAAGATTCTCCCTCCTGAGACGATAAAGAGATATTCTTATCTAGTGAAACTCCCCTCCCAGTATGTGGTAAGCGTATGCGAGGTACCTTTTGGCGCACATCCAGGGGGAGTATCTAATCTTGCAGTCCAGGAAGTTGAAGGTTACATGGAAGATTACGAGTTTTTTGACAATCTCCACCGTGTTGCAAAGGAGCCGGAACAACTCGATAAGTGGATAGCAGAATGGGTCCTGGGGTGTGATAACCATGACCAATATTTAAAAAAGTTGGGATCAGAGAAGATACTTTACCTTAAGGGAAGGTTACGCCAAGATTCATGGATGCTCGAATCGAAAGAGCTTATGGCCGGCATTGATCTTGAAAGCGATTACACCTCCCTTGAGATGGCAATCATTGCTGCTTCAAGAAGACTTGCGGATCTCATAAAGGACAAAGGGTACTCCACGATATTGGCTGGTGCCGGGTTGGCAAACCTGGCTTCATCACTTGCATACTATAGATTAGTCGATAAGGGGAGACCGGTTGATCTGATGGTTGAGATGGGGCTGTACGGGTACACCCCCAGGCCCTTTGACCCTGCGATCCTGAACTTCAGAAACCATCCGACTTGCAAGATGCTCGCAGATGTGCACTGGATCATGGGGATTCTGATGGGTGGGCGGAATAACAGTTGTATAGGATGCATAGGTGCAGCAGAGATAGATAGGTTTGGCAACATAAACTCTACACAAACAGACGTATATATAGGGGGTTCCGGTGGCGCAAATGATATTGTCAGTTGTTCAAGGGAAGTCCTGTCACTTGCCATCCAGAGTGCAAACAGGTTTGTGGAGAGGGTATCGTACGTAACGAGCCCTGGCTTGAAGGTGAATACCCTGGTTTCCACGCTTGGTATATACGAAAAGGAATATACGAGCGGGGAATTTGTTCTAAAGGGGTTTTTCCCTGACAAAAGGTTTTCGAGCGACGAAGAAAATATCCGGCATATAAAGGAGAATTGTGGT
>DTYH01000252.1 GCA_012961955.1 Desulfobacterales bacterium | reverse complement strand
GTTCCCCACGAAGGCACTCATCATCAGCAGGCTTTCTTTACCCACTTCAAAAACATCTTAAGTCGTCAGTGTTCTTTGCAAATATGGGATATGTTTTGCGCAAAGCCTAAAGAACCTACGCCTTGTGGTCTTACACAGAATAGCTTGAGAGACCCGTTTCAGGCCCAAACGATACCAAAGAACTATCTGTGTTTCGCACCGACACCATTTACACCGAATCTTCTAGGCTCGCTCAACTGCTAATTGATCGCGGCCACAAGTCGATCTCATCAGGGAGATGTTCTCCTTTCTCGATGGGTTCCATGCCGGTTTTAGCAAAAATAATGTCTCGGAATAGATTTGAACAAAACAATTGATAAAAAAACTGTCTTACAACGAGCCATAGCCTCGACGTCGTTTTGTCCAACTATCCAACGTGACATCTCATTACAACACAACTCCTTCGCTTCGCTTCTATTCTGTTAGGCGGACATTAAGGACCCGAGACCTTCTCCTTAGGGAAAATATCCCGCGGGTCTGACTTCTCTCGCTCAAAGCGGAAATCTTATAAACTCAACTCTCTGGGTTGCATTAACTAGTTGTAATAAAATAGAGTTCATTTGATCCTCTAAATCTCCTTCACTAGAGTCGAGAACTCAGGAGTCACAATACAGAAGAAAATCGAATCAAATCAACCATTCTACGTTCTGAATTCGGGCTCCTGGCTCCTGACATGGGGATCCAAGGAGACAATATGTCGTAGAATATGACACAAATGCGTCGACTCAGAAATTTGAATTATAGATATACTAGTCTGATAATAATTGCAAATACTAAAAACTGTGTATGACTCTATAACCCAGAGAACGAACCGTCAATCACACAACTGTTGTCTTGTGACATGAGATTTCTGTCAGGGGAGGCAAGAGATATTGTTTCCTTGTCTCATGAATAACTGTAAAACCTAATATAGTTTTTAGAGGAAGAATTATTATGGATATTAAGAAGAAAGATCCAATAACCAGTGAGGATTTTGACCGTTTCTGGAAAGAAATACTGGAAAATGTTGCGCCCTGGGAGTGGAGAGATCGAGCCAATTTAGACACAATTACCATCGTTCTTCCGCCTACAGCCAAAGAAATCTTGAGGAGATTCTTGAATGAATGTGAGGATCGAGGTGCAAATCGAAGAGAAACTATGGCTCTGCTTTTTACTCAACAGATTTACATGGGACTTCGCATGATGGCACTAACGAAAGGAATGGAATGGTTGGACAAGAAGCCAAAAGAGGAAGATAGTAAGATCAAACGTAGCTTACGAAGAGGACGGTTGAAACGGATTAAGTAGAGGGGATTGCCTTCTCTCTACGGGACTTATTGGACATCTTAAGCCTTGAAGGTTTAAGATGCTGATACGAATTATGTCTGTCTTCGGTCATCACCTAGAGAGATATCAACCCTAACATATCAATTGATTGAATCGTCTCTAAGTAGTCCCCATCTCACTGCATTTACCAAACCTATCAAATACAAATCCAAGAGGAGAAAAGGTGGCTCCAGATCTGGTGGGACAATCTATACACATGTATGGAGACTACACATGTATGGAGACTCTATTGACTGTAATAGATTCCATAGCCACCTCCGTTCAGGTCGACACCACCATTACCCGAACAAAAACCCGTTTGAGCCGTCATCAAGACGAAAAAGGCTTTTTGTTGACAAATCCTGGCGAGAAAAAACTGCCGAGACTTCAGGTCGATGAACAAAACATTTGTAACTGCCACGGGTGAATCTTTTCTTGAAACGACTTGGTTGGTATTTCTAAGACCCTTCTTTATGCCGCGATACCGTCCTTCCTGAACTCCCCCCGCAAAGCAGATGATGTGTCAACGGCCATTTTTAAAGAACATTCTATTCCCTAAATTGAGCGTTACAAATCTTGATACCATTAAAAAATACAAACACGCTTATTACCTACTCCTCCTAGCTAGAACAACCGATCGGGCAGGAGTCATCGGATTGAAAAAGTATCAAAATTTGTAACCCTCAATTTAGGTATTTGAGATATGCAACATGTTTTTGAATGTCAAAGAGTTATGTCCCCAAACTGATTGACATTCACGTGAAAATATGCAACTGTTATCAGGTAATCATATTGCAAATTCAGAGATATGATCTGAAGATAAGGGGATAGAAACCTCTTGAGATCACGTAGATTTCCTCAAATGTGACGCGCAAGAGTCTTTCCGCAATGAAAAGCCCGGCGCCCCTTTAGAGGTGTAAAAAGATAGGAATGGACGCACATAAAGAATTGGTGCAATGAATAGATTATATCTGAAACTTGCTGTTATGGCGGAGACAAACTCAATCGTATCAAGGACGGCAAGAGGTAACGTGACTGACGACCATAGAGTATAAACGCATGTAAAAAGGAGGGCGATATGAATTTTAGTAACCTAGACAAGGTAGAATTAAAAAAATACATCGATTTTATGATGTATCAGTACAGAATAGTGGATGCCTTTTGGTTTATCTATGTTGAGGAAGAACACGGTTTAAAAGCAGCGGAACATATAAACGAACAGGTATGGACAAAGGTGGCGAAGTTGGCAGCACGTGATATAAAGGAAAGATTCAAGATTGAGGAGAAGGGGCTTAGGGGCTTTGTGCGTGCGTTCGGGTTCTTCCCTTGGGCGAACATCATCGATTATCAGATTGAAGAAAAGGGTGACGAGGTCATATTTTCTGTCCCTCATTGCCCGCCCCAAGAGGCCAGGATCAGAAAGGGTATGGGGGAGTTTGCGTGCCGTGACATGCATTTTGCTGAATTTTCCAGTTTTGCCAAAGAGATCGATGAACGGATAAAAGTGGAGTGTCTCTTTGCTCCGCCTGGCAATCATCCTGAAGATATGTTTTGTAAATGGAGGTTTACGTGTACAAGGTGACCTAGAAGCTTCATCGTACTAAAAAAAATGATACCTCTGGGAGACAAGATGATGGATGAAGAGAAACCCAGAGAACAGCTCCTGAAAGAACTGGCGGTGATGCGCCGACGAATCGAGGAGCTGGAAGGATCAATAACCTAGAAAAATTGACAGATGAATTCTCCAAGGTATCGACTAGTACCTCACCCATTGGAATATACATTGTCCAGGACGGAAGATTCAAACTTGTGAGCCCCCAGTTTCAGAAGCTCTCAGGCTACGGCGAGGATGAACTGTTAGGCCTGGGGTCTTTGATGCTGGGCTTGCCGGAAGACAGGAGCATGGTGAGGGAAGACTCTGTAAAAATGTTAGAATTAGAGTAGGATATGTTGTCTCCGTATGAATTCCGGATTGTTACGAAGAATGGGGGGTCAGGTGGATTGTGGAGATGGTTAGTTTCATCCAGTACCGGGGAAGAAGGGCCGTCCTGGGAGACCTCATGGACATCAGCAGTCGGAAGCGCGTGGAAAGAGTGAAAGATTCACTGTATAAAATCGGGGAGGCTGCAAATTCGACCCAGAGCCTTGAAGAGCCTTTTGGGTCAATCCACGAAATCATTAAGGATCTCATGCCTGCAAGGAATTTTTATATTGCCCTTTACGATCCTGAGCTTGAGATCTTAGGTTTTCCATATCTTACAGACGAACATACGGAGGAGCCTTTGCCAAGAAAGATAGGTAAAGGGGTGACAGAATACATACTCAGCACCCGCGAGGCTCTTCTCGCCTTACGTGATGTACTTGACGAGTCTCCAAGGAAAGGGCAAGTCGGCCTACTCGGAAAGGGGCCTGTAGATTGGCTTGGCGTTCCGTTAAAGACCCAGGAAGGAATAACAGGTGTAGTGGCTGCTCAGAGCTATACCGAAGGTGTCAGGTTTGGAGAGGAGGAGAAGAATATCCTCATGTTTGTATCAGGGCAGATAGCACTAGCGATAGAGCCGAAACAGAAAGAGGAGGAGCTCCGGGAAGGGGGAGCCGCTCCTAGGCACTATCTTGTCCGCGTCTCCCCCAGGGATGGGCATGGTTGAAGAGAAGAGGCTCAAATCGGTAAATGGATCAATGCTTAAGATCTTTGGGTTCGAAAGAAAACATGACTAGTATGATAAGGATGCTACGGTAATTTACGCCGCAAAAGAAGAACATGAACGGGTTGGAGAGATAATCTATGGTCAGCTTAACAGGAGGGTAAACCAGCCGGAATAGGCACAAAATCTAGACAAAAAGACGGTTCTACCTTTGATGGAGACCTGAAAATGAGCGCCATTGACCCTTCTTTCTCCTGTGAAGAGGATCGTAGCCACCATTTCGAAGATTTCACGGAGAAGCGAGGCGGAGGCGGCACTGGCTGCTGAAGACGACCGTCTGTCCGTGACCCCGCGTTCAATCGGTGACGGAGTGATCTGTACCGATGCAGCTGGACGTATAGTTCCGATGACCAGGGTAGCAGAAGAACTAACAGGCTGGAGCAAGTAGGGGACTATTGGTAAACCCCTAAATGGTGTCTTCTAGATCATCAACGAAAAGACCCGAAAGTTTCGCGATAACCCTCTGGAGAAGGCCCTGGAGACCGGCGGGGGGGTTGGCTGGCAATCGTACCGTGCTTATACCTAAAGACGGCACTGAGAGAATATCAGCCGATACGGGCGCCCCGATTCGTGGCAAGGACGGCAAAATCACTGGCGTGGTCCTGCTTTCCCGAGACGTTACTGAAAGGCTGAGGCTGGATGAGGAGCTCCAAAGGAGGGAAAAACTGAGGTCGATAGGTATTCTGGCGGGCGGCATTGCCCATGACTTTAACAATATCCTGATGGGCATCCTAACGAATATTACAGTTGCAAAGGTGTATGCAGGATCCGACGATAAGGTCGTTGAAGAACCTACAGAGGTGGAAGAGGCGTCCCTACGTGCAAAGGATCTTACACAATAGTTGCCCACCTTTTCAAGGGGTGGAGCGCCGCAAAGAAGGAGGCATCAATTCAAGAATTAATCAAGGGTTCTGTGACATCCGCCTTAACCGGTTCACGTGTGAGGTGCAAATTTTCCCTCCCAGATCGGCTCTGGCCGGTACAGCTTGATAAGGGACAGATGAATCAGGTCGTCAACAATTTGGTTATCAATGCCGAACAGGGGATGCCTGAAGGCGGATCAATTAATGTACGAGCTGGAAATACGGCTGTGGAAAAGAGTACCGGCTTCCTAGCAAAGAGGGAAAATATATAAAGATACGTCTCCAGCACCAAGGAGTTTCGATATCAAAGGAGCATCTACCCAGGATATTTGACCCCTGTTTCACCACCAAGCAGAAAGGGATCGATTTGGGATTTACGACCGGGTCTTCCATGATCGAAAACCATCGTGGATACATCAGCGTGGAACCCGAATCGGGTGTAGGAACACGTTTCGATATCTACCTTCCTGCATCAGAGAAGAAAATCGTTAAAGACAAGGTCGCTGAAGAGATACCCACCATCGGAATCGGGTGCCCACGACATGAGGCTGAGTCCGTGAGGCACGGCGCTGAACCGCTCGAGGCCTACAAAAAGGCCAAAGAGTCAGCTGGTCCGTTCGATAAGGTATGGTTTCGCAGGAATTCTAGTAAAACCTTATAGAACGAAGGATCTGGGAGAAGTCGTGAACAGGGTAATGACGCATGAGGAGGTTGCGCAAGGTCGTTACAAGAGAAGCTCCACCCCATGAACAGTTACAATACCACAATGCGATAAGAACAACCAAGCACTTTCCTTGACCGTTCAAGAAAGAGATCACTCGAGCTATTCATGGATAGCAAAGAATTCTTATATTTCCGGAAAAAACTTAATAAGACGCAGAAGGAGATTGCTCAGCTCCTCGGAACATCGATCAAAGCCGTTCACAGCTACGAGCAGGGATGGCGATCTGTGCCAGCACATGTCGAGAGGCAGCTCTTCTTCTTGGTATCCAGAAGGAGGGGTAGGAATAAAGCCCAAAAACCTTGCTGGGTGATAAAGAAATGTCCGCCTGAACGTAAAAAACAGTGCCCTGCCTGGGAGTTTCAGGCGGGAAAACTATGCTGGTTTATTAACGGAACCATTTGTGAATGCGAGGCCAAAAAGGATTGGGATGAAAAAATGAAGATTTGCCGATCGTGCGAGGTCCTGATCTCTTTATTGTAACCCGAAAAAGCTTCACCTCCAATTCTTGATGGTTTCGTAAAAAGTAATTTCGTGAGCCACATTGAGCAATTCTGAATCCAAAAACTCCTCACCCCGTTAGAAAAATTTTGTACAGGATATTAGATCAAGGTGGAATTTTCTATTGAGAGAAGACCCAAGTTCAATTCCACAGGGCTATGTAAAATTCTAACGGGGCTCACGGAGAAGGCAAAAATTAGACTTTTTACGAAACCGTCAATTCTTAGAAGGCGGTCTTCTCCAGGCCTAGAGCTCTTATCATCGCGTCATCTGAATCAATACTGTCACCCTTTGTAGTAAGATAGTCGCCCGATATATAGCCATTTGCCCCTGCATAAAACATCAGGTTTTGCATCCTGCCAAGATTCACTTCTCTTCCCCCACATACCTTAATGGTCTTATCAGGGTGCGCAATACGAAAGACGGTAACTATTTTTAAGAATTCGAGAGGAGACTCAGCGGGTCGAGAAACTCGTGTCCCCGGGACGGCATTGAGGAAATTTAAGGGAATAACATCCACATCAAGCCTTTTCAATTCTAAACAAAGCCATTTCCGATCTTCCCATGTTTCTCCCATGCCGAATATCCCTCCGCAGCACACATCCATTCCCGCCTGTTTTACCCTTTTCACTGTTTCTACCCGTTCCTCATAGCTGTGGGTTGTAACGATCTTTTTGAAGTACTCACGGCTCGTCTCCAGATTGTGATTGTAACAAACTACGCCAGCTTCTCTTAGTAATGCAAATTCTTCTTTGCTAAGAATTCCAAGAGAGGCATGAACGCCCCCCCCACATTCCCTCAACGCTTCTGCAACATACTTTACCTCTTTATACGATAATCGTCTACCGCTCGATACAACACCAAAGGAAAGGTTATGTTTCCGGGCGACCTTAAATCTTTTAATGATTTCTTCTCTGGAAGAAAGCCTAGTAACAGTGATGTTTGCTTTATTATGTGTCGACTGGGAGCAAAACGCACAGTCCTCGGGACACCCCCCTGACTTTATATTCATAATTGCGCACGGGTTGACAGTATTCCCAAAGAAATGCCGCCTAACAAGATCGGCGCACGAGAAGAGGACAGAAAGCTCTTCTTCCTTCCATCCTATTACCAGATCAAGATCCTCTTCGTTTGTCTTTTTTTGTATAGCTCTCTCATATAGCCTCTGTGCTTTTTCAAATGCTCCCACCTTTTACCCCCCTTTACGACACCGATATTAGCTTCAATACCCGCTTAAACGCATCTTCTAAGATCATCTCACCCTTCACATATAATCCGCCGGCGTGGTCTCTATTTCCAAAGCCCGATTCATCCTCCGAGATACGTATCCCTC
>DTYH01000251.1 GCA_012961955.1 Desulfobacterales bacterium | reverse complement strand
CGCCGCCGGGTTCTAATGACGCGATAAGTATACCTACCCTCATGTGCTTCACATATCTCCCTTGTTCCCACTGTTAAACTTATTAATCTGTTTTGATTGGGTCCCATTTTGTTATCTTTTTACCAGAAAGAAAATCTAGAAGGCCCAGGAATGTCCCATAGTTACCCACACAAATATACCAGGCAAGTGAGGAAAGTTTTTTGCACTTGTTCTTGAATGGGTTAGTATCTGAAACGTTTTTTATGAATAAAGGATAGGATAAGGCGAGGAGATAAGCTCCCGCTTGCAGGATAAAAAAAAGTCTTATCCAAGGATTGTAAAAGGACAATACAGAACTGCTCAAAAAGAGAAAAATCAAGCAGACGGGAAGCATCCTGCGTAAAACCTTGTTAATCGCGAGCCCGATAGAGTAAATACCATACCGGAATGGATTCAGGATCTGCCTCATCAGGTATATGCCTCTTAGGCTTCTGGCTACAATCCTCCTCCGCCTAAGGATCTCATGAGACCAGCTCCGGGATGGAATTCGGATAAAGGCCTTGGCTTCAGGTTCAAAAATGAAGCGATATTTTTGTCTTACAATGGAGAGACAGCAATAGAGGTCATCTGTTACTGCTGGGTCTATAGGTTGGAAGAGTTTTCTTCGAATAGAATAAATCTTGCCGTCGTTAGAAGTTATGCTCCCTATTCTACTTTCCAGAATTTTGATGGTACTGTCGAATTTTATATAATCTTTTTGAGCTGATTTCATCTCGACATCATCCTTATAGATCACCCTTTGTCCGCATACTCCTCCGATTTCAGGATTGGCATAGTGTCTGACGATTTTGTGTAAGGCATCCGGGCTTAAAAGTGCATCCGCATCCGAGAAGACAATAATATCCCCTGAGCAACTCTGGACCGCCTCGTTAAGGCCATACGCCTTGCCACGATGCAAAGGTGTTGAAAGGAATTTCATGCCATTAATCTTGTAAGTACTGATTATTTTTTCGGTTTGGTCTGTTGATCCGTCTGAAAAAATAATTATTTCAAACTGATCTCGCGGATAATTGAGAGATAGAAAATTTTGAATCTTGTCATCAATAATTGTTTCCGCGTTACGCAATACCACGATGAGGCTCACCATGGGCTTGTCTTGGGATCGTTCAGGCATCCTCTTCCTTATGAAGAGTGAGATTACCAGCAAGAACATGGGATAAAGGAGGAAAACAAGTGATATACCGAAGAGGGAAATAGAAAAAAGCACTGCATTAATCACTATTAGGGACTTCAGTATCAATACCTTTCTCCTCTCCCCTGGCCAGCCTAAAGGCAACTTCTGATAAAGGCAGTGCAAGCAAGAAGAATTTATGCTCAATACCGCTTTTGACAAAAAAATAGATGAGAACAGAAACAAAGGACAGCCGATAAGCCCCAACAAGAGAGGCCATCTCAATATTCCCTAGACTCCGAAATATCTTTTTGGCCTGGGAGAAATTGGTAAAAGCTCGCCATAACATCAACAGGAAGATGATGAGGCCGAGAATACCGGTCCCTACCAGGACATCCATGTAAGTATTGTGGGCGGGTCGTTCCTCCATCTTAAACCTGCGGGCCGTAATAGATTTGGCCCAGACTTTTCCAAAGCACAATGTACCTTTCCCTAAAACAGGGTTTTCCTTAAAGGAATCCCATCCAACCTTAAGATATCCTGACCGTCTGCTGAGGGATGGGTCTGAGTGTATTCCTTTGGCAAGGGTCTTTTGCCGTTCAAAATAGCTGCCAGGTACCACCATAAGTCCAGCAATGAAAGCAAAACCAAAACCAGCAATGAGTATGCCCAAATATCGTGGATTGAATCGGCGCCTTTGCTCAAAAGAGATGAGTATGGACATGAAGATAAGATTGAGAAACCCCCCTCGCGAAGCTGTGCTCACAACACCCAAGACGTTGACAACGATGAGCACAAGCGCAAGTAATCGTGAGAGACGAGTGCGCCCGTAGAGCACCCAGTGGACCAACAGCGGTAATGTGAATATACACATTAAGGCCATATTATTAGCCCCTATGGTAGGGCCTGCACCACGAAAGCCCAAACCCAGGCCAACAGAAAACATCGGTATATGGAAAAAATAACCGATTATCGTTAGAAATGCGCCGATGCCGACACTCAAACCCAGCACAACGGGCATGATCCTGCAAAAGCCCTCTGGAGTGATAAATATAAGATTTATGGCAATAAACAGGTAGGAAAGGATCAATGTCAGGACACCATCAAACGCGGCGCTAGGATATCTGGAGAGGCAGGAAGAGATCAGGTTAACCACAAAAAACAACAATATCCATGGCCAAAGGTTGGATTTGAGGGTCTCAGGGAACCTTTTCTGCAACAGGAAATAAGGGACCACAATACTGGCCAGAAACATTACCAGCAGCCAGTCTATCTTAAGGAATGGATATTGCGCTGATAAGGTTCGCCAGCGATAATAGGGTATGGAGAAAATGGTCAAATAATAGACCAATTGGAGAAGAGGATGGGTGAGGATTGAAGAGGTATCATTTCGCATTTTAATATCATTAGCTGCGATCGCGATCAGCTATAAAAAATTCATCAGGCTTTTATTAAGAAAGTATTGATCTACCATATAATGATTAAACTGGCTGATGGGTTCATATTTTATCACATAACTATACTTATAAGGATCTCCGTTTAATTCAACTACCTTGAAAATATCACCTTTGCATAAGGCTACTTTGCGCTTCACCTTTCCTTTTTTCTTTATACGTTTCTGCAGACGATACAAATATGTTGTTGTTTTATCCAATCTCTTATCTGTTTGCATCTTGAAGTACTCTTCATTGATGTCTACTAGAACGCCTTTTACTTCTTCCCGACAAGGCTGACCTTTGACATCATGATTGGCTGTCGGAAAAGGACGGATAGATATTTCTGCATTTTTCTGTTTGATTCTGTCGAGACCCCTTTTCTCATTATACGCTTTTAGGACCTTTATTCTAATTATGTTGTTTAGAAAAAACGAAAATAACATCTGACATATTTTCTTCAAGACTGCCAATATAGTCACCAAAATCATTAGTATATCCCAGATAACACGTCTTTTTAGATATATCATCCGATTATCTATTAAGGCGCGAATCCTTTTTGGAGAGCTGTGGGGGGTAAATAATTGCGAATAACCAACAAGTCCGGGTCTCACATTAAAACGGAGATCATAGTTACTGATACTCTTACACATTTTATCGTATATTTCAGGACGCACCGGGCGTGGGCCAACAAAGTCCATTTCTCCTTTCATGATATTAAAAAGCTGGGGCAGTTCATCAAGGCGTGTATCTCTGAGGAATTTGGAAAAAAAAGGCAACTTGCCATGTCT
>DTYH01000250.1 GCA_012961955.1 Desulfobacterales bacterium | reverse complement strand
CCACTTAAGCGTAACCTGACAGGCCCTATCCAAAGCAGGTTTTACACGTACGATACTTTTTCCTCCATAGCTCACCATGCAGCTTCCAGGTTCGAATCCTTCTTCTGTCAAACGACACCTAACCTGGCGTTTGAGTCCATCTTCTACCAAGAGTCGTCTCCTCGATAGTAACCGTTCACGGGCTTAGAGTATCTCTTTTCACTCAGCAAACAATTACCCTTCATGGAACCGGTTAAAAAACCTGATGACACTATTTTAGACCAAGAAATCCCGGGCCATTCCTAGTTGTGATATTTGCTGCGTCTTCAACAGTTTTGTCTTTTACATCTGCCACGGCTTCGAATCCCTTGATAAGATCAGGAGGTTCCGATTTTTTTTCATGATACTGAACAGAAGAATCCTCTCCAAGGGTGTCTTGGAAATGGCCATCCGATGGTTCTTGCTGTACTGTGCCGCAGGAGTAGCCGAGAAAAAATAACCAGTGTCCAGTAGTTTGTCCAGGATGTCCACCAGGCCACTATACCAGGGGAACACGGTCTTTCTGTCCTGGACTTCAGGTACCAGTATTGTGCAATCCTTCCAGGCGCCCCTGCTATGAATTATCACTGGTCTTCCATAGCTTTTGCCCAAATCAAGGAGACTCTTGAACCCTTCTTTCTGTAAATCCCTTCCTGAAGGATCCTTTCTTGCCTCTTTAAGCCAGAAGTCAAGAGCGATCTCACCTGTGCCCACCGCCGTGCTGATATTATTCTCGATTAATCTTGATGGTAAGGTTCTACTGGAATCTCTCTAAATTCCAGGGATGGAGACCTAACGCAGGATATACCACAAGACTTCCATATCTTCCGGATATCTCAAGGGTTTGCATATAGGATTCATAATCTGACCCGACCGCGATAATGGAGAAAATCCCTGTCTCTTCTGCCCTCTTTTTAGCATGGTAAAAGCTTTCGACCCCGTGCAGGTGACCCTGGGTGTCCACCAATCTGATCATAGCCGAATTCCCTCTCCAAAAAAGCTATATGTCCTGCACTTTGCTCATTTTTTTATCGGTCTTACGCCCCATCTGGCAATCTTTTCTCCATTTACATCGAAAGCATACACTTAAAGGGGCATTCTGGTTAATGACTCCTCTAATCTCCCCCGCTTCAAAGATTTCCCCTGTCTTTATACCAAGTTCTTCCATGATGAGGGCATCCCATTTTCTCACAACGGCTTCATCTCCATCCGTGCTTTGGCATCTGTTGTTCTTGCAAAGTGGGCATTCCTTACAAAGTTGATCAACCCCTTCGGTTACCTTTATGTGGGTTCTCTCATCGTCCGATAACATGACTTTTTTGATCATTTGTTCGATCTTGTAAAACTCTTCTCCCCGATCGGGAAAGACTGCATCCAGAAATGGAACACAGAATATGTGGTGGGCGCGTAAATTCAAAGTCATAGTCCCTCCTTTTTTCACACAGATCTTGCATACCAAAGTTGGTGCCCGCCCCTTAGATCAGAAATTCGGTAACTCTTTAGCCCTTTTGAAAAGCCACCCTTGGGTCGCGGACTCATTATTCAGCTATTCCTTAAATTGTTACTCGTATAGTAGTCTTTTCAAAGTGTTACGAAACTCGAAAACTAGACTTTTAAGGCTCTTATCTCTTTTCTTCTCAAAGCCTCGTTTAGGACTTTGACGATCCTCTTTTCAATCTCATCCCAGGAGGATGTTTTCTCCTTTCTTATCCGAATCTCTTTTGGTTTAATCCAAATCTCCATGACTCCTTGAATAGACATGATTCCTTTCACGACTTGTGCCCCAATGACGCCAAGCCTCTTTAATGCATCCTCAGACCCTCTGTCCACTGGCCCTCTAAAATGTTCTACTCGGTAGCCCGAGATTTCAGTATGAATTAAAAACGACCTTATTTCACGATTTGCGTAATGGTATATCACTATTTTTGAGTCAGACATGATTTCGACTGATCATCTGATCTGGTCGACCAGCCTGCTTGCTTACCGCAAGCCACTCCATCTCCTTCTTGGTCAGCTGCCGTGAATTAGGAAACCCATTTACCCAGTTGCTTTCTGACCCGCAGTTTGATGTCATCCTTTCCTGTAGAAATGGAATGCCCTTTCTTGGAGGGAGGCCTTTGCATAATCCATTTTTACTCCTTCGTATAACCTCTTGTTGTCCTAGGTTAACTATGATTATATACGCTTTCCATGCTTAACTCAATGGTATTCTAGAACATGTTATTTTGTAACACTTTAACCTCTTGAAACAGACCCGGCCGCATCAAACGACAAGCCGAACATCGAATATATGATGCAGGATACAAGATCATTCGTGTGCAATGTGTTCCTGCCCGGTGCATCATGTCTTTATCCTGTATCGTGACTTCAGCTTGACTATGATGCAACCGGCTTGTTTCAAAGTGCTAAAACGTTACCTTGTTTTTTTATTTTTTGAAGTAAGTACCCGTGAAGATTGCTCATTGCCCCGTGAAAGAATTAAGGATTAATGGATTACGAAATTTTTGACCTCATGCAGAAAAATCTACTGGTAACCGGTTTTCCCCGATGACCGCCTGAGAAACGGAACGGGATAGCCGAATATTTACTTTTTAAACAGGGTTCTTAACTCAAAAAAATGAAAGGGGACCAATGGAATTACTCAAGAAGAAAACAGCGATTGTTACCGAAGGGGGTACAGACATCGGACGGGCGATCGCCAAACGTTTCCATGATGCAGGGGCACATGTTGTCATATGTGGGAGAAGAGAAGCTCAGAGAGGGATCCTCGGCGATAGTCCGAGATGGGGATCGGGTCTCCAACATCAGGGTGGATGTCACAGTGGAAAGCGATGTTAAACGGCTTCATAGACTAACGGTGGAAAGGACGGGCAAGATCGACATCCTGGTAGACAACGCCGATCTCATGCGTTTCGGAAAGCTGGATGAGACCGATCCCTCCGTTTGGGATATGCTCATGCGGACTAATGTCTACGCCCCCTGGCGTCTTATGGTTGCGGTTCTGCCAGAGATGTGCAAAGCGGGTGGTGGGTCTATCATAAACATCTCCTCCATAGCGGGACTCAAGGCCTTTCCCAGCGTAGGTCTGTATTGCACTTCAAAGCCTGCACTGCAAATGCTGTCACAAGTCAT
>DTYH01000249.1 GCA_012961955.1 Desulfobacterales bacterium | reverse complement strand
CAGAGGACGATATGTACCTCTGCGAATGAGCTAATGAATGGAGGACCTTCGATGTCTTTCATCTTTGTCAATACCGACCCATCAGCACCCGCAGGATTTCGGTCTCAAGTTAGTGCTGTTTAAAACCCATGGATGGGATGCCCTTGACCGTTAAACCAGACAACATCCACGAGAAAACCTAAACCCACTCCTATTATATAGCCAAATAACAGGCCTATAAAAAGCGGTGTAACTTTTTTGTATAAACGTATTCCACCGATCCTGAGTATAACCAACTTGATTAACCAGATAATAAATATCCCAAGAGCCGCGTCACGCACCGGGTAGACGCTTGAAACGGTAAACCCCACAGGGTGAAGAGGCCACCATACAAACAGATACCTCAAGTAGATTAGTCCCGCTGTAATAGCTGCCCCGATGCCCAAAAAAGAAATTCTCCTCCAGTCCGGCCCAAAGGGATTCCTGGTCCTGGAAACCACCTGGTTCCAGATTGATATATTTGAGGAATTAAAACTGGTTGCCCCAAAATTGTAAGCACCGAAATTATAGCCTTCATAGATAACATACCAGGTAGCAGCTACAAAACCCATAAGAACAGCAAGCCCAACAATCACAGAAATCTGCCTTTTTCTTTGCTTAATATTACCACTCACTTTGGCAATATGCACCAGAGAGGGCATAACAAAACCTTTTGCGTCGCAAAAAAAGGCAAAAGAAAGACCGAGGATGGCCGCACTTGGTCCAGCAAGTGCCGTAGCACCTAAGGCATGCCATGTGAAGGCCTGCGCTGTTAGTGGCCCCCTTAAGTACACCAGGCCGCTTTCGGCTATTATCTTCGATAAACCAATATAGAGAATGAAAGTGACGAATAGAAAAACAAAGACGGCTTTTAAAGCCATTCCAGCCTGATGCAACCAGAAGACCATGTAGAACACAGAGAATATTAGACCAAAAACAGCGGTTCTATATGACAGCAGCTCATCTTTATCATCAACATCGCCTTTTCCTGTGAAGGCTTTTTTCAAAACATCTTTCAGGTGGGAGCGAGCCGTCCATAGGCCCCAAAGCACCAAAAGTAAAAAGCCACCGAAGCTCTGCCAACCAGTAGCTGCATCGAAAGAACACCAAGGATCTGCACTGCCAATACTGTAACCCACTCGGTTGAAGACCCCACTTTGCAAAATAGATAACAGGTGGAAAAACCAGATGCTGAAAAGCACATCCATCCTGGTTAAAAAGGCAAAGCCTATTACAAAAACGTCCAGTTTGGCATGGATTGCAGGAAACCCCCTGGCTATGATCAATTGGGGGAAAGATGTATACGTAGCAATCAATGGAACCTTTGGAATCATAGGAGAAAACCAATTTAGCAGATTCCAGCATATTACAAAAAGAGAGGTAATGAAACCTACTTGAAAAAAACGGGACCTAAAGAGGTCCGGCAGTAGCGATCTTTTTGACCTTTTGACCAACATCAAAGGAACTTCCGCCAGAGGGAATATGAGCCTTTCCTTCTCCACCCATTGTTTTCTCAGGATTACGGCTATACAAAGACTTGCGAAGATTAACACTGCCAAAAAGGCAAACCACCAGAAAAGGGGAGCAACCCAGGCTCCCCAGGGAATCTTCTCTCCCGGGGGGAGACCTTCATAGAAATACTCAGCGGCATGCCCTTTGTTGCTCAGCACCAACCAGTCCGGAATGTCCCGGAGAAGATACTCCCCCCATGCATTCTCTGGTGAGGCAAAATAATGAGGCGCAGTAATAATCGCAAGGAAATATCCCGTCAACCACTCCCCTTGCATTACGGCGCCAATCCATCCCATCACAAGGACAACCAGAAGTTCAGATGGCCTCAATGCAAATTTAGGGGCCAGGGATTTTACCAGGATGTTGAAAAAGAATAATAGGAGAAATAAGAGGAGAGTAACCAGGGGTAGGTGGCCGAAATCGGACCAGGAGGAACGCACAACGTAACCCGAATATATTGCTCCTAAATTAACGAGAATAGCTACCAACGAACCCAATAAAATCGATCGTAAGGTCACACCATAATACCTTCTATCAGATTTTTGAAGGGACAAGTTCCCCATTCGATTGCTTTTTCCAAAAATTAGCAATAGAGATCATACCTTGATAATGTACATCACTGCTACCCTATTTCCATGTCTGCCCACTTGGTGGCCTATAACTTTGCCTGATTTCCTGAATCGGCGTTCCCTTCACAGTTATTTCGCTCAATTTACAGGGTCCCAACCCGCTCTCAGAGGCTAACTTTAGATAGTTGTCCACCCTGGAGAACGGTTGTAAAGGATAATCCGCCTCAGGATCGAATCCCATCGCCGCACAGCCCACTACATCCACTGCTACAGGATTCCTCCCCACAATAATTGTATTTGTATTAATTGCCCTTGTCCCAGATATCCAATCTCCTTCTCCTAAATCTCTGCCTACTACAGCATCTACTACTACAAAATCAATTCTCCTTGCCAGGTTAATATCAACTACAGCCCTGGGCATGATGTATCTGAGGTCAGCCACGGTGACCTTCCCCTGCTTTTTCCCATGGACCATCTCACCTCTCTCGAAAACAGTCCTGGGAGTGCATCCTACCTGGTTCTTGAGAGCAAGAGTGATACCTACACAATCGTGGCATTTCATCTTGGGAACGGATATTAAGATATCCGAATCAAGCAATATTCTGTTGAAGGGGATTCGCTGGTGAATAAACCCTCCATTCGGCACGTCCACCAGCATAAATTCCTGATAGGGCTCCGGTGAATTTAGGTCTATGATTTTTGCACCCAATGGCTTGGCTACTTCATCATATCCAAAGGCTTTCATAGCACCCAGAGTGGTTGGCGCCCCACCAGAGCCTTCGACAATAAATAGCTCCCTTGCCCCCGCATCCAGAACCGATTCAGCTATGGCTCTGACTACGTTGGGATGCGTTGTCCACCCGTGGTTAGGAGACAACTCGCCGGTCATATTGACCTTAAAGGCAACCCTATCTCCAGGCCTCACGACATCTGTCAGTCCACCAATCAAGTCTAAGACTCGGGTAACGCTTTGTTTCACAAACTCGTAGTCATAACTATCACACCTTACAATTCCTACTGTGTTATCTTTCACTTTAATCCCCTTTTCTCTAAACTGTGGGTGCGAAACTCTCTCTTAGTCTTTATTGACTCCAAAGGTAGGAGACCTTAACACCAGAGCCCTGTTGTCCAATCTGCAACGCCCATTCGACATGCTTTTTCCATGCGGGGCCATCAAGTTTGTAATCGATTACGGGTGCCGCTAATGTAGGTATACTTTTCTCCGTATTTCATTACTACCGGGGCAACATTTACTTTCTCCCTGACAAGGGCGTCCAAAAAAATCTGGGGATCGATGGTATTCTCTTCAATTAGATCATAATGCATAGGGATCACAACCTTTGGCATTACAAACTTCGTTAATCTCGCTGCATCCTCAGGGCCTAAATTATTAAATCCAGGGTTCACACACACTATCATGACATCGGGTTCTAATCGCTCCAGTAGCTTCATATTTCCAAGATACCTCTCTAATCCGATTTCTGTGTCCCCAGTGTGATAGACGGAGATTCCGTTGAAATTGAAGACAAATCCAACGCTGTCAGGTGTATGTTCAGCATATACCGCTTCAACGGAAATCCCACCCTCAAGGTTTATTTTGTCCCCTCGCTTTATCTCCCGTATACGGCCGGGGTCGATTCCGAATGCCATCACCTTTCTCACGCTGGAAGGCGGGCCATAAAATCTGATTTTGCTGGCTGCCAATGCGAGTCCTTGCAACGTCGGCTGGTCAGTGTGATCAATATGATCATGACTGCAAAAAACACAGTCTGCTTTTATAGAGTCGGGTTTTACAGGAATCTCACTATGAATGTAGGTAACCCCCTCCATAGAGTGAGAAAGATATGGGTCCACCAAAAGAATGTTTCCGAAAGAATCCTTAAATATGAATCCCGCTTGCCCAATCCACCAAATTAACAAGCT
>DTYH01000248.1 GCA_012961955.1 Desulfobacterales bacterium | reverse complement strand
GTCCAGCAGTTCGAGCAGCCGCATGTGGCCTTCAGACGCAATAAAGGTGCGCTCCCAGACTGCGCCACGCCCCGAACCGCTTCCCAGACACATTTAGCACTTTACAATTTTTCTGTCAAGCGGAATAAAAAATAGTAGCAATTATAACGTATGGAATTTCCCTTGGAATGACTTGGCGGAAACCTTAAGTTTTACTATGACTTGGGGTAAATGTTCGGTCATCCCATTAGAGGTAATAGCTTACTCCTTGGAAGACCAGCTAGAATCTATTTTTTTGCATAAGGGCAAATTCCTAACATCGTGCCTAATCTATAACTTACGATCATCTAAACACAAAGGCCCTTTGGCTTATCGTACGGATTAACCGTATATTTCACGACCTGGCGACGGATGTACCACTACTGAGGCCCTTGACGTACTCGATAATCTGGTTGGTACCCTTTACATCTCCGAGGGCCATAATGTGTATACCGTCAACATATTCGTATATGTCACGGATAACATCGCATACGATCTGGATCCCGGAAACGCCTTCTTTTTCCATCCTTGAGATTATTTCGTCAGGGACATCAATACCCTCTACTTTCTCCTTCATGTAGCGGGCCATCTTTAAACTCTTTAGAGGCATTATCCCGATCAGGATAGGTTTGCCTAACACCTTGGCACTATTGATAAATGTAATAGTCCTTTCTGCATCATAAACAACCTGAGTCTGAAAGAAGTCGGCTCCGGCCTTGATCTTCCGTTCCATCTTTTTCAGTTCCTGATCTATATCCCTTGCCGTTGGTAGAGCAGTACACGATATATTAAAATCAGTATTTCCTCCAAATTCCTTATCATTGTAATCCAAGCCGCTGTTCATCTTTTTTATGAGATTTATGAGTTCAAACACGTTATAGTCATAAACAGGCTTTGAGGGATAGGGTCCATGTTTGGGTGGATCCCCAGTGGTGACAAGAACGTATCGGATACCCAGTGCATGGGCACCCAAAAGATCGGCCTGAGTACCGAGCAGGCTGCGATCGCGACATGTGAAATGAGGAATAGATTCCACACCCAGCTCGCTCTGAATCACATGAGCCATGGCAATGGAGTTTATCCTAAGATTCCCCATAGGGCAGTCGTGGATATTGATTGCATCTAATGCTAGATATTCCCGGGCCTTATCAAGAGAGTCTTTAAACAACGCTCCCTTTACAGGACCGAGCTCAGTGGTAATAACAAAATCCTTGCCCAGTTTTTGGATTAAACTCATCTCCCCCCTCCTGTACAATTAGAAAAAGAATGGACGAAGTTGCAAGACATAGTAACTGTTTAGCCAAGTAAACCCCGTTAGAATTTTACACGGGACGTAAACCCCGCCCCGTAAGACCGTCGGTCTCTTACGGGCCCGTTTGAAAACAAGGCATAATACTTCGATTTTAACCCCGCCCCTGCGCACCGGGCTTTTGTAAGAGGCAAAAACATATTTAATTATAACACTTGAACATTTTGAAAAAATTGGCTTCTTACAACTTTTTTCCAGTATTTGGAGGCGGCTGAAAGCCGCTCCTGCTAAAAGTGAAGAATAAAGTAAAAGGACCATCCTGCTGCAACAATTTCTTCAAAACGTAACTAATTTATATGTAAGAAATTCTATATCATATAATATGAGCTTTTTCCATCCCTTTTCAGCAGAACTGAACCGGCCTTTTTTATTTCCCGACCCTTTGCGGCAATAGAGTAACCCATTCCAGACATTGAAATACAGCATTGAACCTAAGCGGTTCATTTGATAAGATTATTTTTGCTGTTCCCTTTATTCTATTAACAAGGATTCCAGGAATGGCAGTCGGTTCTTCCATGTCATTTGAAACGGAGTATCCTCTGCGTCGTCCTGGACGGAGCTTGCTTTTCGCCATTCTAAAAGAAGTTTGTTTCTCCGTCATTCTGGATGTAGCTTTCTTCACGTCAGTGTGAACGGAACGAAAGCGAGAGAAGAATCTCCTGAGATACTTCGCTCACGATCGGTGTAACGTTCTTAACCTGTAAATAGATTGTAACGTGGTTCTTTGACCGCGTTACCCTACACTATTCTTGAGAGACCATTATTTCAAGGGTCATGGAGGAGTATATACTGAAAAATCAAAGCCTTAAATCGAGTCAGAAAGCTGACTTAAAGAATTAATATGGATTAATACCACAGCGTCACTTTTTGACGTCATGCCCCCCGAGGCCGGGCATCCAAAATCCCAGCCCCATTGAAAACAGGGCAGATTGCCTCCCCCGATCGGGGTCGAGGACGAGCCTTAGCGTGAATGACATTAGAAATAAGCATCTCACATAATTTGGGCTGAATTTCAGATAGTTAGCCGTAAAATGCCGCTGTAGTGTTAACCTATTCACTTTTAATTATGGAAAGAACAAAAACATTGATCATTCATCAGGGAGCCCTGGGAGACCTCATACTTTCCCTCCCTGCCATCCTAAAGTTAAAGATCGAGAAGAAGACAGATTTGGCGCTCCTGTGTCCTCATCATCTTGGAAGACTTATACAGACACTTGGAATTGTGGTAGAGTGTTTTTCTATAGAACGTGCCTGTTTTTCCCTATTGTTTTCAGACGAGATAGATTCGAGTCTTTGTGACTTCTTAAGACGCTACGAAAGGATTATTGTCTTCAGTTTTTCTGACATGGTTCCAAAGAATATAACACGAATTGGGTTGAAGGAGGTGTATAGGATTCCGCCTCGTCCCCCAATAAGAAAGAGAATACATGTGTCTCGGTACATAATAGATCAATTTAAGGCTACAAGATTATTGAAGAATAGTCTTGATCTTGATTCGAACTTCAGGCTATCTATCCCTGGCCTGTCTCATATCGAACCCTTCAATGGAGAAAAAAAAAGGATAGTGATTCACCCCGGAAGCGGGAGCAGAAGAAAGTGGTGGGCGCTTAGAAACTTTTTGGAGTTGAGTCTTCTGATAAGAAAGATCCACTCATATGAGCCTATCTTTATTCTGGGACCGGCCGAGATCGGACTACGAAAGGATATTGAGGACCACGCAAATGTAGGCCCTTCTTCTTTATATTGCAACCCAGAGTCTCGTCTCCTCATATCTATCTTGAAAGAAGCGAGCATCTTCTTAGGAAACGACTCAGGGGTTACTCATCTTGCAGCCTCCCTGGGAATCCCAACACTCGCCATATTCGGCCCGTCAGATCCCATACGTTGGAAGCCTGTTGGTCCACACGTAAAGGTGGTCAGGCTCGAGCTCGATTGTGAGCCGTGCTTTGAGATAAGTAAAGAAAACTGTGCAACGTCTCCCTGTTTAAATAATATATCTTCGGAGATGGCGTTAGAGGCTGTTTCCGATCTGATCTTATCCAGCTCAACAAAGAGTAGACTTGTTGGAGCTAATATGGTATAAGGTTTGTGACATTTTAGGATTCTGTAGCAAGCCGATTGTCTCAGACTCAAGCTGAACTCACGGTATAGGATGCAAGATGCAGGATACGAGACCTTTGAAAAATGACTTTTTACGAGACTGGGAAACGTAGGCTGGCATTTCATATGCCACCTAGATCGGGTTGGGTAAAAAAGTCCACCCTACAAATACTACCCCTGAATTGAGCGTTACAAATCTTGATATGATTAGCAAAAGTGTTTAGTCTCAAATAGATGTGTTGCTTACCCCCGCTATGCAAAAGTAACCCATTGGGTGGCCGCTGTCGAACTAAAAAATCAAAATTTGTAACCCTTCGGAATTGTGGGTTTTACTGAATCTGCTGTCTTGGCAAGGGCCTGAAGTACTTTGGTGCGTCTGCGCCCTTGCCGCCTTTCATCTTCGGCAAACTCAACAATCGCTCAATTTAGGTTATCAAATCATATCGTTATCACGTACCGTTTAAAAAAATTCGTCTCAGCAGGATGCTGCTCCTGCAGGGGGGCTAAAAATAGTGACGAGTGAAATAGGAGCGCCTTCCGGTCGCGACCAAAGGTGGCCTTGCAGGGGGCTAACGTGTTTCAAAAAATAGATCTATTTCCGCCAGCTTCTTTCCCCATGATCGCCTGAGGAACGGAACGGGTAACCGAATATTTGCTTAGATTCTTACTAAATAGATAGTGTCTTGATTGATTAAATCCTATGGCAAAATCATTTTAACTCAGTTTTGAAGGACCTGATGAGTAGAAGCAAGATGGAGTTCGCTGACATACCCCATGAGCATGTAGAAAAGATAAAAGAGCTTGAGAAAGAGCTAGGCGATGTATGCCTTCTGGCGGTCAAGAAAGCAGAAAGCATCTACGTACTTGAGGCAAAGGTTTCACCCAATCGTTGGGAATCGGTTCATAAGGTCTACCCCAAGATAGAAACGCTGAGATCGTATTACGACAATCTGGAAAACGCAAAAGCCGCTAAGGTCGCGTTAAAGAACCTGTTAAAAAGCAAGAAGTATGAGTTTGTAAAGAGGCCTATTCGATTGAGAAAATTGACCGATAACACTTAAGATCCGGTTTATTAAGATGAAGAATTACAGAAATCCGATCCCGACTGTTGATATCATCATTGAAATGGAAGAAGGGGGGATTGTATTGATCAAGAGGAAGAATCCACCCTATGGTTGGGCCATCCCTGGAGGATTTGTCGACTACGGGGAGTCATTAGAAGATGCTGCTCTCAGGGAGGCTAGAGAAGAGACTTCGTTGAGCGTACATCTCGTTGAGCAATTTCATACGTATTCCGAGCCTGACCGTGACCCGCGCCAGCATACTATCAGCACTGTCTTTATTGCGAGTGCATCAGGAATACCAAAGGCTTTAGATGATGCCTGCGAGGTAAAGGTTTTTCAAGAGGACGAGATCCCGGAAGAATTGGCATTCGATCACAAGAAGATACTGAGGGATTATTTCTCATACAAGAAAACAGGCCTCCGTCCTGATAACAAAGTCTCTGCAAGGACATAAATATCAAACGTAGAGGGTCTATAAAGGTAGGGAGGGCTCTCATTATGCCCATTTCGCTGTCTCCCAATGCAGAGGTAGTATTGAAGCGTCGTTACCTAAAAAAAGATGAAGAGGGGAATCTAATAGAGGGTCCGGAGGATCTCTTCAGGCGGGTAGCAAGGTCGGTGGCCTCTGCCGATGCGGTATTTGATCCCCGTGCCGATCTAAAAAGGACAGAAGAAGAGTTTTATAGATTAATGGCTGATCTCATATTCATGCCCAACTCTCCGACCCTGATGAACGCTGGAAGAAGGCTGGGGCAACTTTCAGCCTGTTTTGTCCTTCCTGTGGAGGACTCTATTGAGGGTATATTTGAGACGTTAAAGCACACGGCGATGATACACAAGAGCGGTGGAGGGACAGGGTTCTCCTTTTCCAGGGTTCGACCGGCAAATGATACCGTGCTTTCCACACACGGTATTTCCAGTGGCCCTATATCCTTTATGACAGTATTCGATATCGCTACCGAGACTATCAAGCAGGGAGGAACGCGGAGGGGAGCAAATATGGGAATCCTCCGGGTGGACCATCCTGATATTGAAGATTTTATACATGTAAAGACCAACTTAAAAAGGTTGAACAATTTTAATATTTCTGTGGCTATCACCGGAGAATTCATGGAGGCGTTAGCTGCCGATATCGAGTACGACCTTGTCAATCCACGGACAAAAGGACCGGTGCGGTCTGTCCGGGCCAGGGAGATTTTTGAGAAGATTGTTGATGCTGCATGGGAAAGCGGAGAGCCGGGAGTCATATTTTTGGATCATATAAATCGATCAAACCCTACTCCCCACCTGGGCCAAATCGAGGCCACGAACCCGTGTGGTGAACAACCCCTACTTCCCTATGAATCGTGCAATTTAGGCTCGATCAATCTTTCTAAGATGGTATCAGGGGGAAGTATAGACTGGTCGAAGCTGAGGAGTTCTGTACGTACTGGAATCCACTTTCTGGATAACGTTATTGAGGTGAACAAATACCCATTGAAGCGTATTGAAGAAATGAGCAGGAAGACACGCAAGATCGGGCTCGGCGTAATGGGCTTTGCCGATATGCTAATCAAGCTCGGAATCCCATACAACTCTGAAGAAGCTGTTGAAATGGCAGAACGGGTAATGGCGTTCATATCTGCCGAGGCAAGGCAGAAATCGATCGAACTTGGGAGGGAACGGGGGAACTTTCCTGCTTATCCCGGTAGTATGTTTGACAACCCAAAAACCCCCAGAATGCGAAACGCGACCACAACGACCATCGCGCCTACTGGAACCATCAGTATTATTGCAGGGTGTTCAAGCGGTGTAGAACCCCTGTTTGCTGTAGCATACGTCCGTCATGTACTGGACGGAGACACGCTCCCGGAAATTCATCCACTATTTCTTGAGATGGTGAGCAAGTCTGGCTTTTCTTATAAAGACCTGGCCATGAAGATTGCGCAGACAGGTTCCGTTCAACACCTGGATCAGGTTCCGGATGCCTTGAAACGAATATTTGTCACCTCACACGACATCGAACCAGAATGGCATATCCGAATCCAGGCAGCCTTTCAGAAATACACTGATAACGCCGTATCCAAAACCGTCAATTTTCCCAATGATGCTACTCTGGAAGACATTGAAAAGGTCTATCAGATGGCCTACGCGAGCGGTTGTAAGGGAGTGACTATTTATCGATATGGCACCCGGGATCGTCAGGTGCTCAATATCGGGAAAGGAAGACAGCCCGAGCCAAAGATAACCCCTCGTACCCGTCCAGTTCGGACATATGGTATAACAGAAAGGATTAGGACGGGATGTGGCAAGCTCTATGTTACCATAAACTCTGATCAGGAAGGAATATGCGAGGTATTCGCTCAAATGGGGAAGACTGGTGGTTGCGCCTCTTCTCAGATTGAGGCCACGGGTCGCCTAATCTCACTCGCCCTGCGATCAGGGGTGAAGGTAGAGTCAATAATTAAACAGCTAAGCGGGATACGCTGTCCAGCTCCTATCTGGGAGAGCGGGAAACAGATACTTTCCTGTCCGGACGCCATCAGTCATGTGATCAGGAACTACACCCAAGTGTCTGTACCAGAGACACGTATGATGATTGGAGCCTGCCCGGAGTGCGGAGGAGCTATAGCTCACGATGGAGGGTGTATTGTATGTCACTCCTGCGGCTTTTCCAGGTGCAGCTAAAGATCATCAATTATTTGTTTGGACAACAACTCTTGGGTTGCAGCCGGAAGCCGCTCCTGCTAAGAGTGAAGAATGAATGCAGAATCCCGCTGCGACGAATTTTTTCAAACGGTACGGGATAACCGAATATTTACCCCGCTAGAGAAAGCAACCCATTTCAATCGGTAGTTATTACCCCTTACAGCTGGCGGTGGCTTTAAACCACCGTCAGCGCAGGCCGTTCGAGGACGTAGTTCTCTGACGGGGTTTACTTATGTCAAAAGTCGATGGTTTTGCAAAAGGTCATCTTGCAAACGACACTGAGCAAAATTAGACTTTCTTGCAAGACCGTCAAACTTGCGAATGCTCAATTTGGGGTGAAGTTAAAGGCGGTACGTAAGATAGGATTATGCTAACTTCTTTAGAAAAGAAGATAATTGCACGCATTCAGAAGAGCCTTCCGATCGTAAAACATCCTTTCTTAGAAATCGCCAACCAGCTTGGAGTGTCTGAGGATGTCCTGATAAGAACCATTCGGAAGCTCTGCCGTGAAGGGGTGATTCGTCGTTTTGGAGCTACTATTCGACATCAGATCTCCGGATTTTGTGCCAATGCCATGGTAGCATGGATGGTAGAGGAAGATAGGATAGACGAGGCGGGTAAGATAATGACCGGATTCGACTCTGTATCCCATTGTTATCGGAGAAAATCGAACAAAAAATGGCCGTATAATCTCTATACCATGGTGCATGGGAAAACAGAACAGGAGTGTCTCGAGACCATCAAAAGCATGTCTTCTACGACTGGGATAAAGGATTACGTGATCCTTTTCAGTTGTGAGGAACTCAAAAAGACATCAATGATCTATTTCTCCTGTGATCGGGGAAAAGAGTAACGCTTCATGTTGGGGCCTTGTATGTTTATTAAAGTATAATAAGAGTTCTTTGAAAATAATAGTTTAAAAGCCTTCTTTATTCGGTAAAACTATCAAGAGGTTGGAAGAGGAGATCCCAGCCTTGTTCTTCAAACCCGTGGGGCAGCTTCTTCCTTCCGCTAGGTTTAAGTCGGAGAATAACGTGGTGTAACGACACCGGATCTCGACAAGGCTGATGATTCCTGGCATTTTCAGATTCTTTTTTTACCGATAAGGAAGCTTCCTCCAAGAACACTGTTTAGGTATCGATGTGAGTAAAGGCTATGCAGATTTTCTTATTGTAGATGGTAAAAAAACAGCCCGCTGAAGAAGATTTGCGAGTTGACGCCACCTTTGATGGCCATTGCCGTCTTTACGAAATACTTTGTAGATTTTTTGAAAATCACCCTGAACGCATCTTCTATGGATCGGGAGAAAGGACTGGTGAACGAGAATAACTGGTTCAACTATCTGATGAGCTTCCGGGAAACCTTAAATCTCAAGACAGCCAAGTTTGAATCCTTTAGAGGTCAACGCCGATAGGAAGCCTGATCTGCAACGTTATGTCACTGATAAAATCAGCGCTCAAAACGTTCCCGACTATATGATCGCTCACCCTGAAAAAGTATCGTATCAACAATAAGACCACCTGGCGAGCTTCAGAAGGGAATGGAAGCTTTATCCAGATGCTGACCAAGCAGAGGAGTCGGCTTTTCAATCAGTTGGAACCTCTGGTTTAGAGTGCCAATCCAGAGCTTTTGACCTATTGGAAAGATGGCATTCAAGCATGAGTCTTGAAGCTATTGGCACGTTAACCCTACGGCCTCCACGCTTTCCGAGGCCAAGGTAGTATCTTGTAGCCCGGATACCCATACCCCTGCATATGATCCGATCGTGCCCAAGAACTAGTCCCTAAAGCTAAAAACAGCGTTCCCTCCACTGCGGACGAAATCACGGAATGGCTGATCAAGGCAATAGTGAAGGAAGTCCTTCAAGTCAAGGAAGTCATTGCATCTCAACCAGAAATGATGGTTAAACAATCTTGGGTACCTGAAGTAGAGCTGTTGAAGACCTTTATTCGGAGTCAGTAATCTTTCGGCCAATGGGCTAATACTCGAGATACAAACGGTCAGACGGTTTCCGTCTTTTAAAAAGCTAGCCTCATTCTTCGGGCTTTATCCAGTATACAAAATCAGCCGGGATGGCACCGGCCGCTTTCGAATGAGCAAGAAAGACGCAAAGAACCTAGGCATATTCTATTCATGGTGGCTTTTACCGCAATTAGATCCAACCCTCTTATTCGCAGCATTTGTCTTGGTCGTATTCAAAAAGGGTTGGAAAAGATGGCTGCAGTAGGGTTGTATACGACAAAAATCCTGCGGATGATTTATATGGCCCACCGAGCCACAAGAGAACGTCTGACCCGGAAATTGATCATAAAAATAGAGAGAAAGATTTCGAGAGACCATAAAGGGTACCAAAAGACAAAAACCGCCGTTATCAAGCTTTTGATTCCAACGCCCCAATATCCAGAAGCCAAAACCTCGGAACCAAGGAACCGAAGTAGGCCCATAGTCATAACGACACTAAAGGCGGGATCATTGCCCCCGTTCCCACACAAAACTTAACATATGTAGGACCATGTTCGTAGGTTTTACCGAATTTTCAAAGAACATCCAAAAAAACTTTGTGGCATAACATACCCACAAGTTCTTTACTAGACTTTTACCAGAGTAACTCCCACGGAGACTTTTTGGATCATATTTAGGGTGTCGTATAGTAGTTTTTTGTAACCGTTCACGGGGGGTGAAGCTTTTCTTAAAACGACTAGGCGGAAACCTTTATCCGGTCTATTTCCTCTATCCGGTTGACCAGACAGACAATAGTCTTTCCGTCCCCGCTTCAACTCACACGAAAAACAAAGGTTGGAGACATCGGGGTCTAGAGAAAAGCTTGACCACGCGGAGAGTTACTTCAGATGTGATGTGGTAAACGCCGTTAGCGGGCAACGTCCTCTAACGGCCTGAGCTGACGGTCGCTTTATCAAACCGGGTAAAAATTTTTTGTAAGCATTTTAAGGTGTTTTTTTGTGACGACCTTTTTGGAACCGTCTCCGTCCTGTAAGTGGTGACGAAACTTTTACAACTCAAACCAGGAGGTGAAATATGGATTGGAAAGATTGGCAGGTTCATCATATCGGAATCGTAGTAGAAGACATCGATGAGGCCAAGAAGACCTATGAGGAGGTCTTCGGGTTAGAGGTAGTGAATGTATTCGATGTGGAGGCCTTTTCGGCAAAAGTGGCCTTTCTACCTGTAAAAAACACCTATATAGAGCTGGTACAGCCTACCAATCCTGAGGATGGGCTGGGCAAGTTTTTGAAGCGTGGAGGGGGAATGCATCATATATGCTATGAGGTCGAGGATATAGATGCAGCCATGGAGGAGCTGAAAAAGAAGAATGTTCGCTCTGTTACAGGCGAACCACAGCATACTCCGTGTTTTGAGAAGGTTTTATTCCTCCATCCTAAGGATACGGGCAACGTGTTGATTGAAGTGGTGGAAAAGGCAACCTGCAAACTACCTGGCGCCAAATATTAATACTCAACTTTCTGAGTTGACGCATCTCTACGAATTTGTGTTGTACTTTAGAAAATATTATCTACTTGCATCCTCTCGTGAGAACCCAGATCTAGAATTCAGAATATAGAATGATTGGATTTGATTCAATTCTCTTCTGGATTCTTCTGAAGTACATTTAGAGTATGGAATAAATTTTATTTTATTACAATTGGTTAATTCAACTCAGAAAGTTGAGTTAATAACATCTTTCTCATATGATACAGAAACAGGTATAGCTTTAGGCTATTAGGCCCCGGCTATATCTGTTTTTTTATACGTGGAGTCTACAACTTTCAGCATATTCGTCCGTAAACCTCTATTGCTTGTTCTATTAACTTGACTTTTGTGACATCAAGAGATTAAAAGGATAAAAATTCAGTAACCGTTGACCGGTAAGAGAACCTTCGTGAATGGTTAATAAATTTGCAAGGCTTTAGCTCTTCAAAAAGTGTAACAGTCTAGCTCTTTGAAAGGCCACTATTCGGTCGCGGCTGGAAGCCGCTCCTACCGTCATATCTACGGTCACATCTAGCTCCCCAGAAGGAGCACCCTCCTGCTCCGACAATTTTTTTTAAGACGCTAAATGGTTACAAAAAAACTGCATTTTCTCAGCTGCTTGTTGTAACTTAAACCTAAATTGAGCGATTCTCGAGTTCGCCGAAGATGCATGACGGCAAGGACGCAGACGTGCTTGTGTGCCTCAAGCCCTTGCCAACCCAGGAGATCCGGTAAACGGGGTTGGAAGACCAAAGAATTAAATTCTCACCTCCTGAATAAAGCAGATTGATAAGTAACTATCGTGTATCCTGCGGGAGGGTGCAGATGTCTAACGGGGTAAGATCGGCAACCCCGAAGGATTGCAAATCTTGATATTCTTCTAATACAAGACTTGTTACCCAATTTGCTCTTCTGCCTAGCAGTGCTAGCTTGACAAGTAACTGCAATTGCTTTTTTGCTAATGATGTCAAGATTGCTAACGCTGAATTTGGGGTGGAGTCGTGTGGCGGGCCATCAGTTACCCAGGCCCAAGATGTAAGGCGGCTTAAACTTTTCAGTGAGCTAAAACATCATCAAAATTCATAACGGGTGGAAACGTAGTT
Source organism: Desulfobacterales bacterium (assembly GCA_012961955.1). Taxonomy (GTDB): domain Bacteria; phylum Desulfobacterota; class Desulfobacteria; order Desulfobacterales; family DTYH01; genus DTYH01. The sequence goes on along the minus strand of DTYH01000248.1, from coordinate 30,321 downwards.
TAATGAAGGCGCTACTTGCTTTAGAAGATGGTTTTTTCTTATGGGGTCGATCATTTACCGGCCCAGGGGAAGCAGTCGGCGAAGTAGTCTTTAACACTTCCATGACCGGATACCAGGAGATATTGACTGATCCTTCCTACAAGGGCCAGATCGTAACTATGACCTATCCATTGATAGGAAACTACGGAGTCAATGACGAAGATATCGAGTCATTAGCTGTCTGTGTCCAGGGTTTCCTGATACGGGAATACAGCCCCTGCATAAGCAACTGGCGGGCCAAAAAGGATCTCGGCACCTATCTTCGGGAAGCGGGTGTACTAGGCGTGGAGGGGATAGATACCCGGGCCCTCACACGACATATTCGTCGTTCGGGGGCAATGAAAGGGGCTGTAAGTACCTCGATCCTGAACCCTGAAGATCTGGTAGCCAGAGCTCGTGCCTGGCCCGGCCTGGTTGGTCAGGACTTGGTAAAAGAGGTAACCACAAAACGCCCCTATCGCTGGCCTGAAGGTGATAGTGCGCTACAATGGACAACGGATAAGCCGTATAAAGTGGTAGCCTACGATTATGGTATCAAGTTCAACATATTGCGACACTTAGAATATCGGGGCTGCGAGGTTCTGGTTGTGCCGGCAGATACCCCCTCCTCGACTGTAGAGTCCTTAAACCCCCATGCCGTATTCCTCTCCAATGGGCCAGGCGATCCAGCAGGAGTAACGTATGCCATAGACACGGTAAGGGAACTTATCCCAATGTTTCCCATATTCGGCATATGTCTTGGTCATCAACTCTTAGGATTGGCCTTTGGTGGTCGTACCTATAAGCTCAAATTCGGCCATCGGGGGAGTAACCAACCAGTTAAGGACCTGCACACGGGGAAGATCGAGATCACGTCCCAGAACCACGGCTTTTGCGTTGATATCGATTCATTAAAGGGACAAGGCTTGGAAATAACCCATGTCAATCTAAATGATGGTACCTTGGAAGGGATGAGACATCGCACCCTGCCCGTATTCTCCGTGCAGTTTCACCCTGAGGCATCCCCCGGACCCCATGATACCACCTATCTTTTTGAACGTTTTATCCATATGATACAGAAGAGTTTAAGTTAGTTATGCCCAAAAGGACTGATATACGTAAGATACTTGTTGTAGGTTCTGGACCGATCATTATCAGTCAAGCCTGCGAGTTTGACTATTCCGGTACTCAGGCGTGTAAGGCCCTAAAAGAGGAAGGTTACGAGATCATACTGGTAAACAGTAACCCCGCGACCATTATGACCGATCCTGAAATGGCCGATCGTACCTACATCGAACCGGTAATACCGGAAATCGTGGCTAAGATTATTGAAAAAGAGAGGCCTGATGCGTGTCTGCCTACCCTGGGCGGACAGACAGGTCTGAACGTTGCTATCAGTGTGGATTCCATGGGCGTCTTTGAGCGCTTCGGGGTTGAGGTGATCGGCGCATCGCCTGACGTCATCCGGAAGGCTGAAGACAGGGACCTGTTCAGAGAATCGATGACTCGAATAGGATTGCGGGTTCCCAGAAGCGGAATTGCAAAAGACCTTGAGGAGTCTCTGAAGATAGCGCAGGAGATCGGCTATCCAATCATTGTACGTCCCAGCTTTACCCTTGGAGGAACGGGTGGAGGAGTAGCCTACAATGTGGACGAACTCAGGGAACTTGCTGCTAGCGGCCTGGAGATGAGCCTCATCCACCAGATCATGCTGGAAGAATCTGTTCTGGGTTGGAAGGAGTACGAGCTCGAAGTTATGCGTGATTATAAGGACAACGTTATTATCATCTGCCCTATTGAAAATTTCGATTCTATGGGAGTCCATACCGGAGATAGTATCACCGTCGCCCCAGCCCAGACATTAACGGATCGGGAATATCAGACATTAAGGGACGCATCCATTGCGATCATGCGAGAAATAGGTGTTGACACTGGAGGGTGTAATATCCAGTTTGCGATTAACCCCAGAGACGGAGAGATGGTGGTGATCGAGATGAACCCGAGGGTGTCTCGCTCTTCTGCCTTGGCCTCTAAGGCTACTGGCTTCCCGATTGCCAAGATTGCAGCCAAACTGGCCGTGGGGTATTCCCTAGACGAAATACCCAATGATATTACTAGGGAGACACTTGCCTCGTTTGAGCCTTCCATCGATTACTGTGTTGTTAAGATACCCAGATGGGACTTTGAGAAGTTCCCGGGCACAGAAGACCTGCTCACCACGTCTATGAAATCTGTGGGAGAGGTAATGGCTATCGGTAGAACATTTAAAGAGGCGCTGGGAAAGGGGATCTGCTCCTTGGAGATCGGACGGTACGGTCTTCTTGACGGAATCGACCCAGAGCTCAAGGTTGAAGATATTGGAGAAAAACTGGTTAAGCCCAATTCCAAACGTCTCTTTTACCTGGCTGCAGCCATAAGAGAGGGGATGGAGATATCTGAGTTGAATCGTATCACAGGAATAGACCCCTGGTTTTTGACCCAGATAGAACAGATGGTGGACCTGGAAAAGGAGCTCAGATCTTTTAAAGAGTTCGATATTATTGATCCGGATCTCCTGCGGCAGGCCAAGGAATGGGGCTTTTCAGACCTGTATATTGCAAAAATTTACGGTACAGACGAGGATACAGTAAGAAGAAAAAGGGAACTTCATAAAATATCAGCCACGTTCAAGCTCGTAGATACCTGCGCCGCCGAATTTGAGGCCTATACGCCATATTACTATTCCACTTACGAGACAGAGGATGAGGTTCGTTCATCTCAAAGAAAAAAGGTGATGATCTTGGGCGGAGGACCGAACCGAATCGGTCAGGGAATAGAGTTTGACTACTGTTGTGTTCACGCCTCCATGGCCGCTCGGTCCGAAGGGTTGGAAAGCATCATGGTGAACAGCAACCCGGAAACAGTAAGTACAGACTATGACACCTCAGATAAGCTTTATTTCGAGCCGCTCACCAGGGAGACGGTATTAAATATAGTTGAGAAGGAAAGGCCAAAGGGGATAATGGTGCAATTTGGTGGTCAGACCCCGCTAAATCTCGCAGTGCCTTTGGAACAAGCAGGAATTCCAATCCTGGGCACATCCCCAGACAGCATCGATAGGGCCGAAGATAGGGAACGCTTCAAGGTGCTCTTAAATAAGCTTAATCTGACCCAACCCAGAAACGGGACCGCATTTACTGTAGACCAGGCCCTAAATGTTGCAGACGAAATCGGATTTCCTGTTGTAGTCCGGCCCTCGTACGTACTCGGCGGCAGGGCTATGGAAATCGTGTACGATCAGGAGAGCTTGAAAGAATTTATGGAAAAGGCTGCCCTGATCTCCCCTGAGCACCCCGTACTTATCGATCAGTTCCTTGAGGAGGCCATTGAGGTCGATGTAGACGCAGTCTGTGATGGAAAAAGGACTGTCTTGTGCGGCATCATGGAGCATATCGAACAGGCAGGTATTCACTCTGGAGACAGCGCTTGCGTCATACCCCCCTACTCCTTGGATGAAGAGATCCAAAAGAGGATAAAGGAGCATACAAAGGCTCTTGCTCTTGAGCTGCAAGTCAGGGGATTAATGAATATTCAGTACGCGGTTAAGGACGAGCAGATATTTGTCCTGGAGGTCAACCCCAGGGCTTCTCGAACTGTCCCTTTTGTCAGTAAAGCCACAGGCACCCCCTGGGCCAAGATAGCCACCCACATCATGTTAGGAAAGACCTTAGAGGAGATCGGTATTACAGAAGAAGTCTCTCTCAGCCATGTAGCAATAAAAGAATCGGTCTTTCCGTTCGTAAGATTTCCGGGTGTGGACACACTTTTAGGGCCTGAGATGAAGTCCACTGGAGAGGTGATGGGAATCGACCTCACCTTTGGCGCTGCCTTTGCCAAGGCCCAACTTGGGGCGGGCCAGATGTTACCTCATGACGGAAATATATTTATCAGCGTTAAGGATCAGGACAAAAAGGATATCCTACCTCTGGCAAATCGCCTATTGGATTTGGGATTCAAGATATTGGCAACCAAAGGTACGTCTCGTTTTCTTACCGCCTACGGTATTGAGAACGAGGAGGTAAAAAAGGTGCGAGAGGGAAGACCCCATATAGTAGATCGGATGAAAAACAATGAGGTCGCACTGGTTATCAATACCACCTTTGGCTCCAGGTCTGTTGCGGATTCTTTCTCCATCCGACGTACCGCCCTTGAATACAATATACCCTATACCACAACCATTTCTGGTGCCCGCGCCACGGTAAGTGCCATTGAGGCTATAAAAAAGGAGAGCATTAGCATACTTGCTATTCAGGACTACTATCATCGTATCAAGAAATAGAAGTCATGCAACACATATTGTAAGTTTCCTATGAGGTAAGGCATGGGGTTTAAAACAAAGTTCATTTTTGTAACAGGAGGCGTCCTTTCATCCCTTGGGAAGGGGCTCGCTTCTGCTGCCATCGGAGCCCTTCTGGAGAGCCGGGGCCTTACAGTGACTTTGCAAAAGTTGGACCCTTACATCAATGTAGATCCAGGCACAATGAACCCCTTTCAGCATGGTGAAGTGTTTGTCACTGACGATGGTGCTGAAACCGATCTCGATCTGGGCCATTATGAACGATTTACTAGTGCTAAAATGGGATGCAACAATAACTTCACCTCGGGAAAGATCTACTATTCTGTAATTATGAAAGAGAGGCGTGGGGACTATCTCGGGGGCACGGTTCAGGTCATACCGCATATCACTGACGAGATAAAAAGGTGCATCCGCCTTGTCGCCAAGGATGTGGATGTGGTCATTGTGGAGATAGGCGGCACTATCGGTGATATTGAAAGTCTACCGTTTTTGGAGGCTATCCGACAGTTTCGTTCCGATGTAGGTAAGCAGAATGCGATCTACATCCATCTGACCCTTGTTCCTTACATAAAGACCGCTGGCGAGGTAAAGACGAAGCCTACACAACACAGCGTAAAGGAGCTGAGAAGCATCGGTATTCAGCCCGATATTCTACTCTGCCGCACGGAAAAGGAGCTTACCAAGGAAATCAAGGCCAAAATCGCCTTGTTTTGTAATCTTGACGTAGATGCTGTAATTACAGCAAAGGATGTAGAGACCGTATACGAAGTTCCCTTATTCTTCCATCGGGAAGGGCTGGACGAAAAGATTGTAGAACTACTCAATATCTGGACCCGGGCACCAAAACTGAAGCACTGGGAAGAGCTGGTCAAGAAGGTCAAGAATCCAGAAGACGAGGTCACAATTGGAATAGTAGGGAAATATATCGATCTCAGAGAGTCTTATAAGAGTCTGAATGAGGCCCTTGTCCATGGCGGTGTTGCAAATAATGCACGTGTAATATTACGATATATAGATTCTGAAGATCTGGAAAAGGCAGAAAGAGGGTATACAGGAAAAGATGTCGAAGGGATGCTGATGTCTGTGGACGGTATCCTGGTCCCCGGAGGGTTCGGTTCCCGCGGTATTGAAGGCAAGATTAACGCCGTACGTTTTGCGCGGGAGAACCGTATCCCTTTTCTCGGCATCTGTCTTGGTATGCAGATGGCCGTTATCGAATTTGCGAGAAACGTTGCTCATCTCGAAGGTGCCCACAGCACCGAATTTGATGAAAATACAAAGTTTCCAGTGATATATCTAATGAAGGAATGGTACGATTACAAATCAGGGGAGGTGCAAAGGAGGGAGGTGTGCTCGCAAAAAGGTGGCACCATGCGTCTAGGCTCGTACCCTTGCAGTCTCAAAACAGACTCGCTTGCCTTTCGCGTTTACGGAAAAAGCCAGATCGCCGAAAGGCATCGTCATCGTTACGAGTTTAATAATAAGTACAGGAAGATCTTGGAAGAAAAAGGTCTAAAAATGACGGGCACCTCCCCTGATGGTGAGCTCGTTGAAATCGTGGAGTTGAAGGATCATCCCTGGTTTTTGGGCTGCCAGTTTCATCCGGAGTTCAAGTCGCGCCCCATGGACCCGCATCCCTTGTTTCGGGCCTTTATCAGGGCAGCACTGGAGAATAGAAAACAGGCATCTGTTTAACTAACTCAAACTGGATTGAGAGCTTTAGGGTGTTTTTATATACCAGCACGTTAAACTAACAGTGGGTGCCTGTCACCTTCCAGCGGTTCAAACTTTCCGGCTCGGTACGTCCTATACTCTTCAATTGGATAAAGCTATAATGCCAGAAGAAAGAGAAAGAAGGATTAGCAGGAGGTATCAGATGAAACGGAAACGCTTTAAGAACATGGGTTTTATATCCACAAGGCTCGCCGGTACAGACGGTGTTTCTCTTGAGACTGAAAAGTGGGCTGAAGTGCTGGAACGTAACAAGTACCGATGTTTCTATCTTGCTGGAGAGAGCGATCGACCTCCGGAGAAATGCCAGATTGTGAGTGAAGCACATTTCGATCACCCCGAAATTGTGGAAATCAATCGGTATTGTTTTGGCAAGCATACTCGTCCGCGGGAGATCAGTGAATTGATTCAGGGTTTGAAGGATTATCTTAAACAGAAGATTTACAAGTTTGTTAAAGACTTCAACATCGATATTATCATCCCCGAAAATGCGCTCGCCATACCCATGAACCTCCCCCTAGGCTTAGCCATAACGGAGTTTATTGCTGAAACCGGCTTTCCAACCATTGCCCACCATCACGATTTTTACTGGGAACGGAACCGCTTCCTGGTAAACGGGGTTACCGACTATCTGCACTGGGCCTTCCCGCCAGACCTCCCATCTATTCAGCACGTGGTCATCAACTCCATGGCAGGTCAAGAACTGAGCTACCGCAAAGGCATATCCAAAACGATTATTCCAAATGTGTACAATTTTGCCTCGCCACCTCCGCCTCCGGATGAATATTGCTCAGACCTAAGGGAGCGTATAGGTATTGGAAAGGATGATCTCTTTATCTTGCAACCTACCCGTGTAGTTCCCCGCAAGTGGATTGAACGAGCAATAGAGATCGTCCACCAAATGAACCTGAAGAATCCAAAACTTATAATCTCACATTCATCTAGTGATGAGGGTGATATTTATCATGAACGCATACGGGAGTATGCCCAAAACCTGGGGGTGGAGATTATCTCGATCGATCACATGGTCGGAACTGAAAGGAGAATAGGGGCTAATGGAGAAAAGGTCTATACCATAGGAGATATCTATAATTGTGCTGACCTGGTCACATATCCATCTGGCTACGAGGGTTTTGGAAATGCGTTTCTGGAAGCCATATATTACCGCAGACCAATCGTGGTCAACCGCTATTCTATTTATATCTCAGACATCGAGCCAAAAGGTTTTGATGTGATTACAATAGACGGATTTGTGACTAAGGAGACCATCCGAAGGATATTCGAAGTCCTGGAAAACCAAGAACTGCGTAACGAGTTGGTGGAAAAGAATTATCGGCTTGGTCTCAAGTATTTTTCATACGAAACCCTGGAGAGGTCGCTTTTGTATCTCATCGATACATTGCAGACCCAAACTTGGAGAACAGCTTGAAGAATTTAAACATTGCTCTTTTGCACTATTCGTGTCCGCCGGTTGTGGGCGGAGTGGAAGAGGTGCTTCGTCAACAGGCCTCCCTATTTCACCGTTATCACCACAAAGTCAAGATCTTTACAGGTGCTGGCGATCAATTCACAAAGGACTATCAAGTAGAAATAAACCCGCTGCTCGACTCCAGAAACGACCACATATTGCATGCCCACAAACTGATACTCGAAAACGATCTTAAGGAGATGGAGGTGCTGTCTCAACGTATCCATGATTACCTTAACCACGTCCTTAACAGGTTCGATCTGCTTATTGCACATAATGTACTTACCATGCCTTTCAACCTGCCTCTGACACGCGCCTTGCATCAACTGGCACAGGATGGTTCCATACCTATTGTGAGTTGGAACCACGATTCGCCGTATTTCTACCACGATTATCCGAGTTATCTGAATAGAACTCCTTGGGATATTCTGAAACGTAGCAATTCGAGGATCCATTATGTAGTCATATCTGAGAGTCGAAGAGTACAGTTTTCAAACCTATACGGCACGGGGGAACGATTGTATGTCGTTCCCAATGGGATCGATCCTATCAGGTTTTTCAGGCTGGACCCGAACACCGTTAGGCTTATACAGGAACAGAATCTGTTTGAAAGCGACTTCTTAATGGTACAACCCTCGCGACTTCACCCACGTAAGAATATCGAGCTATCTATTCGTGTTACGCGCGCATTACAGGATCGGAATATAAATGCGAGGTTACTTCTAACTGGGGCGTATGATCATCATGAACCTAGTACAATGGAATATTATCATAAACTTCAGCAGCTGGCACGAAAGCTGAGGATAGAAAAGGATATTATAGTCCTTGCAGAGTATAGGTATAAGAGCGGAGAACGAATCACCCCGGATCGTATCCTGATCCGCGACCTCTACCTGATCGCCGACATTCTCTTCCTGCCCAGCTGGCAGGAAGGCTTTGGTATTCCATTGCTTGAATCTGGTATGATTAAGTTGCCAGTGGTGTGTTCAAACATTCCGCCATTTATGGAGATTGGTGGCGATGATGTGTGCGTGTTCGATCTGAACGATCCCCCGGAGATGATCGCCCAGAAGATACTCGATTTTCTACATGTTCTAAAACCGCAACGGATGTTTCGAAGGGTCATCCGTAACTATGTGTGGGACAATATATATCACTCGAAACTGCTACCCATACTCCAGTCAATAGTTGAGGAAGGCCATGTTGATCATTAACCTTCAACTTAACTCTCAACTCTTTACTCACGAAACCAAAGGCGCTTATACTCCAGAACGGAGAAGGCGAAAGGCCAAGAAATCCTATCCAATCTGCTGGGTTATAAAGGTCGGGATACGGAAAAGTAAAGGTTCCCGCCAAGTCGTTCCAAGAAGAACTTCACGCTGTGAACAGTTACGACATTTTAGGTAAGATTTTAGCATTCTGAAACGAACCGGTTGCATCAGACTTAAGGTAAACTTACGATACAGGCTACAGGATGCAAGATGTAGGATATATGATGCATTCAGCGGGAACATATCGAACCTAAATATAGTTATGAGCATAACCTTTTATAACCAAATGTAGGGTGGGATTTCATGTGCCACCGAAATTGTTTTGCCCGACGCTATATGATCCTGTATCTTGCGTCGTGTATCCTGGATCGTATATATATGGTATTCGGCTTCTCTTCTGATGTGGCCGGGTTTGTTTCAAGAGGCTAAAGTCTTACGATTTTAGCTCAATACCAAAGGAGGAGTTATGACCGGAGGACCCTCTGGGCCGTCCTTTTTGTCACTCAAGGATGCCGCAAGGCTGGTGGTTGATGGTTCGCTTCTGGCTGTTGGAGGACGTATGCAGATGGAACCCGTGGCCTTTGTAAGGGAACTTGTGAGACAAGGCAGGAAGAGGCTTAGACTCCTTACCGTCCCCGGTGGTGGTATAAACGTTGACATGCTAGTAGGTGCTGGTTGCGTGGAGTCTGTGGAGACCCCTCAGGTGGTACTAAACGAGTTTGGCCAGGCGCCCAACTTCCGGCGGCAAGTCCAAAAGGGAAAGGTTAAGGTATCAGAACAGGTCTGACCGGCAATATTGTCGGGGCTCCGGGCTGGAGCTATGGGAATACCGTTTATTCCGGTGCGCGGCATACTCGGCTCAGATTATCTGAGGGTTCAACCACGATTCAAGGTGATAAGGTGCCCATTTTCAGGCCATCAAACAGTTGTAGTAGAGGCCATAACGCCAGATGTTTCTGTTATCCACGCATTAAAGGCCGACGAAAGAGGGAATGTGCTGATCGAAAGGCATTCGGATGTCGACCTCGCCGTCAAAGCTGCAAAAAAGGCTATCGCAACTGTGGAAGAGGTCGTGAAAGAAGGTGAGCTCGTAGGAGATGAAAAGACCCGCTTGATCTCATGGATCAATTTTTATGCCATAGTTCATGTTCCTTTTGGTGCACATCCTGTGAGTTGTCCAGGATACTATTGTATAGACCGAGATCACATGACCCGATATGTGAAGATGGCGGCTGATGAAGAGCTGTTCAGGACCTATCTAAAAAACTATATATATGACCTCACCGGCCACGACGACTACATAAGGCTTGTGAAGCAGGAAGGGTGGAGACCACAATACCGGGATGATCGAGACAAACATTCAATGAGTCCTGGCAAAGGAGACTATACGTTGGATGAACTCATTATGACACTCATTGCAAGAGAGGTGAATGACGGCACTTGTGTAGCTATTGGCACTCTCTCCCCGGTACCAGCTGCCGGGTGCATTCTGGCTTCCCTTACCACAGCGCCTCATGTCAAATTGATTATACTGGGTGATCCAGATTCTCCGTTGGACAGAGGGTCTTCTCAGTTGTTTGACATGGCCCAGAGAGGACTGATTGACCTGTTCTTTCTATCCTTCGTTCAGATGGATGGGGATTGTAATCTTAACCTTACAGTTATAGGGGAACACCAGAAACCTCTGATACGGTTTCCTGGCGGTGCTGGTAGCTCCATGCTTTACCATATGGCAAAAAAGATTATTATGTTCAAGATGAGCCATACGAAGAGGGATTTCGTCTCAAAAGTCGACTTTATTACGTGCTCGGGGTTCAATGCCGGTCTCAACGATTGGCAGAGGCCTGGTGGGCCATATAAAATAATAACAAACCTGGCCGTGATGAGGGCGGACAGGGAGCGGAAAAGGGTTATCCTTGAATCGGTTCATCCTGGTGTTTCGCCTCGGAAGGTTGTCGAGAATACAGGGTTCGAAATAGAGGTTCCTTCCAGCGTGCCGGAGACTGAACCTCCGAACACGGAACAACTCGAGATCCTAAGAACAAAGGTAAGAGAGAAGCTGGCTGGCATATACCGGGAATATTCAAGGAGATGGTAGGCCACAAGGGTAGGCACACCCTATGGTTTGACATTCGGCTGGAGAGGTATTATCTTTTAAATTTATCTTGCAGTTTGTAACTTGTGTGGGGGCTGGACACATTTTCTAAAGAAGAGGTTAAGCCAGCGTAGCTGGCTCTTACTTTGGAAAGCGCTCGTCTCGCTTTTAAAAAGTAGCATTTTAGCATTCTCAAACGAGTCGGTTGCATCACAACTCAAGCTGGAATTACGATACAGGCTACAGGATGCGAGATGGAGGATATATGATGCACTGGGCCGGAAGATATCGCACCTAAATATAGTTATCAGCCTAACCTTTCATGAGGAAAATCAAGTGCAGGGTGGGATTTCATACGGCACCCAAATTGTTGTGGGGCGTAAGACCCCCTACAAATATTATCAACTCACGAAGGTTATGGCTGTTTGCTCTATATCGGGGTTCACACGTAGCCCATAATTGTAATGAGTTTTGCCTGGTGCTACACAGTCTTGTATCTTGCATCCCCTGTCGTGTACTCAGTATTCGGCTTGGCTTTTGATGATGCCGGGTTTGTTTCAATAGAATAAGATGTTACTAGAAAATATGCAGGTGACGGAGCTTGGGTTGAGCGAAGTTAAAATATCGTAAATTTTCTGTTGACGGAAAAGATTTTTTCTAGTATACTTAAATATTTTGAATTAGCATGTTCCCTAGCAAGGAGGGACTTCGTTTGTGAAGGGACGTGGTCATCAAAGACTCATAAACATTACTAAAAGTGGAGGGTGAGGGAAATGAACCAATTGGGGACCCACATTTTGCTCGACCTCTATGGGTGCGATCCCGACCGTCTCAATGACTTGGACTTCCTGCGCAAGATCTCCCTGGAAGGGGTGAGACGGTCGGGAGCAACCATTATGGGTGACTACTTCAAGCAATTTCAACCCCAGGGTGTGAGCGGGATAATCATCATAGCAGAAAGCCACCTTTCGTTACATTCATGGCCTGAATTTTCGTACATGGCCTTAGACTATTTCACGTGCGGTAGCCGTATCGATATCGATGCAACCATTTCATATTTTGAAGATGAGCTCTCGCCTCAGAGAGTGGTCAAAAGCAGACATGCGAGAGGTAAGGAGCTTAATGAAAAGGATTGGATTGTGCCTCAAGAGGCAAGGGCCAAGGGACGGACACGATGGTTTACGGAATACCATTGGGAGGGAGAAGAACCTGAAAATCTACTTCTCGGATTCAAATATGCAATAGATAGGGAACTCGTCCGGGTGCGAAGTCAGTATCAGGATATTACTGTAGTAGAGAATCCTGTCTATGGCCGCATGCTTTTCATTGACGGTCTTGTCATGACGACAGAGAAGGACGAGTTTGCATATCACGAAATGCTTTCCCATATCCCTCTTGTCCTCCATGGCGCTCCAAGAGATGTCCTCATAATAGGTGGTGGCGACGGCGGCCTCCTGCGTGAGGTGCTGAGACATCCAATGGTGGAGAACGTTGACATGGTTGAGATCGATTCAAAGGTGGTAGAGGTGGCACGTGAGCATCTACCTGCTATTGGTAGCGCGTTCGAAGACCCGCGTCTGCATCTCTACTTTGAGGACGGGGCGCAGTTCATTAACGGTGTTAGGGATCGCTACGACGTCATCCTGGTCGACTCCACAGATCCAATAGGCCCAGGGAAGGTACTATTCCAGGTCAAATTTTTTCAGGATTGCCGACAGGCTTTGAAAGATAGGGGAATCTTTGCCGCCCAGGCCTTGTCTGCGTGGTTGCAGGAAAAGGACCAACTAGAGATGTTCTCTAACCTTTGGAAAGTGTGGGAAATCGTGCTTCCTTATGTCGCAACCATCCCCACTTATCCTGGAGGGCTGTGGACATTTGCCATTGGGTCAGATCGTCCGTTGGAGCCGACATCCTTTGATAGGCCGTACGCAACTCGGATCTCTGAACGCTGCCGCTATTACAATCCTGATATTCACTGCAATGCCTTTTGCCTCCCCACATTCCTCAAACAGAGGCTCCGAGTCGGCGTTCCTCTGAGGCATTGACTGAAACAAGTCAAATCGGCTTGGCCGATTCAAAAAGACCCCGAAACGGACTGTTTCGGGGTCTTGTTTTTCATGTACAAGAACCTGCGAAATATTCTCCTGTTCTCCAACCTTAACAGTTTATGTGCATCGATCAATATGAATGAAGTGGCTGCCTATTGTGAAAACCGACCTCTCCAAGTTTTAGTAACCATTCCCAGGGCAAGAAGAACAGTTTCTATCCTGTGAACAGTTACTAAACTCTACCAAAATTGCTCAATGTCCTTCGCAAAAAGACTCTTTACGAAACGATCAAAATTCTTTCGCGCAGTTGTATATATCCTTGATTTTTAGCTTCAGTTTAATTTATAAGCACAATTGTAAACCCCGTTAGAGCTTCACGCAGGGGGGCATTAAACCCTATCTGAAAAAAGGGTGATGTATCGATCTTGATCTCTATGTTCCGCGCGGGACCTTTCTAACGGGTTAAACACAAAAAATTTGGTGGCAACTCAGTGTCTTGAAGAATTGACCGATAAGTTGTAATCAGTCAATCTTGCTCACTTTCGGAAGATGAGTTTTTACGAGACCATTACTCTTTGCTCCATGCAATTTAAGAGCTGTTATGGGTATGTCTCTCACGGTCACACAGGTTGCAAAGAGCCAACTGTGTACAAGAATTCACCTTTCCCTCTCCTCTGCAAGTAGGCCTTGTGTAAGTATTCAGTCAGGTTAGTATATGATCATGAATAGCAGACCAAAAGAATATTGCGGAATCTTTGGAGTTTATGGTCACGAGGACGCCGCGAAACTGGCCTACTTCGGACTGTATGCCCTCCAGCATCGGGGCCAGGAAAGCGCAGGGATTGTGTCTTCCGATGGAAGAGAGGTTACACAGCATCTGGGGATGGGTTTAGTCTCAGAGGTCTTTGACGAGCCTATTCTTGATAGCCTTAAAGGCCACATAGCCATTGGGCATGTTCGTTATTCCACAACTGGCTCTTCCCTTTTAAAAAATGCTCAGCCATTTTTGGTTCAGCATGGCGGGCTTAACCTGGCCATCGGACACAACGGGAACCTTGTCAATACTCGAAGTCTTCGTGCTCGCCTAGAGGATGAAGGTCACATATTTCAATCGACCATGGACAGTGAGATTATCATTCAGCTCATGGCCAAATATATTCGCGAAGGGTTTGAGAGCGCGCTCATAAAGGCTCTAGGTGAGGTAAAGGGTGCATACTCGTTGGTTATAATGACACAGAACAAGCTTGTAGGAGCCCGTGACCCTTATGGATTTAGACCCTTGTGCCTAGGCTCTCTAAACGATTCTTTTGTAATTGCCTCAGAGACATGTGCCCTTGATCTGATAGAGGCCCAGTACATTAGAGACGTAGAACCCGGTGAAATCATTATTATTGATGATAATGGTATTAATTCGTTAAAGCCGTTTCCAAAGGTAAGAACAGCGTTTTGTATATTTGAATACATCTATTTTGCGCGCCCTGACAGCAACATATTTGGAAATAATGTGTACATGATCCGTAAAGGGCAGGGTAGACAACTGGCCAGGGAATATTCGGTTTCGGCAGATCTGATCATGCCTTTTCCTGATTCGGGGAACTGTGCCGCACTCGGTTTTGCTGAAGAATCGAAAATCCTCTTTGAGATGGGACTGATCCGAAATCATTATGTGGGACGGACATTTATCCAGCCCTCGCAATCCATGCGGGAGTTTGGTGTACGAGTTAAACTCAATCCGGTGAAGCATCTACTTCAAGGAAAGCGTATTTTGTTCATTGAAGATTCCATCATTCGAGGAACTACTACACGCAGCAGAATAAAGAGTATACGTGAGGCTGGAGCAAAAGAGGTACACCTGCTTGTAAGTTGTCCACCCCATCGGTTCCCATGTTTCTACGGTATCGACTTTTCCACCAAGGGTGAACTCATTGCGGCACAGAACTCTGTGGAGGAGATCAGAGATTATATTGGTCTGGATAGTCTGGGCTATCTCAGCCTCGAAGGGCTTCTTAAGGCCACCCGGATGAAAAAGGAAGGCTTTTGTCTGGCCTGCTTTGACGGTAACTATCCAACTGAAATCACCGAAACGGTCTCAAAATACAGCCTAGAAAGGAGTGATTAAATTGAGGAGTTGACACGATAAGATTTATATAAGATAATGGGAGTTAAGTAAGATTAGAAAGGGTGGCGCTGAATCGGAAATGCACCTATTCCGGTCAAAGGGCTCGAAGTGGGTCTCTAGACCTGAGGAGGTAGATAATGATTATTAGATGCTGGGGGGCCAGGGGTTCAATACCTGTTTCAGGGATAGAATACATAAAATATGGGGGCGCAACTACATGTATAGAGATAAGATCGAAAAATGACGATATAATTATAATTGATGCAGGTTCAGGTGTAAGAAAATTGGGAAATATGCTGATCGAGGAAAACCGGTATAGATACAGCATGCTGTTTACCCACTCTCATTGGGACCACCTCATCGGATTTCCATTCTTCAAACCAATCTATATCAGAGACACACATATAAATATATTTGGCTGGCCGTTCGCACAGGGGACTTTAAAAAAGATGGTGTCGAGGACGATGACATTTCCCAACTTCCCCGTAAATTTTGAGGATATTAAAGCTGAAATTTCGTACCATGAAGTGTGCAAGACTAGTTTTTGGATAGACTCCATCACGATTACTCCAATATTCTTGAGTCATCCAAACCAGGGCTTGGGGTATAAATTTGTAGAAGATAACAAGTGCTTTGTTTTTCTAACAGACAATGAACTCACGTTTAAACACCCGGGAGGACTCGGTTATCAAGATTACTTAGATTTTTGTAATGGGGCTGACCTCCTTATACACGATTCTGAATTCACAGAAGAAGAATACAAGACAAAAAAGGGGTGGGGGCATACTGTTTATAAGGATGCTTTAAGATTGGCTCTGGAGGCCAGGGTGACCAGGTTTGGGTTGTTTCATCATAATCAGGAAAGGACGGATGAGGCTCTGGAGGAGATGGTACAGGACTGTCAAAATATAATCGACGGTCATAAGGCAAGTTTAGAATGTTTAGCGGTTTATGAAGGGATGGAGATCGAGCTGTAGATGTGTCGTGCTTGAATCTCTTATCTACCCCGGTTAGAAAGCCCAGTACAGGAGCACGGAGCTTTCTGATGGGGCTTATTACCCTTAGAAATAAATAAGCATCTTGAAAGGAGAAATATGTTAAACATTACAAAAGAGGCAAAGGATAAGCTCGAAGAATACCTGCGTGATAGAGATCTTGATTGTGCGATCAGGATCGATATCATTCGGATCGGCTGAGGGGGGCCCAGATTGGGCATGGTTCTGGATGAACCTAGGATCGATGATCACGTACTCGAACAGGATGATCTAAAGCTGGTGATGAATCAAAAACTACTTCAGGCTTGTGGTGGTGTCACTATCGACTACAGGGATTACGGTTGGCAGGGAGGATTTACCATTATTGCTTCTAATCGATCGGAATGTGGAACGGACTGCAGTTGTTGAAGATTTCAGGTTGAAGTAAAGCCCGTTAATACCTCACCCCGTTAAACAGGGCTCCCCTCGAGAAATTTAACAACGGGGTGAAAACAAGGTAGAATATATCGTTTTGACCCCGTGGTTACGCATGGGGCTTTTTCAACGGGGTAAAGATAAAAACCGTCAAGCACTCTGTCTGCTAAATTCTATCGTAAGAATCATAAAAAGAGATAAGCTTTGGGGTAACCTGCTACCATATGGATATCCGGTGTTGCAAATAGGGCTTGAACAGTCCTCAGGCTCGTACAAGTCCATGCGGTTGCGGGAGGTTCAGAAGTCTATGTATTAGAGGGGAAAACAATAAGAAAGTAATGAACGAAACCACCTGGAAAAAGAGATCGGAGGTAGGTCATGAGCAATGAAAATCTACTTTTAGAGAAAAAGGATTATGTTGCAACGATAACCATCAACCGACCTGAAAAGATGAACGCAGTTCGGATATGGGAATTCCCTGAGCAGATGATTTCTTTGCTTCGTGAATTGGGCCAGGATGATGATGTACGGGTTATAATACTCACCGGTGCAGGAAAAGTGTTTTGTGCCGGTGCAGACTTGGATGACTTCTTAGAGATCACCACACGGGACGATATTGGTCCACGCGAACTACGTCAGATGTGCAGAAATTTTAATTATATTACAGTAGAGATGCGCAATTTAGAAAAACCAATTATTGCCGCGGTCAATGGTGTAGCAGTTGGTGCAGGGGCGGCCATGACCATGGCAGCAGATATCAGGATTGCATCAGAAAAGGCCCGGTTTGGCTGGGTGTTTATCCGTAGAGGCCTGACCTGTGCAGACATGGGGGCTACATATCTCCTCCCCCGAATCGTGGGCTTATCCAAGGCCACTGAACTTCTTCTTACTGGCGACATCATTGATGCAGAAGAAGCCTTACGGATAGGTTATGTAAACAGCGTAGTTCCCCATGACGAACTAATGTCAGCCTCCATGACAATGGCAGAAAAGCTCGCTCACAACCCACCCCTGGGGATTGCATGCACCAAGATTGCCCTAAATCGAGGTCAGTCCTCATCCCTGGAGATGGAGATCGAATATGAAGCCCATGCCCAGACAGTCCTGTTTCAGACTGAAGACCACAGGGAAGGAGTAAAATCTTTTCTCGAAAAGCGAGAAGCACGATTTCAGGGACGTTAACACGATACACTTCTCACAGCGTTCTCGTCACGAGAGAGATAGGGGAACAATCACTATGAGCTTTTTGGGGCACCCGTCCGGGCAAAGTTTACCCCGTTAAACACGGTTCCTATCGGAAAACTTAACGGGGTGAACGGGCCACGGCAGCGGCATATCCTTAACTGTTTTTGGCCACAAGCTGAGCATTAATGGCGGGACAGCAATGTCCCGGATATCGCAGAAGAACAGGAATAGGCCGTAAACTGACACACCTTTTACCAAAATTGAAATTATTATCTGAGCCCTTCTGCTTCAATCACACTCTCAATCATCCTTTGAGCGACTGACTTCATAAGATCTACCTTTATGAAGCCCAGGTTCAACTTGTTTGTGATATCCTCCGCGAAGAAAGGCACGGAATTTTCAAGTCCACCTAACTCTTTATATTTGTCAATAATCAATTTGTAGTACGATTCCGCTGCCTTTAACCCCTCTTTCAATATCTCCTTGGCCTCCCCCCCTGTGAGAGCGCCACGATGACATAAACAGCAGATCTCTACGTCCAGAGTGCTTATCCTCTTCAAAGACTCTAAATACTGGGGAAAATTATCATTGGCCATGGGAAGGAGTTGTTTTGGGCTCTCACCTACGGGTATGGGGAAAGAATCGGACGGGAAGAGGGCCTTCTCAGATTCAACGTAGGCTGCAATTGAGCATTTGCTATGCCCTGGCGTCTCTATGATTCTTACTGTCACACCATCCCCAAGGTGGATCACATCATCTTCCTTCACCACTCTGTCTATAGGGATGGCCTCGATCTTGAACTTCGCGGATCCATATTCTTTGTTCAATCCCATTAATTCCACCGCCTCATTGTTCAATGACTCGATGAGGTCTATGATCTTTTGCTTTGAAAGGATCTTTTTTGAAATGGGTGAGGCGAGGATCTCTATATTCGGGAATCTGTCTTTACAGAACGGAACAGCAGCACAATGATCAAAGTGGGAATGTAAGACAAGCTGATATTTAACCCTTTCAGGGTCAATCTCAAGCTGATTCAGCTGTTTCTCCAACTCGGGGATGATAAATGACATGCCACCCCCTATGATCATGATGTCTTCCCCTTTTACCAGATACATGCTGTTTTCCCAACTTCCGATCAATTCGATCCGGGCCGTTACCTTTCCTGGTTCCTTGATCCACATGGAATAGGTCCTCCTTTTTAACCATTCGCTGGGTGAAGTCTTTCCCGAAACGAGAACAGCTTGGCGGACACCCTTTATTAGGGTTTAGGCCACCATGCCGGAACTTCTTTATGACGGCCTATAGGCTATCTGTTACTATAGCGAAAGATCTACCGATGCCAAAACTACTCACGGAAGGATCAAAATTAGACTTTTTACGAAACCATCATATTTTACCTCTATGCGTAAACGAGCAGAAAAAAGCTCCATCGCGACGAATAATCACTTCTCGACAGCAATCAGGGCAGCGCCGATAGCACCTGTTATGAATGGATCATCCGATACAAGGAGTTTTTTTTCTATCTTTCCTTCCACTGCCCTTACGAGTCCGATATCTTTGGCACCTCCACCAGTGATTGCACACTCCTCTTTGAGCTTTATCCGCTGAGCCATAGCGGAAATTCTTGCTGCCAGAGCCTGATGGAGGCCTGCAATAATATCTTCCTTGCGCATCCCTTCGGCCACCCTTGAAATTGCCTCTGTTTCAGCAAAGACAGCACAACCAGTTGTGAACCTAACAGGATTTGTCGATTTAAGGGATAGCGGTCCCATGTCTTTTAAGTCCACTTTTAAAACCTTAGCGATAATCTGTAAGATTCGACTACTTCCGGCCGCACACCTGTCGCTGACTATACAATCTGCTACTTTTCCTTCTTTTGTTACGTTGATAACCCTGCTTGCCTGATTTCCGACCTCAATGACCGTTCGTACTGAAGGGAAGAAATAGTTTACACCCCTGCTGTGGCAGGAAATCTCTGTTATCTTAGTAAACGGGTATGCAAGAAACGAGGCACCCAAGCCGCAAGCCCCAATTGACGCGAGGTCAGAGTGAGATAATCCGGCTTTCTCAAGAGCATCATTAAGTACCGTATTTGCCGCATGAGAGAAGTTCCCTTCAGTTGGTCTGACGCTTGATGATAAGACGGTCCTATTCTTCATTATCACTGCCTTCGACAGTGCAGAACCGATATCTAAACCTGCTGAGTATAACGTTTCCTTGGAATTCATCACCCGTTCTGTCCTCTTGTCGGTCCCTCACCAAAAAATGTAACTGCTTCCAGTCGGCGCTCTTTTTTCCTTGTTTCCAGCTCCTTTTTATCAATCCTTCCGACATATTCCTGCGCAAAGAGTGCTGCACCCAGGGCACCTGTGATCAGCGGCTCTGGGGGAACAACAGCAGGAAACCCTATCCTTTCTTCCAGCGCTTTTCGTAACCCAACGTTCTTAACACCGCCTCCGGTAAGGGCCACTTCCTTTTCTATATTTATCCTTTCCACCATCGAATAGATTCGGGTGGCAATACCCCTATGAATACCAGCAAGGATGTCTTCAATAGACACTCCTTCAGACAACCTCAGTAAGGCCTCTTGCTCTGCAAAAACAGTGCATAGGCTGCTAATCTTTGCGGGGTTGGTGGACCGTAAAGATATATCTCCTATCTCTTCCACCTTAACTCCGAGCGCTTCAGATATCACCTCCAGAAATCTTCCTGTCCCTGCCGCACACTTATCGTTCATCACGAAATTGACCAGTTTGCCATTGTTTACCTTTATCCCTTTACAATCCTGCCCCCCAATATCTATTATTGTCTTCACTCCAGGGAAGAACCAGTTTATACCACGCATATGACAGCTTATTTCAGTCACCTGCCTGTCCGCAAAAGGGACGTTTATCCTCCCGTAACCGGTGGCTATGATATAGTCGAGTTGTCCAAAAGTCAGGTTTGCTTTTTGGAGGGCCTCCTCCATTAACTTATGTGCTAAGCGGCGGTGCTCCGCACCAGTAGGTCTTATAACAGAAGTCCAGATCTCATCTTCTGTCTTAATCACTATCTTTGTAATGGTCGAACCAATATCTAATCCGGCGAAAAACATTTATTATTACTGTCCCCTTTCCAAAACTTCATAGTCCCGTAAAAAGTCCATTTAGTTCACTAAGTGGGCATTTTGCGAGACTATTAATTCTCAAGACCTTTACACAACCCCTTTTTCACTCTTTAAAAGTCTTACTTCAAAATAACCGTTTGTTTCTGTCCGTCACTCGATTATTTCTCCCTCCCCTTGTAGGATAGGGCCAGGGGAGGGAAAAATCAATGCACTCTGAAAAATATATCATTACCCAATCGACTCCGCAAAAGCCTGGAATCTTGTCCTGAGAGGCTCTAACGCAGCAGTCGAATAATCCTGCTCTATAACAAGTACTGGCAGGCCCAGCCCCTCTAGATAATCCCTGACCGCCGGAACCTCATAACCATGGATGTCACAGTTTCTGATAATATTCAGATATGCGCCGTTGACATTCCAATCCTTTACAAACTCTTTCAGATAGCCAAACCTGCTCTCCAAATCTTCCCTGTAGGAAGGACCGGTCTCTCTAAAGGTGCGAGGGCACCTGAACTCTTTCAAATAATGTAGAGCCAACCCGTCCATGGGGTCTTCTGTCAATTCCACGTCATGCCAGAATGGGCGTGTTCCAATAGCTGTATCTTCAATAACTACGTTCAGACCAGAGCTTTCGATAAGATCTGTAAAGGCAGTATTATCAATTAGGGATCCCCATATGAGTAACCGGCACGCTTTCTTTTCTGGAAGTTCCTTACGTTCTTTGACCTCCTCAATCACCTCTTCCAAGATAGTATTCCCTTCTTCTACCGGAACACACATTAAAGAAATCAAGACCTGCAGGGTCTCAGATCCAGTAATGAGGGGAGGATCGGATTTCCTCAGATCATACAGATCTCTTACCAGGGCCCTCTGACGGTTGTGTAGGGAGACGGCTTCCTTAAGACGCTCAGGGCTTGTCTTTTTACCCATAAATTCCTCTAAGGTCTCCTTGAAATAGTTCAGCTGTACTTTGAAAAAATCGATCGCAGCAGAATGTGATGTGTGAGGAATATCCAGAAAGAAACTGCACGGGGATTTGATATAATATCTCCAGATATGACTTACCCTTTCAGCTCCGTCGCAGGCATGGGCGCCAATAAAACCATCAAAGAAATCGTATCGACCCTTCTTAGCAATGTCAAAACAGCTCCGGTAAAAGATACACATTATTGTTGGCAGATAGGCATCCGCAACAGTTATAGGCTCATCCATATCCCCCATGATTCGAAAGGGCAAGATATCCAGTGCTGTCATCAACTCTACTGGGGGATAACAACAGAAATACCCGAACACTTTCTTGCCGTCGGCCTTCAGTTCTCTGGCACGTTTGTCACGGCTCTGATATATCTCTGCAGCCCTGGCCAGTCCTTTATTCTTTTTCTCTCCTGTCATGGGTAAAATCTCCTTTCTTTATTACCACGGAAGTCCTTCTTTTTTTCTTACTTCTCTGTAGTGGTCCATGGTTTCAACAAACGCCTCCACCTTTGAAAAGGCCTCTTCCTCGTTAAATACGCGCAGATCAACAATATCACCATCGATTACAACCGACGGAACCTTAAATTTATCCATTAATACATTTCCTGTGTGCAATAACGTATACGTGGCTGGACGACATGACATGAGGGGATGACAGAACAGGCCGTCTGCTCGATATTCCTTGGCCCACTTAAGATATGCTGACATAAAAAAGCCGGGGTCCACACCATATTCAAGGGCAGTCTCGTTATATCCGGTCCACATCCTGTATGTAAGCCGGGCGATCAGTTCTAATGGATCTGTGACTCCCTCAAGTTCCTCCTCGGGAATGGGAGGGATGGCGTGATAACTCCAGCTTTCAATCACCAAGGCTATTCCATACCTTTCAGCTATCTCATCAAAGAAGCCAAGGGTATGCCAAGGTGGAAGTTCAGAGAACATCATCCTGTATTTTTCGTTGGGGATAGCAGCGATCTTATTATCCACTTTGTATTTTACCTCATCGTATACCCTTTTATAGAATTCATAGGCTTCCGGATCGTCTGGAAGGTAAAGGTGAGGGATCATAATCGACCAGAAATCCTGTGCAACCATAGGAGAAGGCACAGCCTTCCTGAGGAGATCCACCTCATAGGCTATACGGAGTGTCTTAAAGGTCTGATCCACTATCTCGCTCAATCTGTCCCAATCCAACTTTTTACCA
Source organism: Desulfobacterales bacterium (assembly GCA_012961955.1). GTDB lineage: Bacteria > Desulfobacterota > Desulfobacteria > Desulfobacterales > DTYH01 > DTYH01. The sequence goes on along the minus strand of DTYH01000248.1, from coordinate 7,359 downwards.
AGGAGATTTTCTAGAAAAGCAACATATTCTTTTAACTCGCTCACGATGAATCTTATATTGTGCTCTTTATTTCCCGGCAGAAAGTATTCCTTGACCCCTGTATGAGGGAGTTCAAGTGTCCATACAGGGACCTCTAGATAGCGCCCCAGTGCCTGAAACCATTTATAACGGGCATCACATGCGGCACCAGAACTCAAAAGGAATGTTGGCCTTGCTAAGCCTCCGCCAGGGGCGTCCGGAGGGACTTCCAGATTGTTGTCTGCCATATTTCTGGCATAGCCTAGACAATTTCTGGCATAGCCACAAAGGGTGGAAGGAAAGCCCTCTCCGTGACTTCGATCCAGATGGGGTTCTGCAGCACGAACAGAGGCACAAAATGCCCCCCAGTTTTCTGGAAAGACCAACTCAACACCCATAGCCTTTGCAATCAGCTCACCTTCCCACCAGGTAACCATAGACCATGCTGTCGGTCGACCTTCCTCTCTAGCCTTTAGGGCATTTTGTAACATCTTTTTACCAAAATACCCCGCCTCGCGCGCCGTCTGCAAGGTCTTTGCAGAGGTCCTTTTCTTTTTCTTCCTTTCTGCTTCCATCTTACTAACCCCCTTTTTGGTTTTAGGTAGTTACCAATACAGGTTATCTAAAGTTACTCGTAAAGTATAATATTTCTGGGCCTAATGCCCAGAAAGAGATGTATATATATCCCTAGTTATCCATCCGTTATTCATTTTACTTATATACAATATTTTACTATGCAAACGTACTTTAAACAGTGATTGTTGTCAACAATAAAAACCGAGGGTAACAATTTAGCCTATTGAAACAAGACCGGCCCGATCAAAGGACCACTCGAATACTGAATATGCGACATACGATACGGGACGCAGGATGCAAGATTGTATAGCATCAGGCAAAACTCGTTATAATTATGGGCTGGGTGCAAAAACCGATATAGAGTAAACAGCCCTAACCTCCGTGCGCTGACAATGTTTATAAGGCGGTTTTACGCCCACTCGCAGTTTCGGTGACATATAACATATGAAATGCCACACTATATTTGGTTTTGCTTATAAAAGGCTTGCGCGCAAACTATACTTACCTGTAAAGTCTTCCCGGCCAGTGCGTCATGGATCCTACGTCCTGTATCCTGTCTCGTAACTATAGCTTGAATCTGATGGAACCGGCTTGTTTCAAAATGTTAAAATGTTACACAAAATATAACTGTTTACGGGGTGAGGTTTTCTTGAAACGACTGGGCGGAAACCTTTAGGTTTTCTGTCACTTGAGAGCGGGGGAAACCCCCAGAGAGGTTGTACAAAGCTCTCGGATTGAAACAAAGCCCCACATATTGATCATGGAATAAGGTCCGCAGGCTGATGAGGGATGCCAGTAACCTTTAAGCCCTGGTCCCCCTAGTCACCGGTCCTGCCTGAGACGAAAGAATATGATACCGATAACAGAAGTAGAGAGCCTTGATCGCCCTCTCAATGGATGGAAAACAGGCCACACCTCGTATCCCTTCAAAACGCTTACTTGCCCGAGCAACGTCGTCCATGTAAAGCCAGAATGCAACCGGTTTCTTGTACCCACTCTCCGCCTGAATGCGACCCACCCTCTCTACCAGGTCGAGGTCTGCATGAATGCGGGACTTGGTAGCTATTGCTACTCCTACAACACCGTCCACATCCGGTGATCGGACAAGTTCACGAAGTGTGGTTTCGTATGTCTCCATGAACTTCCCTCTGATCATCCCTATTGGCCAGATATCAACAGGATTGTTAAGCTGTATCCAACCAGGCGTGCCTCTTAGGATCAATTCCGGCAGAGACGGAGGGAGTTTGGCAAAGGTTAAGTTCAGCTCTTCCGCAATATCGGCTGCCATGATTCCTACCGCGCCAGTAGTGGTAATGACGGCAATGCGATTACCCCTCATAGGGGGTAAATGGAGTAATGCCTTTATTCCATCCTTGAACCCCATAGTATCCATTACACGGAGTAAACCGGCACGCTCAAACGCGGCATCAAATAGGACGTCCTCTCCCACCAGTGACCCTGTATGAGATAGGACCGCTTTTGCTCCCAATTTGCTTCTTCCCGTTTTAAGAACCAGGATCGGCTTCCGACGCGATACCCGTCGAGCAATATCCACAAACTCCTTACCCCGTTTCATCCCTTCCATATGCAGGGCAATGACCTTGGTTTGAGGGTCGTGTTCCAGGTATTCCAGTACGTCTACGAAATCGACATCACACATGTTACCAAGGTCGATCGCCTTTCCAAGACCATCCTCACAGAATGAGTCCACGGCCCCATGGATGACACCAGTCTGAGTTACCACTGTCACGGGCGGAGGCTGAGAGGGCCTTTTTAGTTCTACAAATGCGGTGGTAAAACCCGTAAAAGCATTGTAGATCCCTATGGTATTCGGGCCTACAATTTTGACATTCCGAGCCCTTGCTAGTTCTGAAAAGCTCTTCTGAAGCCTCCTTCCTTGTTCATCAGCATCAGCAAACCCCTGAGTTATAATGACGAAACGACGAATCTTCATCTCCACGCATCGAAGTAAAACATCCATTACCCTGTCCCTTCCGACTGAGATCACTGCCAGCTCAGGGACATCCGGTATTTCGTTAACATTTGAATAACATTTAAGACCGCACAACTCCTTGACCTTTGGATTTACAGGATATATTCTTCCTTTGTAACCAAAGCGGAGTAACATCTCCAGGTTATTATACGCCCCCACGCCTGTCCTACTCGGGACACCAATAAGCGCAACAGATTCGGGATTTAAGAATTTTTCCATTTATTACTATTGTCCTCTCAGATTAAGTTAGCGGCTATAACCTTTTTCAAGGAGCTAAAGTGCTGAAGTTAGCGATAGTTGGTAACGTGGGGAGGGATTTAGGATAGGCATGATTTCTTAGCCCTTTTTATAAAAAAGAAGATGCCCGTTCTTCTTTCTTTTAATTATATCGCCTCTTGTTTCAAGGAGTTCTAGATGCCCTTCCACTTCGGAAAGTCCCAGTAGAACCTCTCGCCCTTCGAGCCGTCCGAAAAGGATATCACAGATTTCTGATTTTGTCTTTTCCCCTTCTGCCAGAGTATCCAATATCCTCTCTGCCCGATATTGATGATGCTTTAGTATATGGTCAATCAACTTACGATGATCCTCGATAAAATCACCATGTCCTGGCAATACCAGATCCACATCCAACCTTCTGGTTATATGTAAGGAATTCAGGTACGTCTCAAGACTTCTGTAGCCGTATTCTATCTTGGAATAAAGTTCAAGTAGTGGGTTTGGAGAGATCCTGTCCAGTAAATGATCACCGGAAAACAGGATTCGGGAATCCTCATCGAGATAGCACAGAGAACCTCGGGAATGGCCAGGAAGGTGTAAGACTTTTAGTTTCCGTTCTCCACACTCTACAATCTCACCGTGTTCGATCGTATCCACTGAGGATGCTGGCTCAGAAAAGGTCGTCCATACCTCTTCCATCTCCCTTACGAACGTTTGCCAGAAGGATGGGGATAGCCCTGCTTCATGGAAATAGGACTTATACAATCTGTATTCTATGTCAAACAACTCTTTAAAACTTGATACAGCCTTGTATCGATCATATCTATGGAGAAACACCCTTCCACCCGAGATTTGAGAGATCCTCTGCGAAAGACCACAATGATCCACATGGGAATGTGTAAGGTATATCTTTTTGATATCCTCTATCCTGCGGCCCATTTTGTAAAGTTCTCTCTCTAGAGTGAAAAGGGCTTCATCAGTCTTTATCCCTGCGTCAATCATTGATAAGTAGGGACCGTCCAGGATATAGACGTTAATGTTACCAACTGAAAAACTGGTAGGGATCTCGATCTTGTGTACTCCGTTAAGAGTGAGTCTCGACATAACGTCGTGAATCCTAAGTTTTTCAGCCGTTCACCGGGATGCCACACCCGGTAAACGGCTAAGAATCTCTCATGAGATTAAGAATTTTCCTGCTTCCCTTGCCTTAGCTAAAAGCTCAGGTCTTTCCTTTGCCTCCACCTTTCTCAACCCAGGGGCGACAAAGGTGTATACAGCAGAAAACCCTAACATCCCCTTCAGGATAGAAGAGAATCTTTTTGGTAAATATTGAAACATATCCTCTTCTTCTCTCCCTTGGGTAATAAAGAATACCCCTTTTTTACCAGGTCTTAAGGAAACCACGTAGTTGGGTGGTGGGCTAATAATAAAGGCAAACCAGCGGTCAAAGAAGGTTTTAAATTGACTTGACTCGCCTCCCCAGTACACGGGAGTTCCGAATACAATGGAATCGGCAGCTTGAATCTCGTCATATATAGATTGCATATCATCATCTATGCGGCACCCACCATGTTTTTTACAGTGCAGGCAACCCTGACAACCCTGGATATTCGTTTCGTTTAGGTAGTAAATATTTACCTCATGCCCTCCCTTTTTAGCCTCAGATAGTACTTCATTCATCAATATAGCGGTGTTTCCTTCCTTCCTTGGACTACCTAAAAAACCGAGTATTTTCATTAGATCCCCCCTATGTCTGCTGGCAAATAGGCTTCCTCCGACCACGTCGGTGGTCTTCTGACGCGTCAAACCCTCAGATAATCTCCTTCGCACGCCTCATCTTGATCTATAACTAACTAAAATGTTCGCCCTACAACCGTAAATATTCGCTTATCCCGTTCCGTCTTTCAAGGCAATAATAAGGTTCAAGTAGGCGCCAATACATCTTTTCCATTAGTAAAAAATTTGTAACTGTCACACGGAGGAAGCTTCTTCTTTTCCTCGTGAACAGTTACAAAAAGGGTAACAATTTCCCGTTTTGTAAAAATTGACTGATTACTACTCCTTTCAAGGAGCTAAAGAGTTACAATTTGGGAATTTCCACCGAGTGGGTTACTCTGGTTCGGAGAACTAGGCAATACAAGTGGCTGAAATTACACTAGATTGGTAATGACATCAAAACCTGTAACACTCAATTTAGGAAACATTTTGTATAGCCAGTATAAAGAGTACTGACACAATGACATTACCGTATGCCGGAACTCCAGGAGCCCTGGGTGCCACAGCCGAGCGCACAGGCGTGCGTAGAAAACTTTTTCGTTGCTCCTCAAAGTTGGTGGTTTCGTAAAAACTCATTTTTGTTCACGCTGAGAGAGAAATTAGACTTTTTAGGAGACCCTCAAAGTTAACAGGCCGAGTTTTCGGGTTTGCACTCATGCAAAAAAAGGTGTATTGGCATCTGCCTTAATCCTTTCGCGGGGTATCGTAGATGCGTTACAACTTATTCTACCTTGATAATGGCTGCATCTCCCTGGGCCAAACCACCGCAGATAGCAGCGACTCCATAACCACCGCCGCGACGTCTGAGCTCATAGGCCATGGTCATGATCAAACGTGCCCCGGAAGCGGGGTTTGGATGCCCAATAGCTACGGCTCCACCATTGGGATTGATCCTAGAACGGATCTCTTCCAGATCGCCATGGCCATGATCGGAGAGTATTTTACTTGAAACCAATGGCATTGCCGCAAATGCCTCATTGATCTCGATTACCTTCATATCCCTTAGCGCCAAGTTATTTCGCTTCAGTACCTTTTCAATGGAAGGGGCGGGGACTGCGGCAATCATCCTCGGGTCAAGCGCGGCATTTGTGATGTCCACCAATGTGGCTATAGGCTCACACCCAAGTTCTTTAGCCTTCTCTCGAGTGGCAATGAGTATGGCACACGCGCCATCGTTTAGTCCCGGGGCATTACCTGCGGTTATGGTAGGGCTTCCATATATGGTGGGTAGAGCAGCCAGCCTTTCTAATGAAACATTGGGCCGGTATTGTTCGTCTATCTCCAAGATTATGGGCTCGCCTTTTTTTTGAGGAATCTCCATTCGCATCATCTCATCCTTGAACTTTCCAGCAGCATGCGCCTCTCCATATTTCTTATGGCTATAAAATGCCCATTCGTCCTGTTCTTCGCGAGTCACTCCATATTCAAGTGCCACTTCCCCGGCATCTACTGCGACAGGATTGTAATCCCTATATCCCAATTCGAATAGGGGATCCTCAAGCTTAACGTCTCCGATCCGAAAACCGCTCCAGCGAGGGCCACGGTAGATAAGCGGTTCCCGGGAGAATGAATTCGACCCACCACAAAGGGCTATATCCGCTTCACCTAACCGGAGTGCCCAAAGGCCGAGTTGTACCGCACTCGTACCTGAGACACAGGCCTTATCCAGACTCAAAGAGGTAGTCTCTGCTGGCATGCCGGCCTTAAGTAAGGCCTGTCTTGCCAGTACAGGGGTATAGACATCCTTACACTGGCTTGTATCTCCAACGCCCCAAAAGACATTTGTGACTTCCTTCTTATCTATCTTGATCCGCTCCACGCATTCTTTCATAGCTATTGCAGCAAGGTCGTACACATCGATATCTTTGAGGGATCCTCCAAAACGTCCAAAAGGGGTCCTACAAGCACTTATAATAACTATGTCACTTTTCATACCTCTTCTCCTTTTTTTAGCTCATTTATTCAAGGCCTCAGTTAGTTTTTCAGCCATCTTTTTCGGGTCAGGTGGACAGGCACCGATCTTGATCGCATCTTTTAATCCCTTGTTTGCCTTTACTGCACATTTCCCCAGAAGTGCTACCTTCTTGGCTCCCTTTGATGGTCTTACGGATAAACCAGAGCAAAACTCTACATTGTCAAATGATGCCCCCCTGTTTTCCCTGCAAAAGTACAACAATCCTGCATATAGATTAAATCCGCAGGCCGAGCAGAGATGATCGCCATAATACGGCATCCTGAGTCCCTTAATATCGAAATTTTCTATCATATGTTCGGCCCAGTTGAAATAATAATCAAGCTTAAGACGATATTGGTCAATGTCCTCACCCAATACCTCCACTTTCTCTAAATCTGCTGATCTGCCAACAAGTTCTGCATATCTTGCTATATGTGGAACACTTGCGGCTTCATATCCCAAAAGATAACTACCTACCACATCGCACTCCAGCCGATCCTTGGAAGCTAGTATCAGCCCCATCTCTTTTACGGAATCTTCTTTTACCGGTGTGGGGCCTGTCTCCATGGCTGTGAGGGCGTCCAGAACAACAAGGTCGCAGGGAATATGAGTATTAAATTCGGCAATGGCATTATGTAGGTTAAGTTCTATGTGACATTTCTTCTTGGACTCAGGGGCGAGACATCCCTTCAGGTTTTTCAACCCCAGGGTAACCCGGGTCTGTGCATGGGTCTTCATGACAGGAATATTGATTACAAAATCCGCGTCAAAGACTGCTTCTCCTATCTCCATCTCTTGATCCCCAAGAATCACCACCTCTCGATGC